>NZ_PZJL01000011.1:345656-384284 GCF_003206585.1 Salinicola sp. CR57
CTGGAAGCTGGAAGCCAAGATAGAACCACCTACACCAGTCAAATGAAACCGTTTTGGTTTTGGGTTTTGACCTCTCTTCCAGCGTCAAGCCTATGACTGACAGCTCCGAGCGAAGCTCGGTTGCACCGGCGGGGCAGTCTCGCTACCTTGTCCGCCTTCCGTCAGTCCCTCTTCTTTCATCGGGGTCGTTATCGTGGATCGCCAGGAACTCTTCGCCAGAATTCAGTACCCGCTCCCCCACCACGCGATCTCGCGACTGATCGGCCGGATCGCCGATAGCCGGATCCCCTGGGTCAAGGATCTGTTCATTCGTCGCTTCATCGATACCTACGGCGTCGACATGAGTCAGGCCCTGCAGCCGGATCCGAGTGCCTACGCCTGCTTCAACGACTTCTTCACCCGGGCGCTGAAGCCGGACGCCCGCCCCCTCGGCGAGGGGCTGCTCTCGCCGGCGGACGGCGTGCTCTCACGCTACGGGCGTATCGAGCATGGCACCCTGATCCAGGCCAAGGGCCAGACCTACTCGCTCAGTGCCCTGCTGGGCGGCGATGTCGCCCGTGCGGCGCCGTTCCGCCAGGGCAGCTTCGCCACGGTCTATCTGTCGCCCAAGGATTATCACCGCGTACATATGCCGATGACCGGGACCTTGCGCGAGATGACCTATGTGCCGGGACGGCTGTTCTCGGTCAACAGCGCCACCGCCAACCATGTGCCGGGACTGTTCGCCCGCAATGAACGACTGGTCTGTCTCTTCGACACCGAGCATGGGCCGCTGGCCATGGTGCTGGTTGGCGCGATGATCGTGGCCGCCATCGAGACCACCTGGGCTGGACAGGTCACACCGCTGAGCGGTCGGGTGCAGACCACCCGTTTCGATGAACCCATCGTGATCGAGAGAGGCCAGGAGATGGGCCGCTTCAAGCTCGGCTCCACCGTGGTGATGTGCCTGGGGAGAGAGACGGCGTTCGGCGACTTCGATCCCGAGGGTAGTCCGATCAGCATGGGCCAGACGATGGGCGCACTGCCAGGGCCAGCGTGAACCGGCTGGCACCGGCTATGCGTCGGGGCGGTCCCGTACGTAGGGCCCCAGCGCCCGGTCGATGACGGCTTCGACGAAATCCTGGTCGATCTCCGAAAAGGAGACCGACAGCCGATAGTAGACGGCACCGTAGATCAGATCCATGCTCAGGTCCGGATCGATCTCAGGCCTGAGCTCGCCTCGCTCGACGGCGCCAACAATGGCTTGTCGACCCATCTGGCGGCGCGGCCCGATCCAACGTTCGACGAAGGCACGGCTCAACACGGGGTCGGATTGGGCGGCGCCCAGAAGATGCTGCAGCAAGCGCCCATGAGGGCCGTTGAGAATCTCGGCCAGCGCCAGCACGCTGCGACGGAAGCTGGCAACGACAGGCAGTTCGTCATCGTAGGCGATACTCGGCCCGACCGCGTCCAGAAAGGCATCCATGACGATGGCAACCGCATTTGGCCAACGACGATAGATGGTCGACTTGGCCACGCCCGAGACGCTGACTATCCGCTCGACAGTGGCATGGTGAATTCCTCCTTCCAGCGCCAGTTCCATGGCTGTTCGCATCACCTCGGTCGAAGCCGTGGCGCTGCGCGGCCGACCTGGGCGTGCAGGAGAAACGACGGGCATGGAAGACATCCTTGTCAAAAACAGCTCCTGACAGATACGATAATATAAGATACGCATCGTATCGTATCATTTTTTAGTAAGAAACTGTTACTCCTGCCGCGACCTAGATCCCGCCGACCGCCGTTGTCACGGGTATCCCATCGTCGTTCGACACGCATCACTGCTCGAGGCCTCATCATGGAGAGTTATGATGGAGAGTTATGACGTCACCATCGTCGGAGCCGGCCCCGCCGGACTGGCCGCCGCCCGAAGGCTCTCCGGTCAGGGACATCGGGTACTTCTCGTCGATCGGGGTCCGGATATCTCGAGGCGCGACAGAAACGACGAAGCGAATCTGACCCAAGGCCAGGGTGGTGCCGGACTCTACTCGGACGGCAAGTTCTCGTTCTTCCCATCCGCAACGCGGATATGGCAATTGCCGGAACGCGAGGCCTTGCATCGCGCCTACGCCTGGACCTGTGAGCTGCTCGAATCCTATGGTATGCAGACGCCACCGTTCCCGAACAGGACCGACGTCTACACGCCGGAGGAAGGCCGCTGGAACCTGAAGGACTACCCCTCCCGCTACCTGCCACTGCAGGCGCGGGAGGAGATGGTTTTCGGCCTGGTCAACGGCGTCGATATCGACATCCTGACCGGGACCTGCGTGACCTTCCACCGCTACGACGCCGACGAGCAGCGCCATCACCTGCAGCTGGAGGGTCTCGACGCAGCGCCCCGCGCGCTTGTCACCAGGACACTGATCTGGGCCACAGGGCGTTTCGGCGCACTGGACATGGGCGACATCGAGAAGGTCTTCCGCCGCCTGGAAGTCGGGTTCCGTATCGACCAGCCCAGCGAGCAGGCCTTCTTCCAGGCTTTCTCCAATCTCGACCCCAAGCTGACGCTGCAGACGGCCGAAGACGGTATCGAATGGCGCACTTTCTGTGCCTGTCGCAACGGCACAACCGTGCTGACCCGAACGCAAGGTCTGTGGACGGTATCGGGGCACTCGGACGGCCCACCCACGGCGCGCTCCAACGTCGGCTTCAATACGCGCATTCTCGACGAGTCGATGGCACGGGAGGCGATCTCGACATTACAGAACGCCATGGCCGAGCGGGACGCCTACTTCGAAATCCCCCTGTCGGCATGGCTGGAAGGGGACGCCGAGACCACCGCCCGGATGCGGCGGATCTACGGCGACACCCTGGCGTGTGCGATGCTGCAGGGGCTGCGCCAGCTCGTCGACAGCTTCCCCCGGATCGAACATGAGGCGACACGTCTGATCGGCCCGACCCTCGAGGGCGTCGGCTGGTACCCCGGCGTCGACGACCAATTACGCCTGCCCGGGCAACCGACCTGGGTGGTCGGCGACGCCTGCGGACTGTTCCGGGGCATCGTGGCCGCCTTCATCAGCGGCCACTATGCGGCCAGCGCAGCACTGTCGACCTTGTCGCAAGCGCCACTGCAGGAGGAAACGCTCTGATGGCTGCTCCCGTTTCCCGCGTGGGTGTCGGCGTCATCGTCACCCGCCCCGGCGGCGACCTGCTGCTCGGCTATCGTATCAAGGCCGGAGAGACACCCACCTGGTGTCTTCCCGGCGGGCACGTCGAACCCGGGGAGACCTTCGAGGCTGCGGCACTGCGGGAACTGCACGAGGAGGCTGGCATCATTGCTCGACAGCCGGTCGAGATATTCGCCTTCCTGCAACAGCTGGGCAGCGACCGCACCGCGATCACCGGCGCGGCGCTGATTTCACTCGGCGACGAAACCGCCGAACCGCAAGTGAACGAACCGGATGTCTTCGCCCGCTGGGCATGGTTTCCGCAAGATGAGCTCCCCACGCCGCTGTTTCCGGCCAGCGACGCCATGCTCAGCCTGTGGCAGGATAGGCCCTGCCCCGACGGCTGGCGTGTCTATCGCGTCGACTGAGCGAGGCATTCCCTTCATTTTCGAACACTCAGGGAGCAGCCGATGCCACTGGAAATCTCCCGCAACGTCTCGATTCCCGACAACGAGATCGAGCTCATCGCCGTACGCGCCCAGGGCGCCGGCGGCCAGAACGTCAACAAGGTCTCCTCGGCGATCCACCTGCGCTTCGACATCCGCGCCTCCAGTCTGCATCCCGGGTTCAAGGAAAAGCTGCTGGCCCTGAGTGACAAACGCATCACCCGCGACGGCATCGTCGTAATCAAGTCGCAGGAGCATCGCACCCAGGAACTCAACCGGGAGGCGGCCCTCGTCCGGCTGAAGCAGCTGATCAAACCCGTGCTCTATGGCGAGAAGCCACGGCAGGCCACCAAACCGAGCCGCAGCGCCAAACGCAAGCGCGTCGATCAGAAGACGAAACACGGCCAGAAGAAACGCCTGCGCGGGCGTATCGACGACTAGACCGAGCGGCCCCGCCCCCTCGCGATCAGCGTAGCGCGGCCATCAACCCGGCCATCAGTCTCGACCGCTCGACCAGGCTGTCGACCTCGATATGTTCGGCCAGGGTGTGGACGCCCGCGCCGCGAACGCCCAGTCCGTCGAGCGTCGCCAGCCCCATGGCACCGGTGAAATTGCCGTCGGAGCCGCCGCCGCTGCTGGCGTGTGGGAGCGGCACTTGCAGCTCGTCGGCAATCGCCTTGGCCTGGGCGTAGAGCGATAGCGTCGCCTCGCCCGCTTCCCACACCGGCCGGACCACGCCGAGCTCGACCTCGAAGCCGAGGCCATCGGCATCGCGCTGGTTGAACGCCAGCATGCGTTCGATACCGCGATTCAGGTCGGCTTGACGCTTGGCCATGCTCAACGCCTCGCCACGACAGCTCGTCGACACGCAGTTGACCCACTGGCCGCCCTGCACCACGCCGACGCTGAAGGTGCAGTCATCGTCGGTCATCGACTCGATCTCGGGAATTCGTGCAACCATCTCGCGAATCGCGGAATGGCCATCGGCCAGCGCCGCGCCGGCGTGGCTAGGCCGACCGTGAGCGAGCAGCTCGAAACGGGCGATCGCATAGCGCCCGGTAACCACGCCATTGCCCGCGCGCGCCGGTTCCGGAACCAGGATATAGCGATGCCTTGCCGCTTCCCGCTCGATCAGCTCGCGGGTGCCGGGGCTGCCGATCTCTTCGTCGCAGGTCAGCAGCACATGAATCGGCAGCGCCGTATCGACCCGCGCCTGCCGGAGTGCGGCCACCGCGCACAGCGCCGCATAGGTGCCGCCCTTCATGTCGCAGATGCCGGGCCCATAACAGCGTCCCCCCTCACGCCGAAACGGCAACATCGCCAGCGTGCCGACCGGATGGACGGTGTCCAGATGCGCCATGATCAGGATGCCACCTTCGGCCTGACGCGGGTGCGGGAAGCTCGCCTTGACGCAGTCGCCCAGCCCCGCAGGGCCGGCTACGCGTTCGACGCTCGCCCCCATCGCCACGAGATCGTTCGCGGCCAGCGTCATCATGCGATTGACGGCAGCACTGTCGAAGGTCGGACTCTCGCACTCGACCCAGCGCTGCAGTCCGGCCAGCATCTCATCGAGATCGAACTCCAGAGTGGCGGCGAGGCTCATGCGTTCACCGCCCGGGCAGTGCTCGCCGCCGCCAGTTCGTTAAGACGACGTTCGGCGACCCGCGCCAGCAGGCTGGCCCCGATCGGCAGAATCCCGTCGTCGAGCACGAACGCCGGATTGTGCACCGGGACATCGCCGGCATGGCCAACCCAGCAGTAGGAGCCCGGTACCCTCTTCAGCATGTCGGCGAAATCCTCGCTGCCCATCACCGGACGACCGAGATCGGCGACGTTGGCATCGCCGACGATCTCCCGGGCCGCGGCCGCCAGGGCCTCGGTCTGGCTCGGATGATTCTCCAGTACCGAGAAGATATTGCGGATATCGACCTCGATCTCGACGCCGTAGGCGCTGGCCAGGCCGGCTGCCAGCACCCGGATGCGTTGATGGATCAGCGCGGCGACGTCGTCGTCGAAGGTGCGAATGGTGCCGGAGAGCGTGGCCGACTGCGGAATCACGTTGTAGGCGGAGCCGGAATGCAGCTGGGTGATCGACACCACCGCCGCGTCCAGGGGATTGGTGTTGCGGCTGACGATGCTCTGCATGGCCTGGGAGAGCTGCGTCGCGACCACGATCGGGTCGCGGGCGTGGTTGGGCTGCGCGCCATGGCTTCCCCGGCCGCGGATGACGATGTCGAAGAACTCGGCACCGGCCATCGCCTTGCCGCTCATCACGCGGATCTGGCCATGATCGAGATGCGGGGCGTTATGCAGCGCATAGATCTCGTCGCAGGGGAAGCGCTCGAACAGCGCCTCGGCGATCATTGTCCGGGCGCCGCCCAGCCCCTCCTCCGCCGGCTGGAAGATCAACACCACCCGGCCGGCGAAATCGCGCGTCTCGGCGAGATAGCGCGCCGCGCCCAGCAGCATGGTGGTGTGGCCATCGTGACCGCAGCCGTGGAAGCGGCCGGGGTGCTTCGAGGCGAACGCCAGCCCCGTCTCCTCGTCCATCGGCAGCGCATCCATATCGGCACGCAGGCCGAGCGTCTGCCCCGGACCCCGCTTGCCATCGATGAGACCGACGACGCCGGTCTTGCCCACGCCGGTATGCACGTCGATGCCCAGTTCGTGCAGATACGCGGCAACGATGGCGGCGGTGCGCTGCTCCTCGAAGCCGATTTCCGGATGGGCGTGGATATCGTGGCGAATCGCGATCAGTTCATCGGTAAAGGCATCGATACGCGGCAAGGTGGTCATGGGAACTCCTGGGCAAGGGAAACCTAAGGGAAACGTCGAGCTGGGCGACCGTCGGGTTCAGGCAGGTTCGGCGGCAGGGACGAAGGGCCTGCCGAGAGGCGATGTCCGGATGCCGGGGCGCAGGCGTCGCCACGGCAGATCGGCCGGGTCGACGGCCATCGGTCCGGGCGCGGCGCAGACCAGAATGGTCTCCGCGATCGGGGCGAAGTCGGCACGGAAATGGACCGAACTCTTGTTGACCAGAATGGCCTGTTCGAGCGGTTCGATGCCCACCGAACGGTACATCGCCAGGTCGGCCATCTGCGCCTTGCGGCTGACCACCACGATGCGTATGCCGTCGATGCGCAGACACGCTGACGGCCCCATGTCGAGGCGGCCGCCACCATAGTAGGGGCCCGGGGCCACGAACTGACCGTCGGAGAGCGCCTCGACCGTGAATGCCGCCTCCAGCGGAGCGTCTCCCGGCACCCCGGAGTGGCCGCCGAGCGCCACCCGGACCACCGCGCCGACACCCGCTTCATGGGCAACCTGCGCCGCCGCCGGATCGAACACATTGCCGAGCGCCGCTCGGGTTACCCGGCAGCCGATCAGCGCCTTGAGCATGCCCATGGTGTCGGAGTTGCCACCGGCGCCCGGGTTGTCCTGGGTATCGGCGATCACCACGGGCCTGGTGGCGCCTGTCGCCAAGCGCATCGCCTCGCGCACCCCCATCTCGGGATCGAATACACGCCCCACGAAAGCGGGCTCCTGGGCGGCGATTCGTGCGCTCAATGCGTCGGCGGCGCCATCGGCACTGACCTGATCGACCCCGTAGACGATGACGCTGGGGCCGCAGTCGGCGAAATCCGCCGCCGGGAATCCGGTCAAGAACGACACCGCGGGCAGCGTGTCGCGCTCCATCGCCGCGACTTCGGCGTAGAGCGAGCGGCACGGCTCTTCCGCCGTGCACTGCCAAGCGATCGGCATCAGAAAGTCGAGCTGGCGAAATGCCTTGGCCGGTCGCTGGTCACTGGCCAGCAGCCTGGCCAGCGCGGTGGCACAGCGGGCGCCGGTCTCCGCCATGTCGACGTGGGGATAGGTCCGATAAGCGATCAGCATGTCGGCCTGCTCGACCATCGTCGGCGTCACGTTGCCATGCAAGTCCAGCGAGACGACGATCGGGACCGCGTCCCCCACCAGGGCCCGCACCCGGCGCAGCAACTCGCCTTCGCCATCATCGAACTGCTGGGTGACCATCGCGCCGTGGAGATCGAGATAGACCCCGTCGAGCGGTGCCGCAGCGCGGATGCCGTCCAGGAGGCGCTCGGTGATACGCTCGAAGGCCTCATGGGTGACGTGCGCCGATGGGCTCGCCGCGGTCCAGAGGGTCGGTACCAGGGTCCATGCCCGGGCTTCGGGAGCCCCCAGGAAGCCGCACAGGCCAATGTTGCTCGCCGCCACCGCATCGAACAGCGCAGCGCCCTCGCTCAGCGGCGGGGCTCCGCCCCCCCGCCGGAAATCCTCGTAGGTCGCCGGGCTGGGCGCAAAGGTGTTGGTTTCGTGGAGAAAGCCACCGACGGCAATCCGAGGCTGTGACATGACGCGGTCCTTGAGTCCGAGAGAGCGTGAAAAAGAGGCGGTTCGACCGAGTGATCCCGGCCCTTCATGGGTGGACGACAGCGTCCGACGCGGAGGTCGGGGCCTCCTCGAGGACGTGCTCTAGCGGCCGAAACTGCGAAAAGTCCCAGTGCCGTCCGGGTGCGGCCAGCATCAGCGAGCGGGTGTAGGGGTGCTCCGGCGCACCCAGCACGCGGCTCGCCGGGCCGTACTCCACGACCACGCCCTGCTGCATCACCATCACCTCGTCGCAGATCTGGGCAGCGACGCGCAGATCGTGAGTGATGAACAGCACCGCCACGCCGAGCCGGCGCTGAATGTCATCGAGCAGCGCGAGCACCTGGGCCTGGACCGAGACATCCAGCGCCGACACCGCTTCGTCGGCGACCAGCACGTCCGGCTCCATCGCCAAGGCGCGGGCGATGGCGATACGCTGGCGCTGACCGCCGGAGAACTGATGGGGATAGCGCGCCAGCGCGTCTTTCGGCAATCCCACCAGCGCCAGCAGCTCGGCAGCGCGCGCCAGCGCCTCCCCGCGCGGCGTGCCATAGTTGACCGGCCCTTCGATCAGGCTGGCACCGATGGTCAGCCGCGGGTTCAGTGATCGGAACGGATCCTGGAAGATCATCTGGATCCGTTTGCGGTGCGGCCTCAGCGCGGCTCTGCCGAGGCTGGCGATATCCTTGCCCATGACCCGCACGCCACCCGCGGTCGGCTCGATCATCCGCATCACGCAGCGCGCCACGGTCGATTTTCCGGAACCGCTCTCGCCGACGATGCCCAGGGTGCGCCCCCGGGTCAGCGCGAAATTGACCTCGCTCGCCGCCAGCGTCTGGGCGGAGGCCCTGCCGCTGAGCCGGGCCCATCGAGAGGTCTGCCCATAGCGCTTTTCGAGCTCGATCGCCTCCAGCACGACCTCGCGGTCGGTCACCTCCCGCGCCGCCCGAGGCCGCAGGCTCGGCACCGCCGTCAGCAACTGGCGGGTATAGTCGGTCTGCGGCCGCCGCAGCAGCGCCGCGATCGGCTGGGTCTCGACCACCGCGCCATGACGCATGACGCACACCCGATCGGCAATGTCCGCCACCACCCCCATGTCATGGGTAATGAACAGCACCGACGTGCCGTGGCGCTCCTGCAACTGCTTGATCAGTTTGAGAATCTGCTTCTGCGTGGTCACGTCCAGCGCCGTCGTGGGCTCGTCGGCGATCAGCAGCTTGGGTTCCAGGACCAGCGCCATGGCGATCATGATACGCTGGCGCTGGCCGCCGGAGAGCTGGTGCGGCCAGCTGGCGTAGACCCGCTCGATATCCGGCAGCTGGACCTGATCGAGCATCTCGAGCACGCGCTCCCGGCGCTGCGCCGAGGAGAGCCCCTTCCGGTGCATGACCAGCACCTCCTCGATCTGCTCTCCCACCCGCATCAACGGATTGAGGGCGGTCATCGGCTCCTGGAAGATCATCGCCATACGGCTGGCGCGCAGCTCGCGCAGTCGCCTTGGGGAGGTATCGAGCAGGGCGTCCCCCTCCAGCGCGATACGACCGCCGGTCACGGTGAGGCTTCCCTTGGGCAGCAGTCCCATCACCGCCAGCGAGGTCACCGACTTGCCGGAGCCCGACTCGCCCACCAGGCAGAGCGTCTCGCCCGGCGCGATCGAGAAGTCGATGCCCTCGAGGATGGGCTTGGCCGGCGAGGCGTGCGTCGTGACTTTCAGCCCACGAATCTCCAGCACCGGCGCCGGGGCGAGCTCGGCGTGAGTGACGTCATCGCTCATTGCGCACCTCCTCGTTTCTGCAGCCGGGGATCGAGGCGGTCACGCGCGGCATCGCCGAGCAGGTTGATCGACAGGATGCAGATCGACAGCATGATGCCCGGCCAGAAGATCAACGAAGGCTTGATCAGGAAGTAGGTTCGACCCTCCGACATGATGTTGCCCCAGGTCGGGGTCTCGGTCCCGATGCCGGCCCCGAGAAAGGAGAGGATGGCTTCGGTCAGGATGGCCGAGGCGCAGATGTAGGTGCTCATCACGATCAACGGGGCCAGCGTGTTGGGCATCAGGTGACGCCACATCACCGTGGTCAGGCTGCTGCCCAGCGAGACCGCGGCTTCGACATAGGGTTCCTCCCGCGCGGAGAGCACCACCGAGCGCACCAGGCGCACCACCCTGGGAATCTCGGGGATGGTGATCGCGGCCATCACGGTCCACAGGTTGGCGCTGATCAGCGAGACGATGGCGATCGCCAGCAGCACGCTGGGAATCGCCATCAGGCCGTCCATGACGCGCATGATCAGCGAATCCAGCCCGCGAAAGAAACCGGCGAGGATGCCTAGCGGCAAGCCGATGACCACGCTGATCAGCGCACTGCCGATACCCACGATCAGCGAGACCCGAGCGCCATAGAGCACACGCGACAGCAGATCGCGGCCATAGGCGTCGCTGCCCAGCCAGTACTCCGCACCGGGGGGCTTGAGGCGATTCGCCGGAGACATCTCGAGCGGATCGTGGGGAGCGAGCCATGGCGCCAGGATGGCGACGATCACGATCAGGGCCAGGCAGACGCCGGCGATCATCACCGTCCAACCGGGGCGCCGGCGCGGCCAGAAGCGTAGCCGTCGCGGCACCGGGGCGCCGGCGACATCGGAGGCGGCGTGAGGGGGTGACAGGCTCATTGGTAACGGATCCTCGGGTCGAGCAGCGCATAGGAGAGATCGATGGCCAGATTGATCAGCACGTAGACGCCGCTGGTCACCAGAATCAGCCCCTGGATCACCGGATAGTCACGCGAGAGGATCGCATCCACCGTCAGCCGGCCGAGCCCCGGGATGTTGAACACGCTCTCGGTGACGACCACCCCGGTGATCATCAAGGCGAAGCCGGTACCGATCACTTCGAGAATCGGCACGCCGGCGTTGCGCAACGCATGCTTGAACAGCACCCGTCTCTCGCTGGCGCCCTTGGCGTGCGCGGTCCGCACGAAATCCTCCCCCAGCACGTCCAGCATGCTGGCCCGGGTCATCCGCGCGATCAGCGCGATATAGATCGTTGACAGCATCAGTGCCGGCAGAATGGCGTGTCTGATGAAGGGCCCGAACCCCGCCTCGGAGATCCGCTTGAAGCCCTGAACCGGCAGCCAGCCGAGATCGATGGCGAAAATCTTGATCAGGAGGTAGCCGATCACGAACACCGGCACCGAAAAGCCCAGCACCGAGACCGACATCACCGCGTTGTCGATCAGGCTGCCGTGCTTCCAGGCTGCGATGACGCCCATCGGCACCGCCACCACCACCGAAAGCACGATGCTGAGCAGGGCCAGGCTGACGGTGGGTTCCAGGCGCTGGGCCATCAGCTGTGTCACCGGCAGGTTGGACATCAGGGAGGTGCCGAAATCGCCCCGCAGCAGCTCCCCGGCCCAGTGGAAGAATTGCAGATAGATCGGCTGGTTCAGCCCCAGGGTCTCGCGGATCCGATCCAGTTGCGCCGGGGTGGCCATGTCACCGGCGATGATCGCCGCGGGGTCGCCCGGCGAGAGCCGGAGCAGCAGAAAGACGAACAGCGCCACCATCACCATGACCGGCACTGCCGCCAGCGTTCGACGCAGACAGTAGCTGAACATGAACGTACTCCGTTGCAGTTCGTCGCAGGCCCGGAGCGCGATGTCGATCGCGCTCCGGCGCCCGTTACTCGGACTTGGTGATGTTCCAGAACACCGGCACCGGTGAGTGCAGAATGCCGGAGAGCGCCTTGTTCCAGGCCGCCGGAATCGAGTATTCGCCCAGCGGGATATAGGTCACCTGTTCGAAGGCGTGACGCTGAATACGCTCGGCGATCGCCTTGCGGTCGGCATCGCTTTCGGCCTGGGCGAACTGGTTGCGCATCGATTCGAGCTCGGGGTCGTCCGGCCAGCCGAACCAGCCGCCATCCTTGCCGCGGCCATTGAGCATCGGGTTGACCAGCGGATTCCACACTTCCGGGATGTACCAGTTGGTGAAGAACATGTTCCAGCCGCCGGCCGAAGGAGGTTGCTGGCTGGCACGACGGGTGACCAGTGTCTGCCAGTCCATCGGCTGCAGATCGACCGTGAAGCCGGCCTGGCGCAACAACTGGGCGGCGATCACCGGCTGCGGGCTGACCGTCGGCGCGTCGGTCGGCTGCATCATGACGACGGGCGTGCCATCGTAGCCAGCGTCTGCCAGCATCTGCTTCGCCGCCTCCGTCCCGCCGCCGGTCGCCAGCGTCTCCGGCGCACCGGCGTCGGTGGCGAGCGGCGTCTGGCAGCCGTACATCGAGTCACAGGTGGTGTAGAACTCGGGATTGCCGATCAGGGATGCCAGCACGTCGGTCTGGTTCATCGCCGTCAGCGCGGCGCGGCGAATCTCGGGGTTGTCGAACGGAGGATAGAGAAAATTGAAGCGCCCGATGGTCTGGCTGCCCAGCTCATTGAGCTTCTCGACCGTCAGCTCGGGATTGGCCTGGAGCACCGGCAGCAGATCGACGGAGGGCGACTCGAGGAAATCGATCTCCCCCGAATTGAGCGCGTTGAGCGCCGTCTGGGCGTCGCTCATGTTGATCCACTCGACACGATCGACGTTGACGACCTTGCCGCCGGCAGTCCAGCTGGCCGCCTCGTCGCGGGGCACGTACTCCGCGAATTTCTCGTAGACGACGCGGTTGCCGGGGTCATACTCGTCGGCAACGAACGTGAACGGCCCGGAGCCGATCTGATCCTCCACCGTCAGCGTCTCGTCGGGAGACTTGCTCGCGATACGCTCCGGCATCACGAACAGCGGCACCGACGAGGGCTTCGCCATCAGTTCGAGCACGTAAGCGAACGGCGACGACAGTGTCAGCGTCACCGTCGCGGGATCCGTCGCCTCGACACTCGCGACGTGATCCATCAACATCTGGCCACCACCATCGCGGGCGGCCCAGCGCTTGAACGACGCCACCACATCCTTGGCGGTCACCTGGCCGCCGTCGTGCCAGGTCAACCCGTCGCGCAGGGTAAAGGTGTAGGTCATGCCGTCATCGGAGACTGCCCAGTCGGCCATCTGTGGCTGTGGCTGGAACTTGTCGTCCATGCCCAGCAGCGTGTCCCAGATCATGTAGCCATGATCGCGGGTGATATGGGCCGTGGTGGTGATGGGATCGAGCACGCGCAGCCCGGAGTGCATGACCGCGCGAATCGTGTTCGCTTCCGCCGGCGCAGCGGCCAGCGACGAGATCGCACCACACGTGGAGAGCAGCGCCACCATCGTCATGCCACCCAACAGGCGGCGACGCACAGCGGAAAAACGACGCGAGAAAGGAGTCGTCATGAGGGACCTCGTTATCGATCTTATGATGGTCTTTGGCGATAGGGACGGAGGCTGTTGTTATGGATTCAGGAAGCGCTGAAGCCATCGGCGCGCGGAATGAGTCGCAAGACGCATGGAACTGGGGTCAGGCGCGGGTCGATCGGACTGGCCCCCCAGTACCCCGTAACGCAGCGATTCGCTCGCGCAGGCATTCATGCAGTGCTTCCTTCATGGCCGCCCGGCACCTGTCGCTCTTACCGAGAGTAGATCCCGCCGGGAGGAAAACAATACTTTCGTCGACAGGTCAGTGTTGCCTGAAAAGCAACACTCGAAGCATGCTTCGTGATTCCATCCCTGTGGAATCTCCCCGTGGCACATGACAACGACAAGTTCCCGACTCACCTGAACAGCCGCTGGCTCTACTACCTATCGCAGGCGCTCGAGGCCGGCTCGATCCGCACCGCGTCCGACCGACTGGATGTGGAACCCTCCGTCATCAGCCGACAGATTCGGCAGCTCGAGCAGGCGCTCGGCCTGATCCTGGTCGAACGCCATGGCCGCGGTGTTCGGGCCACCGAGGCCGGTGACATCCTGCTCGACTTCTATCGCGAACGGGATGTCGCCGAGCAGACGGTGTTCGGACAGCTGGCCGAACTGGACGGCCTGCAGCGCGGCCATATCAGCCTGTCGATCAGCGAGGGGTACAGCGATCGGCTGATGAGCGGGGTGATGAACGACTTCTGCGCCCGCCATCCGCAGTTGACGATCGAGATGACCCTGGCCAGCGTCAACGACGTGGTTCGCCAGGTCTACGAGGGCCAGGCGCATATCGGCGTTGCCTATGCCCCCCGGTTGATTGCCGGCATCGAATCGGTGGCCGCCGTCCGCCAGCCGCTCTGCGCCATCGTCCACCCCGAGCATCCGCTCACCCGGTTGCCCCAGCCGCTTGCGCTGGATGCCATTCTCGAATGGCCCCTGGGCCTGGTGGGTCACGGCTACGGCATTCGCCAGCTGATCGACGCCGTGGAAGTCCTGAGCAAGCGCCATTTCCATGCCAGCCTGGTCAGCAACTCGCTGGCGACGCTGAAGCAGTACGTCAGCTCCGGCAACGGCGTCACCTTCATCGGCAGTGTGGCGCTGCTGCACGAACTGCGGCGCGGCCAACTGGTGGCGCTGGAGGTCGATCACCCGGTGTTCCGGGAAGCCGAATCCCATGTCATCGTGCGCCGTCAGCGGCCGCTGTCGCCGGCCGCCAAGCAACTGCTCGGCGAGATCGTGACGCTATGGCCCTTCGGTGAAAGACGGCGGGTGGCGTGGTAGCAGCGCCATGGCCGGTCAGCAGCGCGGCGTCGGGAACGCCATGACCTGGGCCAGGGAGTCCTTGCCCAGCGCCAGCTGGATCAGGCGGTCGATCCCCAGCGCCACCCCACTGCCCGCGGGCATGCCGTGCGCCAGGGCGGCGACGAGACGACGGTCGACGGCGACAGCCGACTTGGCAAGCGCCGCGCGTTGGCGATTGTCATCCTCGAAGCGGGCGGCCTGCTCCCGGGCGTCGGTCAGCTCGTCATAGCCGTTGGCGAGTTCGAGGCCCTGCAGATAGATCTCGAAGCGAGACGCCACCTCGTCGCCCTCCTCGTCGACCCGCTTGCGCGCCAGCGCCGCCTGGCTGGCGGGATAGTCGACCACCACGTCGATGCCGTCCTGCCCCAGCGTCGGCTCGATGACCAGGCTCATCAGCAGGTCGAGACAGCCATCGCGATCGCTGTCGGCCATGTCGAGTCCGCCGCGCTCGCCCGCCACCCGCTGCAGCTCGGCCAGAGGCGTGGTGAAGGGGTCGAGCGCCAGCGCCTCGCGAAACAGCTCGCGATAGCGTCGCCGCCGTGCCGGGCCGGGCGCCGGTATCAGCGTACGGATCAGCGCCTCGCACTCGTCGATCAGCGCCGCCAGCGAGAAGCCGGGGCGGTACCACTCGAGCATGGTGAACTCGATATTGTGACGCCGCCCCACTTCGCCATCGCGGAAGCTGCGGGCGAGCTGGAAGATCGGGCCGCTGCCCGCCGCCAGCAGCCGCTTCATATGGAACTCCGGCGAGGTCTGCAGCCACAGCGTCTCGCGTCCGGCAGGGGTGGTCGCGCGCAGCGAGAGCGAATCGAGGTGCGGGTCGGTACTCCCGGCGTGGCCGAGAATCGGGGTCTCCACCTCAAGCACGTCGCGGGCGGCGAAGAAAGCACGCACCGCCGCCAGCAGCCGCGCCCGCTGGCGCAGCGTCTCGATCGTCGCCGAGGGCTGCCAGTCGTCTGGGCTGGGCGTCATCGTCACGTGTGATAGACCTGGCTGCGGCCACCGTCGATCAGGATATCGGTGGCATTGATGAAACGCGCCTCGTCGCTGGCCAGGAACAGGGCGGTGTTGGCCACCTCCTCCGCCTCGCCGATGCGCTGGCACGGCAGCAGCGCAATCTGGCGCTGGCGCTCGGTGTCGTCGAGGCCATCCAGCCACGCCTGGGCCGAGGGGGTACGGATCAGCCCCGGCGAGATCGAGTTGAAGCGCAGCCCGCGGGCGGCGTACTCGATGCCGAGTGCGCGGGTCAGCCCGATCAGGCCATGCTTGGCCACCGGGTAGGGAAAGGCACCGGGAATGATCTTGTGACCGTGCACCGAGGCGATATTGACCACGTGGCCATAGCCGCGTGCCAGCATCTCCGGGAGCAGCGCCTGGATCACATGCCAGGCCCCCTCCAGATTGATCGCCAGGCACCGCCGCCAGCTCACCTCGTCGGTGGTCAGCGGATCGCTGAAGACGTTGACCCCGGCGGCATTGACCAGCAGTTCGAGCGGCCCCAGCGCCGCTGCGGCCTCGGCCACCGCACGGGTGACGCTGTCAGCCTCGGCGACATCGGCCTCGACGCTCACCACCCGGCGGCCGCTCTCCTGCTCGACACGCTCGCAGGCGCGCGTCAGCGCCGCCCGGTCGCGGTCGAGCAGCGCCAGATTGGCGCCCTCGGCGGCAAAACGCAGCGCTGTGGCCAGGCCGATACCGCTGGCCGCGCCGGTGATCAGGGCGGTTCGCCCCGTCAGTCTGCCCATCTCGCCTCCAATGGCGCCGCAGCGCTAGACGGCGCGAACACGCCGACAATTCGACCCCGCCGGCCGCGGCCGGCCGCGGCCGGCGGGAGAACGCAGAAGGCCACGCCGAAGCGTGGCCAATCTGGCTGAGACCCGACCTGCACCAGCGCGGCTTCGAAGCCGGCACGACGCCAGCATCAAGCGCGGGAGACGTACTCGCCGCTGCGAGTATCGATCCTGAGCACTTCGCCCTGGTTGATGAACAGCGGGACACGAACCACCGCACCGGAGGAGAGCGTCGCCGGCTTGGAGCCGCCCTGGGCGGTGTCACCCTTGAGCCCCGGATCGGTCTCGACCACTTCGAGCTCGAGGAAGTTGGGCGGGCTGACAGCGATGGCGTTGTCGTTCCACAGGGTGACGGTGTAGACCGCCTGCTCCTTGAGCCACTTCTCGACGTCGCCGATGGCTTTCTTGTCCACCGCGTACTGCTCGAATGAGCCGTCGGTCTTCATGAAGTGCCACATGTCACCGTCGGTGTAGAGATACTCCATGTCGAGATCCATGACATCGGCGCCCTCGAGCGACTCGCCCGACTTGAAGGTACGCTCCCAGACCCGACCGGTGATCAGGTTGCGCAGCTTGACGCGGTTGAACGCCTGTCCCTTGCCGGGTTTGACGAATTCGTTCTCGAGAATGTTACACGGGTCGCCATCCAGCATGACTTTCAGGCCGCCCTTGAATTCGTTGGTAGAATAGTTCGCCATGTTTCCTCACTAATGAACGATCGCGGGGCGTCCGCGACGAGAATTCCGTAACAGCGCTGCCAGGGCGCGTTCTAACTCAGGTGGTCCGCATGATAACCCGAACCCCGATCGCCGTGCATCGTGAAGCCGAATCGCGCGCTCCCGCGGCTTGGCAGCACCAGCTGCGCGAGGTGATCCGCGACCCGCGGGTGCTGTGCCAGCGCCTCGGCCTCGACCCGGCGCTGCTGCCCGGCGCCAGTGCGGGTCACGCGCTGTTCCCGGTACGGGTGCCCGAAGCCTACCTGGCGCGTATCCGCCACGCCGACCCCGACGACCCGCTGCTGCGTCAGGTACTGCCGCTGGCAGCGGAGCAGGATGCCGTCGGCGGCTTCGTCGCCGACCCGCTGGCCGAGCGCGAGCATACCCCGCGCCCCGGGCTGATCCACAAATATGCCGGGAGAGTGCTGCTGATCGCCAGCCCGACCTGCGCGATCAACTGCCGCTACTGCTTCCGGCGCCACTTTCCCTACGCCGAGCACGCCCCCTCGATGCGCGAGTGGGACGCCAGCCTCGACTATCTGCGCGGCGACGCCTCGATTCGTGAGGTGATCCTCTCCGGCGGCGATCCGCTGGCCTCGCCGGACCGGCGCCTTGCCGAACTGGTCGCCCGGCTGGAGACGATCCCCCACCTCCAGCGCCTGCGCATCCACTCACGCCTGCCGGTGGTGATTCCCGATCGGATCGATGCCGCCCTGCTCGACTGGCTAGGTGGCACACGCCTGCAGAAGGTGATGGTGCTGCACATCAACCACGCCCAGGAGATCGACGCCGCGGTGGTCGACGCCTGCCGACGTCTGGCGGCCGCCGGCGTCACCCTGCTCAACCAGAGTGTGCTGCTGCGCGGTATCAACGATCAGGTGGATACCCTGGCCGAGCTGTCGGAACGGCTGTTCGCCGCCGGTGTGCTGCCCTACTACCTGCACGTGCTCGATCCGGTCAGCGGCGCGGCCCACTTCGATGTCGACGACGACAGCGCGCGGGCGCTGGTGGCATCGCTGCGCCAACGTCTGCCCGGCTTTCTGATGCCGCGGCTGGTGCGCGAGCTCCCCGGCGAGGCGAGCAAGACCCCGCTATGAGGACGAGGACGTGCGCCTCGGCGCGGCGCGCCAGTCACGCCAGCCACGCAGGGTGAGATAGGCCAGCGGCCCGGCCGAGCCGAAGCAGAAGGTAATCACATAGAACACCAGCAGATAACCCAGCCCGTGCCCACGGCGCCGAGCATCGAAGAACATCCAGGTGGCGATCATCAGCAGCGCCAGATAGACGTCGAATACCACCAGCGCCGTGGTCGGCTTGCGCATCAGCTCGCTGGCGAAAGCGCCCAGGCTCTGGTCGCTGGTTGCGATGGCGAAGACCGTGTAACCCATGAACAGGACCAAGGCCAGGAGGGGGATCAGAAAGCGAAGCATCGGCAAACTCCTGTTGACGGTCGACGATTGAACACCAGACGGCGGCAACCTCACTCCAGCGGCAGCGTGACGTGAACGCTCAGCCCACTGTCGACCGGCAGCGACGTCTGGTCGAGCCGGATCTCCCCGCCAAGCCTCTCGGCCAGTTCCTGCACGATCGACAGGCCCAGCCCGGATCCACTGGTCTGCTGCCCCGCCAGGCGTACGAATCGCTCGAAGACACGCTCACGTTCGGCGACCGCTATCCCCGGGCCGCTGTCAGCGATCTCGATATGCAGTCGGTCTCCAGTCTGCCACATCCGCAATCTCACCTCGCCCTCTTCGGGGGTGTAACGCAAGGCGTTGTCGAGCAGATTGCGCAGCAGCACGTAGAGGCCGTTCTCGTAGCTGCAAATCTGGAGGGCATCGGGAATTTCCTGCGTGAAGTGAATGCCTCGCCGCTCGACCAGCGGCTGCATGTCCCGCTGCAGCTCCCGCCCCAGCCGGTTCAGGCCCACCATCTGCCGGTTCATGCCCTCGCCACTCTCGAGGCGGGAGAGCGTCAGCAGCTGTTCGACGACTCGCGTCATGCGGTCGACGCCATTGATGATGGAGCGCGCGCCGCGCTGCGAGCGCTCCTCGGCGGTATCGCTGGCCAGGTTCTGGGCGTGGACCTTGATCGCGGCCAGCGGGGTGCGCAACTCATGGGCGGCATTGGCGGTGAAACGGCGCTCCTTCTCCAGCGTTTCGGCCAGGCGACCAAACAGCCCGTTCAGCGCCTCGACCATACCCCGAATCTCCTCGGGGGCCTCGCTGCCATCGATCGGCTCCAGATAGCTCGGCCGGCGCGCCGTGATCTGACGGCTGATACGCAACAGGGGAGAGAAGCCGCGGGCGATGACGAAAGGGATCAGCAGGGCGATCAACAGCACCCCGATCACCGGCGGCATCAGATTGCGCAGCGCGATCTGCCAGGTCAGCTCGTCGCGCACGTCGTCGCGCTGGGCGGCACTGGCCCACACGCCGTGAACCTCGTCATACAGCGTGAACGTGCGCCAGTCGTGATGATCACCCGCAGTCTGCGCGTAACCCGGCACGGGGATCAGCGTATCCAGCACGCCCGGCGTCCTCATGCCCAACAGGGCGTGGCCGTCGTCGTCCCAGATCTGGAATCCCAACTTTTTCTCGTACGGATGGCCTAGCGGCGTCGGCGCGTCGGTGGCGTTGTCGGGGACCATCACCGGCTGCATCTGTAGATCGGCGATCAGGTCATCGCTGGTTCGACCCTGATCACCGCGATACTCGAAATAGAGCGCCACCATGGTGCGCGTGGTCTGCGCCAGTTCGGCATCGAACAGTTCGTTGATCTGGTCCCGCGTGTCGTGATAGCTCCAGAGCGCCGCGATCGCGGTGATCAGGGTCACCGAAAACAGCAGAACACGCCTGAGGTAGCGGCGAATCGAGATCAACCCATCGCCCCCAGTCGATAGCCGACGTTACGCACTGTCGCCACCACGTCGCTCCCGAACTTGCGCCGCAGATGGTGGACATGGACCTCGATGACGTTGCTCTCGACCTCGGCGTCCCAGCCGTAAAGCACTTCCACCAACTGGTCGCGGGTAAACACCTGCCCGGGATGCGTCATCAGATGGGCAAGCAGGTCATGTTCCCGACGCCCCAGCGCCACGACGACCCGATCGAAGCGTATTTCATGGGCAGCCGGATCCAGCGACAGCCGGCCACACGTCACCACCGGAGACGCACGTCCCGCGCTGCGTCGGACCAACGCCCTCAAACGGGCCAGCAGCTCGCCATTGTCGAAAGGCTTGACGAGATAGTCATCCGCGCCGCTGTCGAGACCGCGGATACGGTCGACCACCTCGTCCCGCGCCGTCAGCACCAGCACGGGAATCTGGCTCTGCCCCTCCCGCAACTGCCTGAGGATCTCGAAGCCGTCGATGTCGGGCAGCCCCAGATCCAGTATCAGCGCGTCGAAGTTGGAACCCTCCAGCGCTTCGCAGACGCCACGCCCCTCGGTCAGCCACTCGGGCACCATTTGTTCGCGTTGAAGGACATCGACGACCCCCTCCCCAAGCAACGGATCGTCCTCAACCAGCATTACCCTCATGGCGTTCTCTCTCACGGCCGCTGCCTGCGGCGACACTCGGCTCTGTCAATTCGGCTCTATCAATACCACGGCAACACGCCATTGGTTCCCGCTTCCCTCTGCCTGACCTTCCACTGTCACGAACCTGTTGGAAAATAAGCAGCGCATCCGATGGAGGCTTGGTGATTCACTAAGCCGATTTTAAGAATAGGCTGCCATAGTGCGGGTTCCGAACACGACGAGCAAAGTCGACGCTTTGGAAACCTACAGGATTTCATCATGCTCGAGCTGCCCAAGCTATCACTTGTCATCATCGTCCACGACGCTTCTCACCGCGTCGAACACGTGGTCGCGGAGGCATCCAGTGCGCTTCGGCACGCTACCGCCCTGGAGTTCGTGATCATCGACGACGCCTCGGGCGGGAGCGACCACGACCGCTTGGCACGCCTGGCCGCTACCGATGACCGGATCAGGCTCTATCGCCACTCCACGCCCACCGGCAGCGACGCCGCGTCGTGGCGAGCCGGCAATCTGGCGCGGGGCGAGTGGATCGCGACGCTGGCCGCCGATGGCCGGGATGACCCCCACGACATCCCCGACATGCTCTGCGAGGCAGAGCACCAGGGGTTGACGCTGGTCGAAGGGATTCCCCTCGACCCTCGCTGTCGCTGGAAGCGAGCCCTCTTCCGCGTCTTCAGAAGCGCTGGCATCGAACTCGCCGATGGCGACGGCTGCGGTCTACGCCTGGTCAAGCGGGAAGCGCTGGTGGCGCTGCCATCCGTCGACAAGCTGCAGCGATTCCTCCCGCTGCTGATTCGTCGCCGTGGCGGCCAGACTGGCAGCTACCGGGTGAACCTCCGGGCGCCCTCGGCCCACGCCTCTCCCTGGCGATTGGCTGCCGGATCGTTGGGGCACGCCCGGGACTGGCTCGGCATGTGGTGGCTGTCCCGCCGCTGGCACTCGAGCCACCGGCCAGCCAAACGCCGGATGCGGGTCTACGCTCGCTGATATCGGACAGCAGCCCACTCCGTGGACGGCGTCCCGGCAATGAGCGAGCGCCGCCACCTCCGTGGCAAGCCTAGCGATAGCGCCTGCCCCGATACTCCAGCCATCCACCCAACCTGTCGCCACCGGGATCGTGATGGGTCCAGTGGATGACGCCGCCCCGGGCATTCCAGACATATTCGCCCCGAAAACCTAGACGACTGCCCGGTTCGAGAGATTCGATCCGCGGGGCCAGGTCGATATTGTGGGCAATCAACAAGGTCTGGCCAGTGTCGAGCGCGACGATGATCCGCTGGTGGCGACTCCCGTCGAGATCGTCCGGCAGCACCCGGACGACCCGCCCCGAGGCCTCGATCCAGAAGTCATCTCTTTGCGACTCGAAGGCGCGCTGCAACCGCGCCTCGACCGTAACGGATGTCTGGTCACCGGGCGAATGCGACAAGAGCCCAAGCGTCCCCTTCCCGCCTAACCCGGCTGCCAGCAGCAGGGTCAGGAGCGTCACCAGCAGACAGGCGCCTGCCCAACGCCATAACCGCGGCGGGATTCGCTGACGCATAAGCTCCCCCCATACCTCTGCCCGACCTGCCGCCGCCCATGCTCAGGACAACGAGGTTTCAAGATCGACAGGCACAAAAAAACGAGCCAGGCCGGCTCGCCATAGGATAGGTATTATCGACGCCGAGGCCAAAGAAGTGGGCGACGTTAGACAAAAAAGAAGCCGGACCCAATTCAGGCCCGGCCTACGCTGTGCGCCCGTCCTGGGCTACTAGATCAGAGTGCGATAGCGCGATGGAGTTCCTCGAAAAATCAAAAAAACTCCCATACTCTTCGTTTCCGCGGTTAGTCGGCACTCTCGTCCAGCTCCTCGACGCCGCGTTTCCATAGCCCAATCAATGACCTGGGTGCTGCACTCTCGTCCAGTTCCCATTCACGCCGGGGACACCCTGCCGACACCTCCAGCGTGACCCGAAAGGAACGCCGGTCGGCTCCCGCCGAGGCCGACTCGCCGCCATGCCGATCGAGTTCGTCGAGTACCGTCTGGAGTCGGCGTCGCTGATGCTCGTTCAGTTGCCTGCACTCGATCTTGCGCGGCGCCGACAGTCCAGGCGTCACGACGAATCCCCCTTCACGGGTGACGATGATCACGCTGGTCGGTTCGAGGAGGTCATTGCCGCTCGATCCGTTGCCGGTCATGACAGGACGCCCACATCGACCCACGCCTGGTTGACGGCCCGCATGGCAGCGCTGTCGCTACCGAAGCGCTTGGCGGCACAGTCGACCGTCAACCGGGCAAATTGGACGAAATCGCCATCGCGTTGCAGACGTGAATCGGTCAGCGCATCGAACCAGATCGGCCCCGCCTGCTCCCAGGCAAATCCGCCCAGGCTGGTAGCCGCCAGGTAGAATGCCCGGTTGGGAATACCCGAATTGATATGTACCCCACCATTGTCCGATGACGTTCGCACGAAGTCGTCCATATGCCCCGGCTGAGGATCCTTGCCCAGTACCGGGTCGTCATAGGCGGTTCCCGGCTTGGCCATCGAGCGCAGCGCCCGACCATTGACCCGGTCGGTCAAGAGTCCCTCGCCGATCAGCCAGTCCGCCTCCTCGACGTTCTGCTCGAAGTGGTGCTGCTTGACCATGACGCCAAAGACATCCGCCAGGGATTCGTTCAGGGCACCGGACTGATCCGCGTAGACGAGACCGGCCTCGCGCTCGATGACGCCATGGGTCAACTCGTGAGCGACCACATCCAGCGCCGCCGTGAAGCGGTTGAACAGCTCGCCGTCGCCGTCGCCGAACACCATCTGGGCGCCATTCCAGAAGGCGTTGTCATAATCCTCGCCATAGTGAACCGTGCCCAGCAACGCCATCCCGTCACCATCGATGGAGTCGCGCTCGAAGACCTGCCAGTAGAACAGATGCGTGGCACCCAGCCACTGATACGCCTCGTCCACGGCGACATCCCCGCTTTCCGGTGCCCCCTCCTCCCGTACCAGATTGCCGGGTAGGGTCTGCTGGTTACCGGCGGAGTAGATATATCGCGCGGCTTGGCCCGGCCGGCCGCTGTCCGCCGGGCGAGCCATGGGCGCGGCAGCGTTGCGCAGCCGGAACTGGGCGTCGGCCTGCAGCGTCATCCGCGCGCATTGCTGAAGCCTCGTGTTGCCGTGAGACATGATGCGTTCGAGAACGTGGGGCGGCATGAAGCCCGCGAGCGCCCTGGAGCCGTGCATTTCGACCATGCGATTACCTCCTGTGCCATGAAGCTCGAGGTTTTCAGTGTGGTCCAATCTGCGCCATGTCTCCGCTGTGCCAATGTTCCTTTTTGTCAACGAGCGGCGGCCAATGGCCAAGCCCCTGGCCACTCCCGGCCAGGGTCGCCCCTCCGACGATCTCGGCGCGCCACTGGAGAGCGCGGCAGACGATAGCGCTACTCGCGAACGGCCGAGCGCAAGCCGCTATTGGCCAGCGACAAGCCGTAGGTTGCGGGCTGGACAGCGCCTTCCAGGCGCCCCAACTGATCGAGATCCCGCTGCGCCAGCACTAGATCCAGCCGGCGCCGCGGACTGTTGGCGTTGAGCACCATGTGAACCTGCGATGGACGGGCTTGCGCATCCAGACGTTGCACCCAGGCCAGGGCCCCGCTGGAATAACGGGCCAGCGATCCCACCGGCGTGACCCCGAACAGCCGCACGTAGCGCCGGGCCCATCTGTTATCGAAAGCCGTCGCCTCGCCCAGCACATGGCGGTAAGCCTCGACCAGCGACCAGGCAGCGCGGTCGGCACGTGGTCGCGTCAAGGCATCGATGACGTCCACCACCGCGATCATCCGGCCGAGCTCGCCGATGGCGGCACCATGGAGCCCGAGCGGATAGCCGCTGCCATCGAGCCTCTCGTTGACCTGCCCGACCACCTGCGCGGCGATCTCTGGCGACAGCCAGCGGCAATCGGCCACACGTTCGCTTATCCGATGAACGTGGCCCGGCAGCAACGCCCGCTGCGCCTCGGTCAGCCCATCGCGACTCTCCAGCAGATCGCTCGGCAACGACGCCTTGCCCAGGTCGTGCACCAGGGCGCTGGCCGCGATCGCCTTCAGGGTTTCGCTGCCGAATCCTTGCTGGCGCGCCAGATCGACGGCCCGGATCGCCACGACCAACGCATGTTGCACGGCCACGGGCTCCGCATCGAGGTAGCCCATGGCGTAGAGTAGCGACTCACGCCCCGGCCCGCCGAGAGCGACGACCGTATCGGCATGACGCGACAGCAGCGTGGACGATATCGTGCCGCCGTTCTGGAGCTGCAGGCTCTGCGCATTGAGATAGTCCGCGACCCGCTGCAACTGCCGAGCGACCGTATTGCCGACCGTAGCCGCAGGCTTCTCCGCGGCGATTCCGGAAGGAAGCTGCGGAAGTCGACGCCCGCTCGGGGTCAGGAACAGCCCCGAGGGTTCCAGGGGCTTCTCGCTACTCTGTGCCCGTCTCGCGTCTTCACGCTCGATCTCCTTGACACAAAACCAGAGCATGCGCTCGCTATCGATCGGAAGTTCGTCGAACTCGCAACCAACCAATGCCCTTGTCCATTCATCGTTGGTGCGGATGTGGCGGACGTGCCCCTTGAGTTCGAGACTCTGCTGATTGGGGAACTGCAGTTTCAGGGAAGAGATGGGCTGGCCGGGCGTCAGCGCCACCGCATCGGCCAGCCGCATCGACAGCAGGCACCCGCCGAGCGACAGGTTGCAGAGGTCGGCATCCACGACGGCCGCATCCTCCGCGAGGGTGAGGCGGGTATCGACGCCCATCTCGGCACGCAGCGGCGCGCGAAACGTGCCGCGACGATGGATGGTGCTCAGGTAGTCGGGATAGGTGCAACGAAACCGGACGCGTGACGTATCCTCCAACCGCTCCATCACGGCCAGCGGAGACGTCCGAACCAACGCTCCCATGACATGGCCCACAAGGTGGAATGAATCTCCCCTCGCCAGAGGATCCGCCAGCGCCGGCACGGCCGACACGTCGATGACGAGCGCCTCGTCGACGGTGATATCGTCCAGCAGCACCGGCCAGGACGCGCTGCCTGCGTGGTTGAACGCGAGATTGACGCCGCCCTGCAGGCAGAGCGGCTCCAGCCACTCCCACTTGGCCTTGGCTTGATGGATGTCCGTCGAGGCAGAGTCAGACATGGAAGCTCCGATAACGAAAAGCAGTCACAAAAGCACGAATGTAAAGCTATGTAAGATCTCGTTATCGGCCATCGCGCCTTGAACTTAATGTCCGACGCGCGTCACTCGCCCCGCGATAGTTCTTCCAGCTCGGCGGCGGAGTAGCCGAGCAAGTAGAGCAAGCCGTCCAGCCCCAGGGTAGAGACCGACTGCCGAGCCTGACGGCGCACCAGCGGCTTGGCGTGAAAGGCCACACCGAGCCCAGCCGCCGCCAGCATCTCGAGATCATTGGCGCCATCGCCCACGGCCACGGTCTGGGCCAGGTCCCACCCCTCGCGCTCGGCGATCTGCCTGAGCATCATCGCCTTGCGCCCAGCATCGACGATCGGCTCGGCGACCTCGCCGGTCACCTTGCCGTCGCGGATCACCAGCTCGTTGGCGTGGATCTCGTCAAAACCGAGGCGCTGCTGCAGGTACCGAGCGAAATAGGTGAACCCACCGGAGAGGATCGCGGTCCGGTAACCCAGACACTTGAGATAGCGCATCAGTCGCTCCAGCCCCGGCATCAGCGGCAATGACTCGGCGATCTCCGCCAACACCGACTCATCCAGGCCCTCGAGCTTGCTCATGCGTTCGCGGAAGCTCTGCTGGAAGTCGAGTTCGCCACGCATGGCGCGCTCGGTCACGCTGGCAACTTCTTCGTAGACGCCATGTCGGCGCGCCAGCTCGTCGATGACCTCGGCCTGGATCAGTGTCGAATCCATATCGAAACAGATCAGCCGACGATGTCGGCGCCAGGCATTCGATCGCTGCAACGCCACGTCGACCCCGAAGCGCTCGCTCAACGCCAGGATCTTCTCGCGCAGTGACACCGCGTCTTCTACCGCACCGCTGAGCCGCCACTCCAGGCAAGCGCCAGCGCCGGCCGGTGAGGCGTCCATGTCGAGCTGGCCCGCGGCGGACAACCGTTTGACACGCTCGATGATCAACCCGTGCTCGGCGGTCAGCGCGCCGACTTCCGCCATGACCTCCGCGGACAACCGGGGTGCCATCAGGGTCAGGACCCAGCGAGCGTCCTTGGCCACGTCCGCCCATAGCGCTTCACTCTCGGCAGATACCTTCTCGACCCGGCAGTCCAGTCCGAACACGTCGCCGGCCGTCGGCAGCATGGCCCCGAGATCGTCGGCGGTTTCGACCAGTGCCTCCAGCGTCACCTCGCCGAAAGCGACGTGCTGGCTCAAGTCCAGCAGGCGGCAGTTGGCACTGACCAGTGCCGTACCCAGTGCAGCCGTCTGACCTGGTCGCGCCGGGCCGGTGGCTCGCACCACAAAACGTTGTGACATCTTTTCCCCACGAGGCGCCCGAGGCGCCCTCTCTTTATAGATTCAACCGACCGTCAGCCATGGCAGAGACGTTGTCGTCGCTCGTCGCTGACGACGACGCCCGAAGGCCATGCCCCTCAGGACTCGACCTCGAGCCGATCCACTTTCTGGAAGCCACGTGCCAGCTTGCTGCCTCGACGGCCGCGCTCGCCGAAATAGTAGTCGAGATCGCCCGCTTTCAGCGTCTGCTTGCGCCGGCCGGCGTGTACGATCAGCGCCGCCCCCTCCGGCAGCAGCACCAGGTCGCGCACGAACTCCTCGCGATTGGCGGCCCGCTGACCGGGGATCGAGATCATCTTGTTACCCTTGCCCTTGGCCATCTCCGGTAACTGGGAAAGGTCGAACACCAGCAGCCGCCCCTCGTTGGACACCACCGCCACCCGAATGTTGTCGCCCGCGGGAATCGCCTGCGGCGGTATCACGTTGCAGCCGGCGGGCACCGACAGCACCGCCTTGCCCGCCTTGTTCTTGCCGAGCAGATCCTCGAGCTTGACCACGAAGCCGTAGCCAGCATCGGAGGCGAGCAGATAGCGTGCGTCGGGCACGTCGAGCATCAGCCCGATCATCGACGATCCGGCCGGCGGATTGATTCGCCCGGTCACCGGCTCCCCCTGCCCCCGCGCCGAAGGCAGGTTGTGCGCGGAGAGGGTGTAACTGCGACCGCTGTCATCGAGCAGTACGAGCGGCTGGTTGGTCTTGCCGCGGGTGGCGAGATGGAACTTGTCTCCCGCCTTGTAGGAGAGCCCGGCGGGGTCGATATCGTGACCGCGGGCGGCCCGGATCCAACCCTTCTCGGACAGCACCACGGTGACCGGGTCGGCGCCGACCAGCTCGACCTCGGAGAGCGCCCTGGCCTCGGCGCGCTCGACCAGCGGCGAACGACGGGCATCGCCGTAGGTTTCAGCCGCCTCGCGCAGCTCCTTCTCGATCAGATCGGTCATTGCCGTCTCGCTGCCCAGCAGCTTCTTCAGACGCTTGCGCTCGGCCTCGAGTTCGTCCTGCTCGCCCCGGATCTTCATCTCCTCGAGCTTGGCGAGGTGACGCAGGCGCAGTTCCAGAATCGCCTCGGCCTGGCGATCGCTGATGCCGAAGGCGCTCATCAGTGCCGGCTTGGGCTCGTCCTCCTCGCGAATGATGCGAATCACTTCGTCGATATTGAGGTAGGCGACCAGCAGACCCTCGAGGATGTGCAGGCGATCCTCGACCTTGCCGAGGCGGTGCTCCAGACGCCGGCGCACGGTGGTACGTCGGAACATCAGCCATTCGCCGAGCATCTCGTTCAGCGGCATCACCCGCGGCCGGCCGTCGAGCGCGATCACGTTGAGATTGACGCGGATGTTCTTCTCGAGATCGGTGGTGGCGAACAGGTGCGCCATCAGCCCCTCGACATCGATACGGTTGGAGCGCGGCTCGATCACCAGCCGGGTTGGCGTCTCATGGGTCGACTCGTCGCGCAGATCCGCCACCATCGGCAGTTTCTTGGCCTGCATCTGGGCGGCGATCTGCTCCAGCACCTTGGCCCCGCTGACCTGGTACGGTACTGCGGTGATGACGATATTGCCGTCCTCGCGCTCGTAACGGGCGCGCAGCTTGACCGAGCCGCGCCCGGTTTCGTAGAGCTTGCGTAGATCGCTGGCCGGCGAAATGATCTCGGCATCCGTCGGGAAGTCCGGTGCCGGCAGGTGCGTCATCAGATCGGCGACGCTGGCCTCGGGCTGGCGCAGCAGGTGGCAGGTCGCCTCGACCACTTCCACCACGTTGTGGGGCGGGATATCGGTCGCCATGCCGACGGCGATGCCGGTACCGCCATTGAGCAGCACGTGGGGAAGTCGCGACGGCAGCACCGCCGGTTCGTTCATGGTGCCGTCGAAATTGGGCGTCCAGTCGACGGTGCCCTGGCCCAGCTCCGTCAGCAGCGTCTCGGAGAAACGTGACAGCCGCGCTTCGGTATAGCGCATGGCGGCGAAGGACTTGGGATCGTCCGGGCTCCCCCAGTTACCCTGGCCATCGACCAGCGGGTAACGGTAGCTGAACGGCTGCGCCATCAGCACCATCGCCTCATAGCAGGCGCTGTCGCCATGAGGGTGGAATTTACCCAATACGTCGCCGACGGTACGTGCCGACTTCTTGTACTTGGCATTGGCATTCAGCGACAGCTCGCGCATGGCGTAGACGATACGCCGCTGCACCGGTTTCATGCCGTCGCCGATGTGCGGCAAGGCCCGGTCGAGGATCACGTACATCGAATAATCGAGATACGCCTTCTCGGTGTACTCCTTGAGCGAGAGGCGCTCGACGTCGCCCTCCGCCACCTGGATATCCATGGTCATTTATCGATTCCTATTCAACGATTCGAGCTACCGATCGTTGCCTCTCGACATCCCTCGGGGGCATCGCCGAGCGTGACTCAGACAAGGCGAACGATGAGCGACGAAGCGGAGTTGACTGGGTGTCAGTGAGCATTCGGCGCTCAGCGTCCAACGCCGTATGAGCCACGCGCAGGCATGCTCAGACTTCGATCTCCGCCAGATTGCCGTAATCTTCCAGCCAGCTCTTGCGATCCCCCGCCCGCTTGCGCGCCAGCAGCATGTCCATCATCTCCAGCGTGCCATCGTTGAGTTCCCGGGTCAGTTGGACCAACCGTCGGGTATCGACGGCCATGGTGGTCTCGCGCAGCTGTAGCGGACTCATCTCGCCCAGGCCCTTGAAACGCTGCACGTTGGGGGTGCCCCGCTTGCCTTCGAGACGCTTGAGCGTCGCCGCCTTCTCGCTCTCGTCGAGGGCATAGAAGACCTCCTTGCCCAGATCGATTCGGTAGAGCGGCGGCATGGCGACGAAGACGTGACCGGCATCGACCAGTGCCGGGAAGTGGCGCACGAACAGCGCGCACAGCAGTGTGGCGATGTGGAGACCATCGGAGTCGGCATCGGCGAGAATGCAGACCTTGTGGTAACGCAGCTTGGAGAGGTCGTCGCTACCCGGATCGAGGCCGATCGCCACGGCGATGTCATGAACTTCCTGCGAGCTGTAGATATCGGCGGATTCGACTTCCCAGGTGTTGAGGATCTTGCCGCGCAGCGGGAGGATCGCCTGGGTCTCCCGGTTGCGCGCCTGCTTGGCGCTGCCCCCTGCGGAGTCTCCCTCGACCAGGAACAGCTCGCTCGAGACCGGATCCTGACCGGAGCAGTCGGCCAGCTTGCCGGGCAAGGCGGGTCCTGAGGTGATCTTCTTGCGCGCCACCTTCTTGGCGCTCTTCTGGCGTCGCTGGGCGGCGTTGATCACCAGTTCGGCCAGTTGCTCTGCCTGGTCGACATGGTGGTTGAGCCACAGCGAGAAGGCATCCTTGACCACGCCGGAGACGAACCCCGCCACCGTGCGCGACGACAGACGCTCCTTGGTCTGACCGGCGAACTGCGGGTCGAGCATCTTGATCGAGAGGACGAACGACACCTTCTCCCACAGATCCTCCGGGCTCAGCTTGACGCCGCGCGGCAGCAGACTGCGGTACTCGCAGAACTCGCGCACCGCCTCGAGCAGGCCACTGCGAAAACCGTTGACGTGAGTACCGCCGAGCGGCGTGGGGATCAGGTTGACGTAGGACTCCAGCACCGGCTCGCCGCCCTCCGGAAGCCACTGGATCGCCCAGTCGACGCCCTGCTCGTCGTCCTCGAAATGGCCGGTGAACGGCGACGCCGGCAGTACCTCGAAACCGTCCACCGCCTGGGCCAGATAGTCGCGTAGACCGTCTTCGTACTGCCAGACGTTCTCGGCGCCGTCGGACTCCTTGAGCACCACCTTGAGGCCCGGACAAAGCACGGCCTTGGCGCGCAGCAGGTGCTTCAACTTCGGCAGCGACAGTCTGGGACTGTCGAAGTATTCGACTTCCGGCCAGAAGCGCACGACCGTACCCGTGGCCCGCTTGGCACAGCTGCCGATGACCGAGAGCTCCTCGGCCTTCTCGCCCTTCTCGAAGGCGATGCCGTAGCGATTGCCCTCGCGACACACCTCGACTTCGAGGCGAGTCGACAGCGCATTGACCACCGAGACGCCAACCCCGTGCAGCCCCCCCGAGAAGCGGTAGCTCGACTGGGAGAATTTGCCGCCGGCGTGGAGCCGCGTCAGGATCAGTTCCACCCCGGTCACGCCGTGCTCGGGATGCACGTCGATCGGCATGCCGCGCCCGTCGTCGGAAACCTCGATTCCGCCATCCGCCAGCAGCACGACGCGAATCTCGCGAGCATGCCCCGCGAGCGCCTCATCGACACTATTGTCGATGACTTCCTGCACCAGGTGGTTGGGACGGGAGGTGTCGGTATACATACCCGGCCGTTTCCGGACCGGGTCGAGGCCGGAGAGTACCTCGATGGAGCTAGCACTGTATTGCGTCATGCAGGGTCTCGCCGTATTGACTGGATCAATGTTCACAGGGTCAGCGTCGCGACGATCATACACGACTGGTCAAATATCCAGTATCGGTTTCGCCACTCGCCGTCGGCTGGCCAGGATCACGATATCGAGAACGGGGTCGGCACCTGCCAGCCGCCGTGGGCGAACAGTACCGGCAGATAGTCTTGCAGCACCTCGAAGCCGTGATCGCCACCGGGATGGATCAACGTGCGACTGCCAGCATAGGCACGTACCGCGTCACGACAATCCAGCGTCTCGTCGTCACTGCCCAGCAGCAGCAGATAGCGCGACGGCTGCACGATGCGGTCCCACTGCTGTGAGGTCAATTGATCGAAATAGCTATTGTCGATCGTGAAACGCTCGCCGGACGCCTCGTTGACCAGCGTCTGCCCCAGGTAATCGGCCACGAAGCGGGCCGGCCTGACCGCCGGATTGATCAGCACGGCGCGCAGGCCATGGCGCTCCGCCAGCAGCGTGGCCAGAAAGCCGCCCATGGAACTGCCGACCACCAGCGTGTTCTCGCGCCCCAGGACCTCGAGGGCCGACTCCGCCTGCGCCAGGGCCAGATCCGGGCGGTGCGACAGGTCCGGCGTCAGGCAGGCAAAGGGACGCTCATGGTGACGCGCCAACGCCTCGCAGGCCGCCTTGACCAGCCGGGCCTTGGGAGAAGCGCTGCTGCTGTTGAAGCCGTGCAGGTAGAGCAGCGCCCTGACGGGCTGCACGGCCGGGGTCGGCTCGGCTAGCACCGGCCGCCCCTGAGCTTCCGCGCCGTCACCGGGACGTCTGCCCTCTCCAGATCGCCTCGATCAGGCCACGACTGGAGTCGTCGAGACTATCCAGACCGCTCTGCGTGGCAATGATCTCCTCCGTTTCGGTGGCGATCTTCTTGCCCAGCTCGACGCCCCACTGGTCGAAAGAATCGATGTCCCAGATCACGCCCTGCACGAATACCTTGTGCTCATAGAGAGCGATCAGAGCACCCAGCGTGGCGGGATTGAGACTGTCGAACATCAACGTGGAGGATGGCTGGTTGCCACGGTAGCGCATGTAGCTGGGCGGCGTGCTCTCGGACTTCACGGCATCGTCGCCCAGCATCAGCACCCGGGACTGCGCGAAGCAGTTGGCCAATGCCAGCCGGTGCTGAGCCATCAAGTCGTCACGAAAGCGTTCGTCCTCGACATCGTTGTAGCGATTGACCGGCGCGATGAAATCGCATGCCACCGGCTGCGTCCCCTGGTGCAGCAACTGATAGAACGCGTGCTGGCCGTTGGGCCCGATCTCGCCCCAGATCACCGGGCAGGTGGAGTAGTCGACCACGGCGTCGCCGTTGGTCACCGACTTGCCGTTGGACTCCATCTCCAACTGCTGGAAATATCCCGGCAGGTGCTTGAGCCGGCCGTCGTAGGGCAGTACCGCATGGGAGCGGATATCCAGGAAGTTGACGTTCCAGATGCCGATCAGCCCCAACTGTACCGGCAGGTTCTCCGCCAGGTCGGCGGTGCGGAAATGCTCGTCCATGGCATGGGCCCCCGCCAGCAGCTGGCGGAAGTTGTCCATGCCGACACGGATGGCGATCGGCAGGCCGATGGCGCTCCACAGCGAGTAGCGCCCACCGACCCAGTCCCAGAACAGCAGCTGGTTGGCGGGGTCGATGCCCCACTCGGTCATCTTCTCGGGCTTGGTGGAGACGCCGACGAAATGGAAGCGCTTGATCAGCGCTTCGTCGCCGCCCAGGCGCGTTGCGATCCAGTCCAGCGCGGTGGAAGCGTTGGAGAGTGTGTCGATGGTGCCGAAGGACTTGGACGACAGGATGAACAGGGTCGTCTCGGGATTGAGCCAACTCAGGAAGTCAGCCAGTTGGGAGCCATCCATGGTGGAGGCGAAGTGCGTCGATACCTCGAACACGTCGTCGGGCTCGAAGTCGGTCAGCGCAGAGGTGACCATCAGCGGCCCCAGGTCCGAACCGCCGACGCCGAGGTTGACCACGTCGGTGATCGGCTTGCCGGTGGCACCACGCCATTGCCCGTTGAGCAGCTTGTTGACCAGCGTCTCCATCTTGTCGAGGGTGGCGTGGACCTCGCCGACTACATCGACGCCCTCGACCTCGAGCTGGGCCTCGCGTGGCAGACGCAGCGCCGTGTGCAGCGCGGGTCGGTCCTCGGTCCGGTTGACCCGTTCGCCCGACAGCAGGCGCTGGATCGCATCGGGCACGCCGGCATCCCGTGCCAACGAGAGCAACCCTTCCCGGACTTCCGTCGTCCAGCGCTGCTTGGAAAGGTCCATCTGGATCCCGGCGGCTTCCAGGTAGAACGTTTCGAACCGTGGCGCCTGCTGGAACAGGGTCTTCAGATGAATATCCCGCATGCCATCCTCGAGCTGCTGCTCGAGCGCTTTCCATGCCTGGGTTTCGCGAATCGACATCTATGGCTCTCCTTGTCACGTGCAGCGAAGAGACGCAAAACGTACACTATGGCCGCAGCGGGCACGCCACAGTCGCTTCGCTCGCTTCACGCTCTCCCAATTAAGAATATCTTCCGGCAATGACTGACGCATCTTACCGTGACGCCATCTTTTCGACACCCCTCGATCGCGTGGCCAGTTTTTCGTTCGACGAGCGGGTCGTGGCCTGCTTTCCGGATATGGTCCGACGCTCGATACCCGGCTATGGCCAGATTCTCGGCATGTTCGGCGTCATCGCCGAACGCCACCTGCGTCACGGCGCCCACGTCTACGACCTGGGCTGCTCGCTGGGAGCGGTCGGTCTGGCGCTGGCCGGAAGGCTGCCCGCCGATGCCTTCGAACTGACCGGCGTCGATCTCTCCCCGACGATGATCGGCCGCGCCCGTGAGATCGCTGCCGTCGAGAGCCCCGACCACCGGATGCAGTTCGTCGAGGGCGATATCCGCCGGCTGGACTATCGGGCCAGCGGTATGATCGTGCTCAACTTCACCCTGCAGTTTCTGCCACCGGCGGATCGCGATGCCGTCATTGCCAAGCTGTTCGCGGCACTGGAGCCCGGCGGCATCCTGGTGCTCTCCGAGAAGATCGTTGCGGAGGACGAACAGGAGAACGCCTGGCTGGTGGAGCGCTATCACGATTTCAAGCGCGCCAACGGCTACAGCGAGATGGAGATCAGTCAGAAGCGCACCGCGCTGGAGAACGTGCTGGTGCCGGATACACTGGCCGCGCACCACGAGCGTCTGGCGCAGGCCGGATTTTCGCGGGTGACGACCTGGTTCCAGTATCTCAACTTCGCCTCTCTCATCGCCTTCAAGGACAAGGACGCGCTCACCGGGACCAAGGCGGCCACCCAGGATGCCTGACCCGATCCCCCGCACGCTCACGGAAGCCGAGCGCCGTCTCTATCTGGCCTTTCTCGACCAGGGTCTGACTCGCTGGCTGGCCGCCCTGCCCGAGCAGCTCGCCCGCGGGCTCGACCGCCAGCGCCACGGTGATCTGCCGGCATGGGAGAAGGCGGTGGCAAAGTTGCCTGCGCTTCCAGCGATGCGCGATGTCGGCCTGACTGACGACACAGTGGCGGTGGACGTCGAGCTGAGCGACGCCGATCGCCGCCGCTGCGACAACCTGCTGCGCATTCTGATGCCGTGGCGCAAGGGCCCCTACCGGCTCGGCAGTGTCGAGATCGACACCGAGTGGCGCTCGGACTGGAAGTGGCAGCGCGTGGCTCCGCACCTCTCTCCGCTTGCCGGCCGCCGGGTGCTCGACGTGGGCGGCGGCAACGGCTACCACGCCTGGCGCATGGCCGGCGCCGGTGCCGCCTTCGTACTGGTGATCGACCCCTCGCCGCGCTTCTATTACCAGTTCCAGGCGGTGCGTCACTTCGTCGGCGACGCGGATGACTACCGCACCCATTTCCTGCCCGTGGGCATCGAGGACGTACCGGAAAAGCTCTCCGCCTTCGATACCGTGTTCTCGATGGGCGTGCTCTATCACCGCGCCTCGCCGCTGGAGCATCTCCTCCAACTCAAGGATGCCCTCGCCCCCGGCGGCGAACTGGTGCTGGAGACCCTGGTGGTCGAGGGCGACGAACAGACCGTTTTCATGCCCGGCGAGCGCTACGCCAGCATGCCCAACGTCTACTTCCTGCCGTCGTCGCGGGCGCTGGCACACTGGCTCCAACGCTGCGGCTTCGAGGCGATCCGCTGCGTCGACGAGACCGTCACCAGTCTCGACGAGCAGCGCGCCACGGAGTGGATGACCTTCCACTCGCTGGCCGATTTTCTAGCCCTGGACGACCGCACGAAGACGATCGAAGGCCACCCCGCGCCGCGCCGCGCCACGCTGATCGCACGCAAGCCCATGGGTTAGGTCGCGCTGCCTAGGGACAGGGCCCCGACTGGGTGTTGGCCTGGGTGATATTGCTCTTGGGGGGCACGCTGCAGATCAGCCAGACGTTACCGCCGATGACCGACCCCTTGCCGACCGTGATGCGACCCAGGATGGTCGCACCTGCATAGATGACCACGTCATCCTCGACGATGGGGTGGCGCGGCAGGCCCTTCTCCAGATGCCCTTTCTCATCCGCCGGAAAACGCTTGGCGCCCAGCGTGACCGCCTGGTAGAGACGCACGCGATTGCCGATGATCGCAGTCTCGCCAATCACCACGCCGGTGCCGTGATCGATGAAGAACCCCTCGCCGATCTGCGCGCCGGGATGAATGTCGATACCGGTATCGGAGTGGGCCAGCTCGGCGATGATCCGCGCCACCAGCCCGGCCCCCGCCTGATAGAAGTAGTGCGCGATGCGATGGTAGATCACCGCATGAACGCCGGGATAGCAGAGCAGGACTTCATCGACGCTGCGCGCCGCCGGATCGCCGTAGAAAGCCGCCATGACATCGTCGTCGAGGCGACGACGCAGGCTCGGCAGGCTATCCGCGAAACCCTGGATGATCTGCGTTGCCGTGGCCGTGTGCTCGGAAGCCTTGTCACCGCCGAGCCGCGCCATGTAGCGCAGTTCGAGGAGCACCTCCTCGTGCAGCGCGTTGAGCGCACGGTCCAGGGTATGGCCGACGTAGAAATCCTCGCTCTCCTTGCGCAGGTCGGAGGGTCCCAGGCGCATGGGGAAGATGGCCCCGCTCAGGAACTCCAGCGTCTCGCGGATGCGATGCCGCGACGGCAATTCCCGGCAGCCCTTCTCCTTCTCGCGACCGTTCTGGGCGCGCCACTGCTCGCGCGTGGCGCGGAGCTGGGACACGATGCCATCGAGCTGCCAGTTGACGTGCTGCATGAGGATTTCCTTTCAATCGCGGACGCAAGCGTCGGGCCGGAGCGACATGATACACCCCGCGGCTCCGGGACCAAACGCCACCGGAGGACCGGGCCGGCGGCGATACGGCATGGGTTTCTGGCCCTTAGCGCCCCTCGCGCCCGACATCTTTCAGCAGCGCGCGCATATCCTTCGCCTCCCAGTGCGGAAAGTGCTTGCGGATCAGCGCGTTGAATTCAACCTCGAACGCCCGCCAGTCGACGCTGCCAGCGACCTCGTCGGCCGCCCCTTCGACGGCACCGCGGATCAGTCCGGCCCCGACGGTGATATTGGTCAGCCGATCGATCACCACGAAGCTGCCGGTTCCCGGGCTCTTGCGGTAGTCGTCCAGCGGCACGCTCGCGGTCAGCTCGACCCGGCAGCGGCCGATGGCGTTGAGCGGCAGCGTTTCGGTCGCGTGGTGGCGAAGCGTATTGACGTCGATCTGATAATCGATGGCAGCGAACTTGCCGGCGATCTCCTGCGTGCCGATCTTGAAATCGTAGAGACGACCCGGTTCGAGCGCGGTGTCATGCATCCAGACGACATCGGCGGTCAGCGCGCTGGACTGTGCCACCTCGGCGTTCGCCGCCACCAGCCAGTCGCCGCGGGAGATGTCGATCTCGTCCTGCAGCGTCACGGTAATCGCCTGGCCAGGATAGGCCTCCTCCAGATCGCCATCGAAGGTCACGATGCGCTCGACGGTGGAGCGCTTGCCCGATGGCAGCACCTTGACCGCCTGGCCAGGGCGCAGGATCCCGGCTTCGAGCGTGCCGCAGTAGCCGCGAAAATCGAGGTTCGGCCGGTTGACGTACTGCACCGGCAGACGCAGATCGGAGAGGTTCGAGTCATGGGCGACCTCGACGCTCTCCAGCAGCTCGAGCATCGCAGGCCCGGGCCTGCCGTCGACCTGGTACCAGTCCATCTTCTCGCTGCGATTGACGACGTTGTCACCGTCGAGTGCCGACATGGGGACGAAGCGGATGTCCGGGGCGTTCAGCTTTTCGGCGAACTCGCGATAGTCGGCGACGATCTCGTCGAAACGTGCCTCGGAATACTCGACCAGATCCATCTTGTTGACCGCGATCACCAGGTGCTGGATGCCCAGCAGGTCGGCAATGAAGCTATGACGCCGGGTCTGCACCTGCACGCCGTGGCGGGCATCGATCAGGATCACTGCGAGACTGGCGGTTGAGGCGCCGGTGGCCATGTTGCGGGTGTACTGCTCGTGGCCCGGCGTGTCGGCGATGATGAACTTGCGCTTGTCGGTGGAGAAGAACCGGTAGGCGACGTCGATGGTGATGCCCTGCTCCCGCTCCGACTGCAGGCCATCCACCAGCAGCGCCAGATCGACCTTGTCGCCGGTCGTCCCGCTGGTCTTCGACGCCAGGGTGATCGCCGCCAACTGGTCTTCGTAGATCATCTTGGAGTCGTGCAGCAACCGCCCGATCAGGGTCGACTTGCCGTCGTCGACGCTGCCGCAGGTGATGAAGCGCAGCAGGTCTTTCTGCTCGTGCTCCTTCAAATAGGCATCGATGTTCTCTGAAATCTTTGGTGAAGCATGTGACATGGTTTCCTCCTGGACACGAGCGCTGCGAGCCACGAGCTTCGGGCTACGAGCAGGCCGTGCTCTCCTCATGTTTGGCGGGTATCGTCAATGACTAGTGCTTCTGGCGGGTGCTACGAGTCTCGATAACCAGCTCGATGCTCGTAGCTCAGAAGTACCCCTCCCGCTTCTTCTTCTCCATCGAGCCTACCTGGTCCCGGTCG
>NZ_PZJL01000012.1:0-190876 GCF_003206585.1 Salinicola sp. CR57
CGACCGGGACCAGGTGGGCTCGATGGAGAAGAAGAAGCGGGAGGGGTACTTCTAGCGGGCCGGAAAGCTGGAAGCCGTAAGCTTTAAGCTGTAAGAAAAATCAAAAGCCAAAACCTTTTGATTCTGCAGGTAAAAGCGCTTGTTCGTTAGCTTACGGCTGGGAGTGGAAGCATGAATTTTGAGAGATTGCAGGTTTGGAAACGCTCGGCACGCTTGTCAGCTGAGCTCTATAAGAGCTTTTCCGCCCTGCGTGATTTTGGCTTTCGAGACCAGGTCACACGTTCAGGACTTTCCATTCCTAGCAACATTGCCGAGGGCATGAGCCGGTATACGAGCAAGGACAAACGTCACTTCCTGGTCGTTGCCAGAGGTTCTTGTGCCGAGTTGCGTACTCAGGTCTATATCGGCATGGAAATCGGCTATATCGAACATCAGCAAGGCCAGCGATGGTTACAGGAAACCCGAGAGATATCTTCGATGCTCAATGGGTTGATAGTCACTCTGGATAACGAATGAATCTAGAGCTGGAAGCGGCGGGCTGTGGGGGAACTTACAGCTTACAGCTTACAGCTTACAGCTAGCGGGGTTTGCCCAATGTCACACACATCGAATCTGATCGCCGACAACATCAGCGAGTATCTGAAAGAGCACGAGCAGAAAGACCTGCTGCGCTTCATCACCTGCGGCAGCGTCGACGACGGCAAGTCGACCCTGATCGGGCGGTTGCTGCACGACTCCAAGATGATCTACGAAGACCAACTGGCGGCGATCACCCAGGCGTCGAAGACCAGCGGGACGACCGGCGACAAGGTCGATCTGGCACTGTTGGTGGATGGCCTGCAGTCGGAGCGGGAGCAGGGCATCACCATCGATGTCGCCTACCGTTTCTTCTCTACCGACAAGCGCAAGTTCATCATCGCCGATACCCCGGGCCACGAGCAGTACACCCGCAACATGGCCACCGGTGCCTCCACCGCGAGCCTGGCGATCATCCTGATCGATGCGCGTTACGGCATACAGACCCAGACCCGGCGCCACAGCTATATCTGTTCGCTGCTGGGCATCCGCCACCTGATCGTCGCCATCAACAAGATGGACCTGGTCGACTACTCTCAGACGCGCTATGACGAGATCGTCGCCGACTATCAGCGGTTCTCGACCAATCTCAACGATGCCAACCTGCACTTCGTCCCCATCTCGGCGCTGGAGGGCGACAACGTCGTCAATCCCAGCGAGAACATGAGCTGGTATGCGAAGAGCGGTGGCGAGGCGCTGCTGCCGCTGCTGGAGCGTGTCGACGTCAAGCACGACAGCAACCTCGAGGATCTGCGCTTTCCGGTGCAGTACGTCAACCGGCCCAACCTCAACTTCCGTGGCTACTGCGGCACGCTGGCCGCCGGCATTCTCCGCCCGGGCGATGTCATTCGCGTGCTCGGCTCCGGCAAGAGTTCCAGCGTGGAGAGCCTGATCACCTACGATGGCGAACTGGAAGCCGCTTACCCCGGCCAGGCGATCACCGTCACCCTGAAAGACGAAATCGATATCTCCCGTGGCGACATGCTGGTGACAGCGGATAGCAAGCTGGAGCCGACCACGGCGTTCACGGCGGACATCGTCTGGATGCACGATACGCCGCTGGAAGTCGGGCGCGAGTACGAGCTCAAGGCGGGCACCAGCGTCGTCAGCGGTCGCGTGGCACGGATCATCCACCAGACCGACGTCAATACGCTGGAACGGCATCAGGCCGAGAATCTTCCGCTCAACGGTATTGCGCGCTGCCAGATCGAGGTCAAGCAGCCGCTGGCGCTGGACCCCTACGTGCGCTCGCCGCACTCCGGCAACTTCATCATCATCGACCGCATGACCAACGTGACGGTCGGTGCCGGCATGGTGGTCGACACGTTAAGCGCCAGCAACATCGTCTGGCACGACATGGCGGTGACCAAGCAGCGCCGGGCCGAGCGCAACCACCAGAAGCCGTGCATCATCTGGTTCACCGGGCTCTCCGGCGCGGGGAAATCGACTTCCGCCAACGCGCTCGAGCGCCAACTGTTCGGCATGGGCTACAGCACCTATCTGCTGGATGGCGACAATGTTCGCCATGGGCTGTGCGGCGACCTGGGCTTCAGTGACGATCACCGTCAGGAGAACATTCGCCGCGTGGGCGAGGTGGCCAAGCTGATGGTCGATGCCGGCATGATCTCTCTGGTCTCGTTCATCTCGCCGTTCCAGCGCGACCGTGACCTGGTACGCGATATGGTCGATAGTGATGAGTTCATCGAAGTCTTCGTCAATACCTCGCTGGATGTGTGCGAGGGGCGTGACCCCAAGGGGCTCTATCGAAAAGCGCGGGCCGGCGAGATCGACGACTTCACTGGCATCAGCTCTCCCTATGAAGCGCCGAAGAACCCGGATATCGTCATCGATGCGGGCGAGCTCTCCATCGAAGAGGTCGCGAAAACGCTGATCAGCCACCTGAAGCGGCTGAATGTTATTTCCTGAACGCTTACGCCAAGAAGGGGCCTCGGAGTAAAGAGGCCCTAACTAGCTCCCCAAAGTTTGAGCAAGGGGGCTGCAGTCGAGATGCGGCTTGTTGCTAAAGCCTGTCTTCTGCGGTAACGGTTCATTTGATGCTCGATGGCGATAAGGAGGTTAAGTGATCAAGTTTTTGAAGCATCAAAAGAGGTGGCTTTCAGAATTATTGCCCATCATGTTTGATGCCTATCGATTCGGTAAGGCGATGAGGAAGAAGACTGACAACGCCGCACGGATTTCATCGAACGATGTGCTTTTATTTGTCACAATGAAAAATGAAGTGCATCGTCTTGAGTATTTTTTTAAATATTATCGCGAACTGGGTGTCAAGCATTTTTTTGTGGTGGATAATGGTTCCGATGACGGTACGGCAGAGTTCTTGGCTAAGCAAGAAGATGTAACTAGTTTCTATACCGAGGATAGTTACAAAGACTCTAACTTCGGAATGCATTGGCTGAACTACCTTTTATTTAAATATGGTAGAGGACACTGGTGCCTGACATGTGATCCGGATGAGTTTCTTGTTTATCCGTATATGGATACTCGCTCGTTGCAAGATTTGACCAGTCATCTTGATAGTCTGGATCAAGACTCATTTTTTACTGTCATGCTGGATATGTATAGCAGTAAGCCAGTGAGCGAGTCTCACTATGCAGCAGGAAGTGACCCATTATTGACTTGCCCTTTCTACGATAGCGTTGGGTATTCAAAACAGTATAACCACAGTTATCGAAATCTGTTCGTGCAAGGTGGTGTGCGGCGTAGAGTTTTTGCTAAAGATCACCCGGAGGCGGCTCCGGCTCTTAATAAAGTGCCTTTGGTGAAATGGGCTTGGAATTACGTGTACGTTTCTTCTATGCACATGATGCTGCCTCGACGATTGAATAGATGCGTGGATGAAAAGAAAACTACAGGGGCTCTGTTGCATTTCAAGTTTATTGGGCAGCTGAATGATAAAGTCAAACATGAATTGCTCGCGAAACAACATTATAACAACTCGGCAGAATATAAACAGTATGGTGCTGTCATAGATAAAAAAGAGCTTCTTTATGAAGAGGGTGTATCTGTCAAATACACAGGCTGGAAAGACATCGTGAGACGTGGGTTGGCAAATTTGGGGGGGTGGTAACCGATGAAAATTTCATTCATTGTGTTAGCGCATGAGTCTCCTGAAAAATTGCGCCCTCTAATAGTTTCCCTGTTGAGCGCGGGTAGCGATGTATATCTTCATCATGATGCCGGAACGAAAGGTGATATTGAAGCTTCCTCTGCAGAATGGGAGCTCCAGAATTTGCCGGGTAAGCTATATCTTGCCGAGTCGGTAAATGTGGTTTGGGGTGAGTGGTCAATCGTAAGGGCGACACTTAACTGCATCAATTTAATAAAGAAATATGATCTTGATAGCGATTATTTTGCTTTGCTATCTGGTTCATGCATGCCAGTCAAACCCATTAAGCTGCTGGAAAAGTATCTTTTAACAAAAGGCAAAGATTATATTGAGGCGGTTGATGCAGAAAAATTTCGCTGGATTACGGCGGGTATTCAAAAAGAACGCTGGCAACAGTACCACTTTTTTAACTGGCGATATCAACGGTCCCTTTTTGATTTTTCGCTGAAAGTGCAGAATAAAATCGGTGTTAAAAGAACCTTGCCATTGGGTCACCGGGCCCATATGGGGTCTCAGTGGTGGTGTCTTCGCCGCAGTACAATCATATCCATTGCATCAATGGTTGACGACCATAAAGAGTTGGAGAGCTTTTATAAAAAAACATGGGTTCCGGACGAGTTGTTTTTCCAAACACTTGTCGCCAATACTGTTCCGGCCAGTGAAATATCTGACGAGCTTATAACTCGCTATCGTTTTAATGAGCTGGGCGTGCCTAAAGTCTACTATGATGATGCATTGTCGAAGCTCTTGGCTGAAGACAAGTTTTTCGTTCGGAAAGTTTCACATTCTGCGGGTTCGTTGCGTGGCGAGCTGAGTAAGATAGCTGCAATGAGCGTCGAAGAATATGAGGGTTATATCAAAGTCGAGGGGCAGCGACATCTTGATAATATTAAGTCCGATCTAATGTTGCGTAACAGCTGTTTGGATAACCAATGGCACAGTCTTATTCATCAGCAAGAAAATAAATATGATTTCGTAAAATCTATTCCCAATGAAATGGTCGTGGTTGTCGGTGGGGATGATTTTGAGCGTCAGTCAGTGCTGCATGCTTTAGATGCCTTTGATGAAACCGTAGTCTATGCCGACTTGTTCGGTGGAAGAGAGGTGTTCTCGGAGTTTGAAAGACAAAATTTCATAGGGTTGAGTCAAGATGCAGTAAGGCTTGCACAGCATACTTGGCACCAGGTGTTAGGTAATGTTTCACATTTTTACCAAGGTAAGACGATTGCATTTTCTCTCGGTAGCAATGCTCAACGTTTCTTGGAAGTATTGAAGTGGAAGTCTAACGTTAATGTTTTTCTTCTAGATGAAAGTGCTTGCAGGGAATTTGCGGATGTAGACTCCCATAATCTTCGTGTAGTGAGTCAGTCATACCACCAACTTCATCAGCGCTATTGTCAGCTGCTAGTAGGGTCTGCTGACTTTTTTAGCAGCGTGCTGAATCAATGGTCAAACAATAATCACTCTTGGCAGTTTTCCCTTCAAAGCTTGAATAAGAAAGCTGTAGCCAGGTCGTTGCCCTCTTTAAGTATCGTCGGATGCCGGGAGCCAAATAGCGGTGTAGAGTCGGCTATTCCCGTCAATGGCAATATTATATTGATATCCGATAACGAGGATGCTGCGAAGAGTTGCCACGATATGCTTGTTGATGAGCTTGGGTTTTCCGGATTATGGCGGCCTTTTCCGGTGACCTTAAAAAGGTATTCCACTTTCGATGCGCATTTTTACCTGCTTCAATTAGTGCAGATTCAAAAAAGATGTTATTCGGGGAACGGGATCGTTGTCAGTATGGGGTTTGGAGACGTTCCCAAATTAGAGTTTTTGAAACATGACCAAGAAACGATCATCATACATTTGGTGGAGGACGACAATGCGGTTGACAAGCTGCAGCTAACGCCCATGGGTATGGGGTCTCAGCTAGAGCAGCTGGATGAACTTCAAGCGGACAAAGAACTATTGGCGACATATATGAGAGATAGAGAGGGTCCCTACCTTGTGTATCGCTCAGACGAGCTCAAGAGACTAAAAAGAGATGTCTGCGCCTCTCTGGGTGTAAAAAGTACGGTTGATGCAAGCCATGGCTAGTCGTTCACCGAGGACAACGGCTTGCGGAGGGCGCGTTTCCGGTACTGAAAGATGCTAGCTGATACGCTTAGTTTAGCTGATCCTCTCTGGTATCGTGGGGGGGTGCAGGTGTGCCGGTGCCAGCGCTGTTGATGCCGTCTTGGCGGGGCCATTAGCTTTACATGGTTTGATTCCCACTGTTATTTCATTCGAGTTTTAGGTATGTCAAAAGTACAGAAGCATTATCTGAAGCGTGGCTGGGCTATGGCGCGAGGCGTTGTCTTAGTCGCTGCGTTACTCGGTGCTGTTTCGGGCTGCGCATCGCAGGGCCACTACGGTGGCAACAATGTCGGCACCATGCAGGGCGCCGCAGCCCTGAGCCCCGAGATCTCCAGTTTTCTCGACAACGCCACGCCAGGCAGCATCTCTGCCTTTCCCAAGAGCCCGTGGGGCTCCAATGTCTCCGTTATCGTCCAGGAGCGCTACTTTGCCGCCAGCGGCCGACTCTGCGCGCATCTGGACGTTGCCAGGCAGGGCGCGCCCCAGACTGCCCAGCGGGCGCAAGTGGCGTGTCTCGTGAAGGACAACGGCTGGTACGCCCAGCGTCTGGTCACGCAGGTGTTGACAGGCCCCAGCACTCGGTAACAAAAATTCCCTGCTTTGGTGCCTGCCTCCGCGTGTATCGTTTTTCGATCAGCCGGGTTGTTTGTCGGACCGCCTGATCGTGCTTCGAAGCGTTTGAAAGCAGGCCTCGAGCCGTGTGAACACAACAGGAAGTCTTGCATGAAACATGCAGCATCGTTTTTCCGGGCCGGGTGCCTGGTGGCGGTAGCGTGCCTGAACGTCGGTCTGGCGCACGCGCAATCCTTCGGGTCCGGCAGTATCGTGCCGCAGGATCAGCAGGCCCAGTCGATGACCTCCCAGGCCCCCGGGGCCAATGGCCAGCAGCAATCAGTCGACGACCAACCCCGTGCCAACTGGAGTAGCTCCAACTACGGTCCCGTCGATCCGAGTCGGCAGGAGAAGGTCGACCCCAACACGCTACCGCCGTTCGGCGCCAACCTGTTTACCGGCGGGTTCCGGGGCGTAATGGCGGATGGCCTGAACCCCGGCTACACCATCAAGCCGGGTGACCAGATCAACCTGCGCGTCTGGGGCGGCACCGAGATGCAGAGCGTGCTGACGGTGGATTCCCAGGGCAATATCTTCCTGCCGGGGATCGGGCCACTCAACGTCCAGGGCACCTCGAACAGTGGACTCAACTCCCGCGTCACCGCGGCGATCAAATCGGTCTACCCGGAAAACGTCGAGGTCTACACCAACCTGCAGGGCGTTCAGCCGGTGGGGGTGTTCGTGACCGGCTATGTCAAGAATCCGGGCCGCTACTCCGGTACACCCAGCGATTCGATGCTCTACTTCCTCGACCAGGCTGGTGGCATCGACCAGGCTTTGGGCAGCTATCGCCAGATCGCGATCAAGCGCGGTGGCCGTACCGTCGATACCATCGATCTCTACGATTTCCTGATCAACGGCAATATGCCGCAGATCCAGTTTCGCGATGGCGACACTGTCGTGGTCGAAGCGCGCGGCCCGGCCGTGGCGGTGGTGGGCGACGTCGAACGACCGTTTCGCTACGAGCTGGCAGGGGAGACCCTCACCGGTGCCGACGTGATCAACCTGGCGCGCCTGCGTTCCGGCGTGACCCACGTGTTGCTGCGCGGTGACCGCCCGGATGGCCCGCTGGCGCGCTATCTCACGCTCAACGAGTTCCGCACCGCCAATGTACGGAGGGGTGATGAGGTCTTGTTCAGTGCTGACCAGCGCAGCGAGAGTATCGTGGTGCAGGTCGAGGGCAGCTACTACGGCCCTTCACGCTACGTGCTGCCTCGGGACGCCCACCTGGGCGAGTTCCTCAACGCGATCAGCGTGCCCAAGAGCATGACCAGCTATCGGGATGTCTCCATTCGCCGCGAGAGTGTCGCCGAGCAGCAGAAGGAATCACTCAACGAAAGCCTGGACCGGCTCGAGCAGACCTACCTGGGTTATCCTTCCCGCACTGCGAAAGAGGGTGAGATCCAGGTTCGCCAGGCCGAACTGATTCAGCAATTCGTGCAGAAGGCGCGCCAAACTCAACCCACCGGGCGTCTCGTGGTAGCCCGCGGCGACAGCATCGCGGATGTGCGCTTGCAGGACGGCGACGTGGTCACCATTCCGGAAAGCTCTGATTCCGTGTTGCTGAGCGGCGAAGTGACGATTCCGCAGGCTATGGTCTTCACGCCGGGCATGAGCGCCGAGGATTACATCCAGCAGGCCGGCGGCTTCACGCCCCGCGCGGATGACGACCAGGTGCTCGTCGTGCACAAGAACGGTGCCGTTGTGCATGCGGGGGATACCAAGGTTCGCGCTGGCGACGAAATTCTCGTGCTGCCGGCTGCGCCGACCAGCAATATCGAGCTGGCCAGCAGCATCACGCAGATCCTCTATCAAGTGGCCGTGGCGACCAAGGTTGCACTGGATCTCTAAACCTCTCTTCAAGCACTGTATGATCGCCCGTGCGACAACATGTCGGCGGGCGCAGGAACGTTAAATGGTAACCAATACGGAACAAGTTCCGGATTCTCCACGTCACCCTATGCGCGTCACCTGGGATGTCTGGTCCGCAATGTATCTGCGCGAGATGATTGCCAGAACCATGGCGGATCGCATGGCCTGGTTCTGGATGATCTTCGAACCCATTGCCACCATCGCGGTGATGATCTTTATTCGAGCCTACATACGGGGCGGTAGAAACATCACTGGGGCGGAGTTCATCCCTTGGATGATCGTCGGGTTGATGGGCTTCTACCTCTTTAGGGAGGCCATGTTACGCCCCATGAGCGCGGTGGAAGCTAACCGCGGCCTCTTTACCTACCGCCAAATACTACCAATCGATCCGGTATTGATCCGCTGCTTTGTGGAGGGGATGATCCGCAGTTTTATCTTTCTGCTTTTTATACTCATCGGCTCACTTTTAAAAATTGACTTGATACCTGATCATGCCTTTGGCGTGATGATGGATTGGCTCTCACTTTGGATGCTGGGCGTTGGACTTGGTGTACTGCTCTCAGTAGCTTCGGGACTCGTCCCTGAGGTCGGACGAGTGGTCAAGATTATTACTCTACCCTTGTTGCTCATTTCAGGCGTTATCTTTCCGGTCACCTACGTGCCAGCACAGTATCAACAGTATCTGCTGTGGAACCCAATCGTACATGGCATCGAAAGTATGCGGTTAAGCTTCTTCGATAGTTATCATTCGATTGCTGGTATCGACATGACATATCTATGGTTCTGGGCCCTGTCTACTCTTACTCTCGGTTTGGTGATGCATGTCCGCTTTGCGTCACGCTTAAAGGCAAGGTGATTGATGATTGAAATCCAGAATCTTTACAAGCGCTACCACGGGCCTCATGGTGGCGACTGGGTATTGAAGGATATCAACCTCACCATTCCCAATGGTGTAAGCGTCGGGGTAGTGGGCCGTAACGGCGCGGGGAAGTCGACCCTATTACGCCTTATTGGTGGGATGGATACCCCAGATCGTGGCAGGGTGATCCGTAAAGGGCGTGTCTCCTGGCCGATAGGCTTGGCGGGAGGCTTCAAGGGCACCATGACCGGGCGCCAGAACGTCAAGTTCGTCGCCCGAGTGCATGGCATCAAGAAAAGTCTTCACCAGTTGATCGAGGAGGTCCAGGATTTCGCCGAGATCGGTAAAGCCTTTGACGATCCGGTCAATACTTATTCCTCCGGTATGCGAGCCCGCTTGGCGTTCGGCCTATCGCTTGCGTTCGACTTCGATATCTATATTTCGGATGAGGCAACTGCCGTTGGTGACCGAGCCTTCAAGGCCAAGGCTAGGGAAGCTTTCAAACAACGGGTGGACCACGCCAGCCTGATCATGGTTTCTCATGGTGAAGGCACTCTGAAACAGATGTGTGAAGCTGGTATTTTCATCCATGAAGGAAAGGCGTATTGGTTTGATCGCATCGACGATGCGATCGAAGCTTACCATCGCTCGAGTGGACTAATTACCGACGTTGCGGATGAAGATGATGATGAACAAACTCCGGCCGAACAGCTCGATGTCGATAGCCTGAAAGCCCAGCTCAACTTGCTGAAACGGGAGATAAACGAACTCCATAAGCAGCAAATTATCGCGCAGTACCGGCTCGAGACGACTACAGATGAGGCGGAGGCAACCAATCTGCAGGAAGAAAAGCAGAGCCTACGTCGCAGGCATCAGCGGGCGAAAAAGCGGTTTAAAGAGTTAAGGCGGCACAAGCAAGCGTCTGCTTAAAGGAAGCCGGCCCTTAGATCGGAATTAAAGAAGCGAATTTGATGAAATCTTCAATCAAGCAAAAATTGACACGTCATCTTCATTGGATCATTTGTCTGGTGACTATTTTTCTTGTGAGTTTCTATTGGGCGGTCTGGGCTAGTGATCGCTATGTTTCTCATGCGCATGTGGTGTTAGAAAGCCCTCAGCTATCCTCCCCGGAGCTGAGCTTCAGCAACCTGCTCTCCGGCGGAGGGGGCGCCAACAATGCCGATATGTTGCTACTCAGGGATTACCTGCGTTCGGTAGACATGTTGCAATACCTAGTAGAAAATGCCAACTTTCGTGGACACTACGCGCACGGTGGCGGCGACTTCTTCACCCGGCTTAGCAATGAGAACGCCCCGTTGGAGGAGCTACACGATTATTATCTCAAGCGCGTCTCGGTGGAGCTCGACGAATATGCTGGCGTGTTGCGTATTGATGTCGAGGCGTTCAATCCGAAAGAAGCGCATCTAATCGCCAACCTTCTGCTAGAACGTGGCGAACAACATATGAACGATATGGGACGGCGTTTGGCAGAAGAACAAGTCAAGTTCCTACAGCAGCAGGTCGATCAGCTCCAGACGACTTTTGAGAAGACCCGCCAAGCTTTGGTGGATTACCAGAATGAGAACGGATTGGTATCGCCGACCGGTACGGTCGAAAGCCTGAGCGGGGTCGTCTCCACGCTGGAGGGGCAACTGGCCAGTCTCAAGGCTCAAAAAACGGCGCTAAGCAGTTTCCAGAGTTCCAATTCACCGGAAGTCGTACGAGTCAAGAGTCAGATCAACGCGCTGGAAGATCAGATTGAGAAAGAGAAGCAGCGGCTGGCGGCCCAGTCCGGTAATGCGTTGAACTCGGTATCTTCCGAGTACCAACGCCTGCAATTGCAGGCCAAGTTTGCCGAAGAGAGTTACTCCGGAGCGCTATCTGCACTACAAAGTACCCAGGTCGAGGCGGCGCGTAAGCTCAAGCAGCTTTCCACGCTTCAGTCACCGACGATGCCGCAATACCCGGAACAGCCGGAACGCCTTTATAACATCGTCGTTTTCGCCGTCATTGCGCTGTTCATCGCCTTGATCATCAATATGTTAATTCTGATCATCAAGGATCATCGTGATTGAACAGAACCCAATTGCATCTATAATCCTTCCTATACGAGCGCTTGAGCCCAATCAACGAGAGATTGAGCGCCTCGAGCGCTTGATGGTGACGATACCATCATCTTACGAAATCGTCGTAGTCGATGATGGAAGCTCTCATGCGGTTGGTCGCTATTTGTGGTCTAGATTGTCAGACTGGAAAAACTATCGTCAGGCCTTGCAGCTACGTCGTATACGAACTGGGCACCGGAGGTTTTCATTAGCTCGTGCCCGTAATCATGGGGCCAAGTATGCGAAAGCTCCGGTAGTCATCTTTCATGATGTCGATTTCATAGGTGCCGCGAGCGTATACGAACGTATATTTAAGTATATCCGAGAGGTCGATTTAGTAAACCGGCCAGAAAATTTCTTTTGTATTCCTGTAGCGTTTCTCAATGAAATGGGAACGCAGGATTTCATGACTTCGCTGAATCGAGAACAAGAAGCTTGGTGTTTTCGAACGAGAAAATCTTGGCCTTTCGATTGCATCAATTTTTTGGTTCAAGGCAGCTCTTGCATGGTTCTTAATCGGCGGGATTTGCTTGATATGGGAGGGCATGATCAAGGATTTAGCGGTCACGGTGCCGAAGATTTCGAGCTATTACACCGTTTGAGCACACGTTTTCCAATCGCTACACGCCCTCCCGAATACAGCCGAAACATGGGTAGCGGAAATATTAGCGAGTACCGAGGCTTTCGTGCTTATTTTGCGCTTTATGGTGAACAAGCTAGACGAAAAGGCTGCACGTTAGTACATCTTTGGCATCCCAAACGAAAGGAAAAGGGATATTACCGTCACAAGCAAAATTTTAAAAAGCTGCAAAAGATATTGCAATCTGATCAATTGTTGCGAGGTTGGAGGCGCTGGTGTCAATCACAAAAGCGTCTGACACAAGGTAAACGTTTGCAAATCAGTCCGGAAATGCTTTGGCCAAGTGGGGCAGAAGAAACTCCGTATGTTACCAATCCAAGCGAGCAGACAGCCCGAAATGGTAGCTGATAGCCAGTTACTAGTTGCTGAAGATGGTCTGTTAACAGTGACATTCATCATGCTCTGCCATGATAGTGTGGAGCGAATAGTTAATCGAGCGCGGTTGATTCTTGACAATGACTCTACTTGCAGACTTATTGTCCATTTTGACAAGAAAGCCTCCCTTAAAGTGTTCCAAACCATCTGTTATCAGCTCGACTCTCATCCTCGTTGTCACGTTATGCGTAACCGCGTGCGATGTGGATGGGGGCAGTGGGGTCTAGTTGAGGCTCCTCTTCGCGCGCTCCGCTATGCATTTAAAAATGGTTTCATGAGCGACTATTTTTATTTGATAAGCGAGTACTGTTACCCAACTAAACCGTTAGTGTCTTTGCGCGAGTACCTCACGCGTAACGCAGGAATGGAATTTATTGAATGTAAAGACAAAGATTGGATAAAAGCGGGGATACGTGAGGATCGTTATTTATTTGTGCATCTTTTTGATAAAAGAAAGCATCCAAGGCTTCATCGCTGGATGTATAAGTGTCAAAAAAAAGTGGGCTTGAAAAAAAGAACACCTCGTGACCTGAATGTCCATTTTGGGAGCCAGTGGTGGTGCCTGACTCGTTTTTCTTCTTATAATCTTTTGGTAGACAACGAAGATCTATATTTTTTTAAATATTCTTGGATACCCGATGAATGTGCTATCCAGACAAGAGTAGCTGCTTTGGTTGACCAAGAAAAAATATCAAAGCCATTAACACACTATGAATTCGACGATAGTGGTCGGCCTATAGAGTTTTTTGACACAGACTCTTTGGCTGATGGTTTGACTCATTTTTTTGTCAGAAAGTTAATTTAAGGAAAGCTGGTGAAGAAAGTTAAACCTAATTTTATTTGTATTGGCTCTCAAAAAGCTGGGACGAGCTGGCTTTATGAAGGATTGAAGCAGCATCCCCAAGTTTGGTTGCCTGATATAAAAGAAATACATTACTTTGATTACCATTTTGGTGAGGGTACTGGTACAAAAGTTTGGGGTGCGGGGCATGTGCGTAATGCGTTAGAGAGAATTCGAAAGAACGCTAGAACAGAACGCCAAAAAGAATACGTTGAGAAAATTACTTGTCTTGAACCTTTTACGCGCTCTTGGTATGAAGCTATCTTTGACCATGAGGATGCGGGGGCTGCTCGCGTGGTGTGCGAGGTAACTCCCGAGTATTGTGCCATGCATCGAGATGGTGTTCAGTGGTTACGAGATTACCTGCCGGATTTGAAAGTTGCTTGGATAATTCGCGACCCTTATGAAAGAGCTGCTAGTCAAGTTAAAATGGTGATTAATAGGGCTTGGAAGACTGCTCCGCAAACGGAAAGTGAGTGGCGAAAAGCGTTCTCAGCAGTTCGTTATAAAAATCGGGCAAATTACAAAAAGAACGTGCCAATATGGGATGAGATTTTCGGTGGTGATATAATTTATATACCTTATGGCGATATTAGAGAAAAACCAAGGGATGTCATGAATAGACTTGAAAGCTTTCTTGGTCTTTCTGAGAATGACTACCATGATCTAAATAAATCTGTGCACAAAACTAAAAGTCTAGAACTCCCAGTGTGGGTGAAAGAGGAGTTGATAAAAGAGTCTGAAGTGCAACTTTTATACTTAGAAGAGCGTTTCGGAGCAGAGTTTTTAGGTCAAATTAAATGAATAGAGTGAATACCCTACGTCTTCATCTGGGGGTCCATAAAACGGCGACCACTCACTTCCAGTCAAGACTTTTTAATAGTCAGCATAAACTCGCAGAAGCGGGTATTGCCTATCTTGATCTAGATAAAACAAGAGAATATTTTACATCCATTTTAAGTGGCGGAAAAGAACTTTCGCAAGAGGCTAAAGAGTTTTTGTCATGGAAGAAAGTAGTGTTACTTTCAGATGAAAACATTCTTGGTGGTACTGATAAACCTAGAGGTAAGAGTGCATATAAAAATGCTTTAGGTAGGCTGAAGCAATTTTCAAAGCTTGTGTGTGCGGATGAAATTGAACCGTATTTGACCATTCGAAATCCTGAAGATTACTTGATTTCTCGGTATTGTGAATATTTACGTCATTACCCCTACCTTTCTATTAACGAATACTTTGATGAAATGTATGTCAGGGAGTTTTCATGGTTGCCTTTAATAAAAGATATTAAGGAAGCAATAGGAAAAGAGCCTGTTGTTACGATTTTCGAAGATATTTTCAAGGATGAAAATCGCTACTTACAGATGCTTAGTGGAGCAGAGATCGAGTTTGAACCTCCCAGTGTTAATCCTGGATTGAAAAGATCCAAGATTTCTGATGAGGCGTATAGCATTGTTTCCGAGATGGCACTTCATTATCCAATGAATGTGGTTCGGCGATTCATGGATATGACGGGGCGAAATCCTCAGATTACAAAGCCAACTCCTATAAAACCATTCAGCGTTGGTTTGTCGGATAAGTTAAAGAGCAACTATCGCAGAGATAAAAAAGCGTTGGGTTTACTTGATTATTGATGGATTATTCAAATATGCGAGGCGGTTTTGAAAGCGTCGAGTGGTAGATCATTCTTCTTAGGCTGTAGAGGGGATACAGTTGGTTGAAAGTTGCTAAGCTTATAGGTTCTGACGCCATTACCCCCATTGTGACTCATTCCAATTTTTTCGAGAAAGATCTGTAAAGGCCTTTATATGAATATCTTAGTGGCAGGCGGCGCTGGTTACGTTGGCTCTCACATGGTTAAGCAATTGGTACGGTCCGGACATTATGTAGTAGTTTTAGATAATCTTAGTACCGGCTATCGTGAGCTTGCACGCTATGGCCGGTTAGTGGTGGGGGATCTAGGCGATATAGCTTTACTCGATAGTTTGTTTCAAGAAAACTCCTTCGATGCTGTCATGCATTTTGCTGCCAATAGTTTGGTTGGTGAGTCGGTGACTCATCCATCTATGTATTATCGTAACAACGTTGTTAACACTTTAAATTTATTGGATAAGATGGTGTCTTGTAATGTGAGATATTTTATCTTTTCCTCTACTGCCGCGACTTTTGGTGAGCCGGAATATACGCCGATAGATGAATCACACCCCCAAAAACCAATTAATCCATACGGTGCAAGCAAATTAGTAATTGAGCAGGTGTTACGGGATTATGCTGTGGCCTATGGGCTTAACTCAGTTTCTCTTCGATATTTTAACGCCTGCGGTGCTGATCCTGAGGGTGAATTGGGTGAATGCCATGATCCGGAAACCCACCTCATTCCTTTGATACTACAGGCCGCTTCTGGACGACGAGAGAATATCACTGTTTTTGGACGCGATTACCCTACGGAAGATGGAACTTGTGTTCGTGATTATATTCATGTTGAAGATTTATGTGAAGCACATGCGCTTGCGTTAAAATCGCTAACTAAGAACCAAGCTCTAGGAGCTAGGGCTTATAATTTAGGTAACGGTAATGGTTTTTCTGTTCAGCAAGTTATTGATGCTGCCCAATCGATTGTCGCTAAGGATGGAAAAAAAATTTCCGTAGTAGAGGGAGATCGCCGAGTAGGAGATCCCGCTGTTCTGGTAGCGGATTCTAGCTTAGCTAAAAACATTTTAGATTGGCAGCCAAGCTATACTGACTTAGTTTCGATTATAGAGCATGCATGGAAATGGGAACAGCGTTTTTAACTTATTCCAGTCATCTTATAGGTTGGAGAGTTTTTGTATGACCTCTAGTTGGTCCATTGTAAGTACAGTTAAAGCACATTCTGCGCTAATCGCTAGTTTTGTTTCTTACCATTTTAGTGTCGGGGCTGATTTCATTTATCTTTATTTGGATGATGCCGATGAAAATCAATATGATTTTTTTTCAAGCATTCCGAAAGTGCACGTCTACCGATGTGATAGAGATTATTGGGAAAGGTTCAATGGTGGAGTGCGACCAGTAGATCATCGGATCAGGCAGGTTTTTAATGCTAATCATGCTATAAAGCAATGTGAATCAGAGTGGCTCACCCATATAGATGTCGATGAATTTTTATGGCTTGAATGTTCAAATAAAATTTCCGATGTTCTGGCTGGATCAAGTAAAGATATTTGTAGAGTTCGTCCGGCCGAAAATTTTTTCACAAGTCACCCGACGTCACTAAGAGATCTTTTTACAAGTTCATTCCATCTTCCTTTTCCTAAATATAGAAAGGGCCGTCAAGAGCGAAAAGAAATTGGCGAATGGTGTTTTTCTTGTGTGTCGGGCTTACAAGGCCACACGTATGGTAAAGTTTTCGTAAGAAATAATGGCCGTTTCAAACTGAATATCCACATGGCTAAGCCATTCTCATCGCATGATGAAATGGAAGTAGATATAAAACTGTTGCATTTTTATTCATTGGGCTATCTCGACTGGCTGGCGAAGCATGTTCGTAGACTGCATCCTAGAAGACTTTCCGGAGTTCCTAGATGGAAAAGGCTAAATTTAGATCTTTTCTTTTCTGCGTTAAAAGACCGACATGAAAATGCTCTTCCCTCTCTTTTTGAACAAGCTTTGATCTATCAAGGAGAGAAGTACGAGAAGTTGAAGGAATATGCGGGTATTATTGATAACAAATTAGATATAGAAGAAAAGGTAAGATTTTATTTTGGGGATGTGGAGGAGTTGAGCTTTAGCCAGGATTTAAGCGTTATCAAGTCTGATTTTGTTTTAGAGGACGAAATATACAAAATTGCTTTTTCTTGCATTGAAGATAGCATTTAATAAAATCTAGCGTATAGAGTGAGGGGTTAGTGTGTGAAGCGAAATTCCAGTCCAAGTCACCACAAGACCGACCCTAGCATAAAATGGCTTTAAATATTTAGTTTTTTTGTCTGGCACGGATTTGATTATGAAACTCTGGTTGCGCTACTCGGTTTGGGTTGCTGAGCTTTTTTCTGGTGCCAAGTCTTTCGTTGCCAATCCTATTATTGGTAATGACTATCTAAATAGGTATGGTTTGCATGCGGTTCGTGTATGTTCGGCGTACTGGATGTCTAGGCTTCGCATGGCGATGCTGGCGCCTGGGGTGAACAAGGCCGACAGGCGGCAGTTTCAGCGTTTCGGCTACGTGCTCAAGGAGAACTATCTCTCCGATCAACAGTTCCAGGCGTTGATCCAGGAGATCGGTGCCTACGAAGGCGAGATTCGCGAGTGCTGCCAGGGCGATACCAAGACCCACCGTATTCTGCTGGCACCGGCAGTCGTCGAGCAGTTGCCGACGGTCAAGGCAGTGCTGGGAGATTCGGCGTTGAAGCGGCTGTTCCGCTACTGCGCCGGACATGCCCGTTTGCCGATCTGTCATATCGAGAACGTGCACAACGGTTGCCTGGATAGCGTCACCGAGCGCGACCCGCAGAAGAACCTGCACGTCGATACCTTCCAGCCCACCATGAAGTTCTGGCTCTACCTCGAGGACGTGACCGACGAGAATGGCCCATTCGTATTCGTGCCGGGCTCCAACCGACCCCACCGCGCACGTTTGAAGTGGGAGTATGAGATGAGCCTGCGTGCGAAAGAGCACGCGGATCGCTACACGGCGCGGGGCTCGTTCCGGGTCAGCCAGGAAGAGGCCGAAAGGTTGGGCGAGGGCGGCCCTCGGCCGTTCCGGGTCAAGGCCAATACGCTGCTCATCGCCAATACCTTCGGCGTCCATGCCCGGGGCAACGCCGAGCCGGGTAGTTCACGCCTGGCACTGTGGGGCATGAGCCGGACCAACCCCTTCCTGCCGTTGCCGGGGCTGGGATTCGATTACTTCAATCGGCTTCAGTACCGGGTGCTTCAACGCATGCGTCGCCAGGAAGACGCGAAAGCCGCCGCCAAGGGCGGGCAGTCCTCCTGGCATGTGATTAAGCAGCGGCGGCTATGAAAGCTTGCGACCGTGTTCAATAGATCAAAACACATATGATTGGGGCGGTGGCAACGACTTGAGTGGCAGCCAAAAGTGGAGCCATCGAGTCATAAATTTTGTAAATCGTGAAGGACTGGCAATTGAAAATCGCAGTTGCAGGGACAGGGTACGTAGGGCTTTCCAATGCGATGCTACTTGCCCAACACCATGATGTCGTCGCTGTTGATATTGTGTCAGAGAAGGTGGAGATGCTGAATAGTGGTGTTTCCACGATTGAGGATGCTGAAATATCAGTTTTTTTATCTCGTGCAGATCTACGTTTTTCGGCTACTTTGAATGCCGACATAGCCTATGCTGACGCTGAATTCGTTATTATTGCCACTCCTACCGACTACGATCCTATCAGTAATTATTTCGACACTTCGAGTGTCGAGATGGTTATCGAGCAGGTCATGGCCGTCAATCCTCGAGCTGTGATGGTGATCAAGTCGACGGTGCCAGTGGGATATACTAGGGAGGCTTCAGTTCGGTTCGGCACGGAGAATTTAATTTTCTCTCCGGAGTTTTTACGTGAAGGTAAGGCTCTTTATGATAATTTGTACCCCTCGCGAATCATTGTTGGAGAGCGGTCAGAGCGTGCTGAGAAATTTTCGGAACTGCTTAGGCAGGGAGCAGCCAAGACTGATATCGATGTCTTGTTGACAAATAGCACCGAGGCCGAGGCAATCAAGTTATTTGCTAATACCTATCTTGCCATGCGGGTGGCTTATTTTAACGAGTTGGATACTTATGCCGAAACCCATGGTCTGGACGCGAAACAAATAATCGAGGGAATCGGCCTCGATCCTCGCATTGGCCAGCATTACAATAACCCAAGTTTTGGTTACGGTGGATACTGCCTGCCAAAAGATACCAAGCAACTCCTAGCCAACTACGAAAACGTCCCAAATAATCTTATTTCCGCTATTGTAGAGGCCAATCGCACGCGCAAAGATTTCATCGCCCAAACGATTATCGATCGTCAACCGAGGGTTGTTGGCGTCTACCGCCTCATTATGAAATCGGGATCAGACAACTTCCGCGCAAGTGCGATGCAAGGCGTCATGAAACGTATCAAGGCCAAGGGTATTGAAGTGGTTGTCTATGAGCCAGTGATCAATGATTCTAAGTTTTTTAATTCTGAAGTAATCGCTGATCTAGCCGAATTCAAGGCGCGTTGCGATATAATTCTTGCCAATCGCATGGCGGAAGAACTAATGGACGTTGTGTATAAAACCTATACGCGTGACCTATTTGGTGGTGACTAAATGGGTTGCGCTTATATCAATCGTTTAGAACAGATAGTTTTGATTGTTAATAGTTGCTCGTTGGGAAGAGGTTGATGTATAATCAGCTTTATCCTGATTAAATTAATATTGGTTTGAGCGGTGTGTCGCGAAGCTATGTTTGATTACAACTACACTTACTCATCCGGGATCAAGGTCGAGTCAAAAGAGATTGAAGGCTATTATATTGACTATATAGCAGGCGATCTTAGCGCATTGGTTGTTACTTTTGAGAATGCGAATAATCCGCATAAACCCCGGCTTAATAAGGAACGAGAGGCTTGGGGGGCAAAATACCTCAATAATAAAGGCTATGCCGTGCTAGCGATAAAGCCTAAAAAAGTGGATTGGTATCGTGGGGCTTCTCTTCATGCCTTTTTCCGTTCATATTCGCTAAAATCTTTTCTTTCTAACTTTCATAAGGTTTTCTTTTACGGTTCTTCGATGGGTGGGTATGCAGCTCTAGCGTTTTCAAGAGTTTGCCCTGAATCGACTGTGATTGCATTCAATCCTCAGTCAACATTGCATCCTGAACTAGTGCCTTGGGAAACACGCTATGAAGAGGGGAGAGCCCAAGACTGGGGTGGTGATTTTTATGATGCTAAAGAAGGGTTAGTGCTGGCCAAAAAAGTGTATGTTGTTTACGATCCTTTTTTTGAGTTGGATCGCAAACACGTAGAACGATTAGATGGCCAAAATGTAATTAGATTTCAAATGCCCTTCGTTGGACACGTCGTAAGTCAATGGATGCGTGACGCTGGCATATTGGACGAGTTCGTTACGTCCTGCCTTTCAAACGACCTAACCGCGACAGATATTTACGCTTTATCAAAGTATAGGCGTACGCTGTCTCATTATTATTATAATTTGGCGAATAGGTCCAGATCGCTTACTTTGGCAGAGTATTGTGCTAAATCGATGCTGTCTTTGGGGCTTACTCTTCGAAATAACTACCATGATGAATTTGAACGTTTGCTGGCTTCAAAAAATTTGTGGTACATCCTAAGAAACTCCGACGTTTACTCCATGGTTGTAATGCTTGGTGAAGATAGGGTGACAGCAATTGCAAAAAAGGCGCTGGATAGTGGCTTTCCCCTTGAAGCATTGAAGCTGTGTGAGTCTTACACAATGCGGGCTGACCCTTCATCGAGGGTCTTTTTGGTTGCAGCTGAATCTCTCTGTGTTTTAGGGGAGCTTCAGCAAGCTAAAGTAATGGCCTCTCGCTGCATCACTCGTTACCCCAATAAATCTGTTTGCCATCGTGTTCTTTCTAGGATTCATAGAGAATTAGGAGATTATATTCTAGCATATGATGCTGCCAACATGGCATTTAATCTATCTCCTAATGTGATGAGCCATATTGAGTTGACAGTTTCATGCTATTACTTGGGGAGGTTGGAGGAAGCGGAAACCATTCTCGACGTCGCAGTCAACAAATGGCCAAAGAATACTCGGTTGAAGGTGTTGCGTGGTTCGATTTCGAAAGAAAAGCTTAAAGATGAAAGCCAACCTCTGAGTTTGAGTTTTTAATTTTGTAATCTTTTCCTTGTGTCATGCAGTTTTATTACTTTTATGGTGTCAGGATGCATTGATTGTATATTAAAGCTTTGCTGGGTGCGGGTGATAAAAAGTGCTATTCATAATGATAGGTTTGCTGTTATATAGCGTTTTGTTTTAATGGAAAGCAACCTTCGGGTTGCTTTCTGCGTTTCTGGGCGCGGGATTTCTCTGAGCTCCAGCGTCATTGCGTGGCATCGCCGCTCATTAAAATTAGGCCGTTAGCAGCCTGATCGTATGTCAAAAAATGAGTGTTAGATAAACCATCTTGCCGTGACGGTGACGACTACCGATGCTGGTGGGCGCTGTTTGTCGCAGGCCGAAAGATATCCGTGTCCTGCCGGACTGCCGTGGCTCTCGCGCATACGACCGCGACGCCTAAATTGCACGCGCCAACGATAACAAGGGGCGATAGCGCTCCAAGGGAAGAGTTCATGAAGCCTACGTTCAAGCTTTGCGCTGTCGCCAAGGATGAGGGGCCTTACCTGGCGGAATGGGTTTTTCACCATCTTCATTTCGGCTTCGACGCGATTCACGTTTATATCAATCGCACCTCTGACGCTTCGGCCGCCGTGCTGGAGCGAATCCGTGGCACCTATCCGCAGGTCAGCTACGAATTCATCGACTGGGTCGATCTCTGCGACCCCGGTGTCGGCGCCAAGCTCCAGACCATCGCCTACGCCAAGGAGCTGGATCGCTCGCGTCAGGAAGGTTTCGGCTGGCTGCTGTTCCTGGATGTCGATGAGTTCTGGGTGCCCAACGATTTCGCCACGCCCGTCGATCGTTTCGTGGCCGCCATCAGCGGCGATGGCCAGCCTCAGCCTATCTGTCATCTATGGCACTGCGAACTGGGCCAGCGCGCCCCATTCACGCCGCTACAGCGTGGCGCAGGCTACGAGCTCTCCTCCCATTTGAAGACCCTGTTCCCCCTCGACGGCATCGATATCAGGCACGTGCGAGTCCACCATCCCATCTTCGGGGCACAGGTGACGCCGCTGGATGCCGATGGCGCGCCCATGACCTTCGACGAGCAGCAGTCGGAGCTGGCAGCCCAGAGTGTGATGAAGCCCAAAAGCGCCTATATCATCCATCGGATGTATCGCTCGGAGGCGGAGTACCTGTCGCTGTCGTTGAGAGGCCGCCCTTCCCAGAGAAGCCTGCTGAAAATGAATCGGCCCGGCTATCGCTCTCATCGCAACGTGACCGTGCATCGTCGCTTCTTCTGGCCCGAGGAAGAGTTCCGGGCCTATGACCGTGATCGAGAGCGCTTTCTGTCAGAGCTCGATATCGAAACGCTCATCGCGGCCGACAAGCTGGCCATTCTGGATCGGGCCGAACGGGCGACGGTATTGATCAAGGAAAAGCTCGATACCCCAGAGCGGGACAGGGCGGTGGCGTTCCTGAAGGGGACTCGGCATGAAGTGGTCGTGGTCCCGGAGGAGGATAAAGCGGCGAGCGAGCCCTCGCCCGCGAGCGTGACACCCCGGGATCATGCAGTGCCCGGTCGCGAGGCCCCGAGGCCGCGATCCTGGCTGTCGATCCTGGCCGGCTGGTTCGGGCTATCGCGGCGACATCGAATGCCCTGAGGTCGAGTCGGCTCGGCAGCAGGTCGCCCACGCTTTGCCGCCAAGTGGGGTTGCGGGGCTAGTTTTTGTCGCTGTCATTGAGAGGATCGAGTCATGGTGCGGTAAGATGACGCTTTTGCGTCGCGTCGATGACAATGGAGGCTCTGGCCTCCACCTGGGCGCGCGTTCCGTGGTGAGATTCGTGATGAAAAAGCTACTCGTGACGGGCGGTTGTGGTTACATCGGGTCGCATATGGTCGCCAGCCTGCAGCGTGCCGGGCACGATGTCGTGGTGCTGGACGATCTTTCCAGCGGTTGGCGGGAGAGCAGTGGCGGGGCGACGACCTGCATCGGTGATGTCGGCGACCGGGCGCTGCTGGATGAACTGTTTCGCCAGCATGCCCTCGACGGCGTGCTCCATTTCGCCTCGCTGATCGAGGTCGGCGAGTCGGTCAGCAATCCGGCGATCTACTATCGCACCAATGTCGCCAAGACCTTGACCCTGCTCGAGGCGATGATCGAGCACGGTGTCGGGGTGCTGGTGTTTTCCTCGACGGCGGCAGTCTTCGGCGAGCCTTGCCGGCCGCTGATCGACGAGTCCCATCCCACCCAGCCGCTCAACCCCTATGGCGCCAGCAAGTTGATGATCGAACGTGTGCTGGCGGATTTCGAGCTGGCACACGGCCTGCGCTCGGTATCGCTGCGCTACTTCAATGCGGCGGGCGCGAGCCCGGATGGCACGATCGGCGAGCGCCACGACCCCGAGACCCACCTAGTGCCGTTGGCGCTGCAGACGGCGATGGGCGTGCGGCCGGCGCTGAAGGTGTTTGGCCGCGACTACTCGACCGGCGATGGCACCTGTATCCGCGACTACGTCCACGTCTGCGACCTCGCCGACGCCCACTTGCTGGCGCTGGAGTACCTGTTCGAGGGCAAGCCGACGGCGCGATTCAACCTGGGGAGCGGCAGCGGGTTCAGCGTCCAGGAAGTCCTCGATAGTGTCGAGCGGGTGACCGGCCGCCGCGTGCCGTTCACCGATGCGCCGCGCCGGGCGGGCGACCCGGCAAGACTGGTGGCCGATGCCGGCGCGGCGAAGGCGACATTGGGATGGCGCCCCCGCTACGCGGACCTCGATACGATCGTCCAGCACGCCTGGGCCTGGGAGCAGAAACGCGCCTTGCTGTGAGCGTCACGCCCCCACGGCTCAAAGCCGATAGGCCAGGGTCGCCTGGATCTTGCGGTACTCGGTGTCGCTGTCGCCGACCACGGTCAGCCCGGAGATGTCGAAGTCCAGGTTGTGACCCAGCGAATGAGAGGCGCCGACGCGCAGTTCATTGCGATTCTTGTCGTCGCCCTCGATCAGGTTCACCTGGCTGTCCACCGCGGCGGTGATGTTGTGGTAGCGGATCGCGCTGGCGTAAAGCTGGCCGGCGGGCAGCTCGTAGCTGAACTTCAACCCGCCGAAGACCTCGCCCAGCTCGATACCGTAGTTGCTTTCGGTGCCCAGGTAGGCGCCGCGCAGCTTGTCGTTGAGGTAGGCGCCGCCAGCGGTGATGCCGAGATGCGCCCGCTGCCATGGCGGCAGGAAGTAGGTCGTCGAACCCCGCGCGCCCCAGCGCTCGCCATCCAGCTCGAGATCCCCCGCCAGATAGCGGTTGCGACTGCTGCCATCGAGATCCTGATAAAGCCCTATCGCATCCAGCGTCAGGCTGCCCCAGTCGCGGCTGTCGAACGAGATGGCGGCGTAGGGCGCGATGACATTCCCGCCCAGATCCACCTTGGCAGCGTTGCCGTGGGTGGTGATATCGATCTCGCTGTGCCCGGCCGCCAGGCCGATCAACCCCCTGCCGTAGGTATGGCGGAAGCGCTTGTCGACACCGACGAAAGCGGCCTTGCCGTGGCCATCGTAGCCGGTGGTATCGGCATGGCCGGCCAGGTCGCTGGCTTCGGATGCGACCCATAGACTGACGCCGTTGGCCTCCGCGCCGTGGCCGTCTACGGCAACGCGACTCCCGCTCGCGAATCCGGGCTGCATCGCGGCATCGATCTGGCTGGCGATCAGGCCGAAATTCTGCGCCATGGCCTGTTTCTGCGCGCCGCGCAGGGCCATGTCGGTATCGAGCATGCCCACTTGGGAGGCGATCTTGAGCAGTGCCGAACTGGACAGGCTGTTGAAGGAGGCGCCGTCCACCAGCACGTTGCCTTTCGCATCGGTCAGCGTGATCGGGGTGGAGCCCTTGAAGTTGGAAAGCGTCGTCCCTTCCGGCAGTGTCAGCGTGATCGGCTGGCCGTTGAGCGTGGCGTCGAAGGTGTTGCCGTCGTCGGCGTCATCCAGCGCGCCTTGCCAGCTCAGGGTGACCGGCCGGGTCTCGACCACGCTGGAGATGGAGAACGTGGTTGGCTCGCCGCTGTCGTCGTAGGCGTCCTCGAGGCTGGTCGACGCCGTCGAGAAGTTCACCGGGTTACCGTCGACGACGAAGGTGGCGTCGTCGGTGCCGACCAGCTTCGAGAGCGGAGTGGTGCCGTCCGGCGAGGTCACGGTGACTTCCCGGCCGTCGCTCAATGTCAGCGTCGCCTGGGTATTGGAGGCCGCTGCGCCCCCGGTCTCGATGTCCGGCAGGGCCTGTCCTATCTGGATCAGGTCGGCGAAATCGAAGCCATCGGCCTGGGCGGTTTGGCAGATCAGACCGATGGCGCTACCCAGCAGCCATCCTTTGGCATTGTTCATGGTTTTCCTTGTCGTCCGCGGGCTTTCGCGATTCTAGTGTCACGAGATTTCAGCTTAAGGAACGAGGCGCCAAAGACAAGTTTTTGCTGATATAGGATGAGCAACTGGTAAGGGGTTATAGGCAACCATCTGGTTGCCTTTCTCTTTTTATAAGCTCGAAAGAGGCATTAATCCTGCGGCCAGAGCCGGATCATGACCTTGCCCGAGGCCTGGGCGTCCTTGGCGATGTTGAACGCCTCGACGGCGTCGTCGGCTTGCATCTCGTGGGTGATGACCTGGTCGAAACGCGCGTCGCTGGCGAGCAGGGCGATGGCGTCGTCGACCTCGTCGTTGAACCGGAAGCAGCCCCGCAGCTGGATCTCCTTGGAGATCAGCAGTGCCAGCTCCAGCGGTTGCGGGCCGGCGCCCATCATCCCGATCTGCGCGATCACCCCGGCGCGGCGTACCGCCCGGATGGCGGTGTCGATCGAGGCCGGCGCGCCGGAGCACTCCAGCGCCACATCGAAGGACTCAGGCTCCGGCGTCTGCTCGCCGACCCGCAGCGTGTGATGCACTCCCAGCGCTCGCGCCCGCTCCAGCGGCCCCTCATGGAGGTCGGTCGCGGTCACTTCCCGTGCCCCCTTGGCCAGCGTCGCAGCCGCGACCAGCAGCCCGATCGGCCCGGCGCCGCAGACCAGCACGCGCTTGCCCTCGACCCCACCGGCCACGTTGATGCCGTGCAGGGCCACCGCCAGCGGTTCGGCCAGCGCGGCACGCCTGAGCGGCAGGCCCGCCGGCAGTAGCCGGATCATCTCCCGTTTCATCACCAGGTATTCGCTCATGCCGCCCTGGGTGTGCGGGGTGGTGGAGGCGGAACCCAGGTAGCCGCCGTTCGGCCACAGGTGCGGTTGCCCCTCGAGCCCCGGCCGGCACTCGCCGAAGGTGGCGGGATGGAAGGTGACCGGCGTACCCGGCGCCAGCTCCCCCGAGGGATCGAGATCGACGGTGCCCGACAGTTCATGGCCGGGGATCAGCGGTTCGCGCACCACGAACGCCCCGTTGGCGCCTTCATGGTAGTAGTGCAGGTCCGAACCGCAGATCCCGCCCCAGGCGATGCGCACGCGCACCTCATCTTGGCGTGGCTGGGGCGTTTCCCACTCCTGACTGCGCAGGTCCTGCTTCCCATGGATGACCAGGGCTTTCATGACGCTACCTCCATCGATGCTTCAGACCAATGTACCAGTTGCCCGGCGTCTACTCGCGACCAAAGACGTGCTTACGATCCCAGAATACCACTGTACATTCTGCTGAACGACGTTCAGCTCATTGGACGATAGTGGGGCTCTGGAGAGGCGGACGGTTCATGAACGAGGGCAAGCTGCGGGTAGCGGTCGCGACACCGCTGAGCGAGGAACTGTGCGAATGGATCGGGGCCCGCGAGCCTCGCCTCGCGCTCATGCGGGATCAGTCGCTACTGCCGCCCATGCGCCATCCGGCGGACTTTGGCGGCGATCCTGCCTTCCGGCGTACCCCGGAGCAGGAAGCCCGCTTCGACGCGCTGCTCGCCGATGCCGAGGTGCTCTACGGCATACCCGATGTCGATCCAGCCCGGTTGGCCCGTGTCGTCGAGGCCAACCCGGCGCTGCGCTGGGTGCACGTCATGGCGGCTGGCGGTGGCGGCCAGGTGAAGGCTGCAAATCTGTCCACCGAGCAGTTGGCACGGGTCTGCTTTACCACGTCCGCCGGGGTCCACGGCGGGCCGTTGGCGGAGTACGCCGTGTTCGGGGTGCTGGCCGGCGCCAAGCAACTGCCGCGGATTCTTGACCAGCAGCGCGCCCACCACTGGAGCGGACGCTGGATGATGGGGCAGGTCAGCGAACAGCGCGTGCTGCTGCTGGGGCTGGGCGGTATCGGTCGCGAAGTGGCACGCAAGCTGTCGCTGCTCGGCGCGCACGTGATGGGCGTCTCGCGCCACCAGCGCCCAGTCGAGCATGTCGACGAGATCATCTCTCCCGACCGGCTGCACGAGGCGGCGGCCCGTGCCGACGCGGTGGTGAGTTCGCTGCCCGGCACGGCCGCCACGCTGGGCATGGTGGACGATGCCTTGCTGGCGGCGATGAAGCCCGGCGTGACCCTCGTCAACGTGGGGCGCGGCACGGTGATCGACGAACCGGCGCTGATCCGCGCGCTGGAGCGCGGCCAGGTGGGGCTGGCGGTGCTCGACGTCACCGCCGTGGAGCCGCTAGCGTCCGATTCGCCGCTGTGGGATCTGCCCAATGTCCTGCTGACGCCGCATACCGCGGCGCTGAGCGAGGCGGAGGACCGCCTCATCGCCGAGCTGTTCGTCGACAACGCGCGTCGCTATCTCGATGGTGAGCCGATGGTCAATCGTGTCGATACCGTGGAGTTCTACTGATGGCGGGCGAGGGCGAGCGAACGCCGGCGGTGAGCCGGGCGATTCGGGTGCTGGCGCTGCTGGAGAAGTCCGGTGGCAACCCGCAGGGCGTCAGCGAGATGGCGCGCCAGCTCTCGGTCGCCCGTTCGTCGCTGTTCAATATCTGCCTGACGCTGGAAGCCGACGGGCTGATCGCCCGTAGCGGCAATGGCTACCGGTTGGGGCGGCGGCTGGTGGAACTGGGCGGCGCCTATCTGCGCACCGACGACCCGGTCCAGGCGTTCTACCAGGCCTGCAACGAGACCCCGCTGCTGCATGACGAGATCTGTCAGCTGGCGGTGCTCGACGGGACCGAGGTGCTTTACCTTGCCGCTCACGCCGGGCGCATGCCGCTGCGCATGACCGCCAGTATCGGCAGTCGCTTTCCCGCCTCGATCACGGCGGTGGGCAACGCGCTGCTGGCAAGACTCGACGACGACGAGCTTCGCCGCCGCTTTCACGATCCCGCCACACGTCCCGGCTGGACCGACCGCTCGGTGACCGATCTCGACGCCCTGGTGGAGAAGATCCGCGCGGTGCGCAGCCGTGGCTATGGTCGCGACGTGGGCGAGGTCTTCCCGGGCGTGCGCGGGCTGGCGGTGACGGTCGCGCCCCAGTACAGCGGCGAACAGGCCTACGCCCTGGGGACGTCGCTGATGCAGGAGCGCTGCGACGACGACATCGAGATGCGGGCGGTGGAAGCGCTCCAGGCGATGGCGGAGCGTATTGCCAATCCCATGAACCTTGCCGCCGATGGCGGCGGTCGCGATTAGGAGAACGATGCCATGGCGACGTTCGAGGAGACTTCCGGATCCGATGCCGATCCTGGCGCCGGCAGCCGGTGCCGGGTGGGCATGATCGGGCTTGGCAGCATGGGCATGCCGATGGCCCGCAACCTGCTGGCAGCGGGCGTTGCCGCCCAGGTCAGCGTTCACGGTCGCTCGCGGGAGCGGACCCGGCCAGCCCTGGATGCCGGCGCCGAATGGTGCGACAGCCCTCGGGAGCTGGCGGCTGCCAGCGACGTGATCATCACCGTGCTGCCCGATCTGCCGCAGTTGCGGGCGTTGCTCGAAGGCGAGGAGGGCCTGCTGGCGGGGCTCTCCGGGCCGCTGCTGCTGGTGATCTGCTCGACCTCCTCGCCGGCTGGCGTCCGTGAGCTGGCCGCCGAACTCGAGTCACGTACCGATGGCCGGGTCCGGCTGCTCGATGCGCCGCTCTCGGGCGGTGCCGATGGTGCCGAGGCGGGCACGCTCTCGGTCATGGTCGGGGGCGACGAAGCGGCCTTCGCGGTGGCCCGGCCACTACTGGCGACTTTCGGCACGCCGACGCTGTTGGGTCCGCTGGGGGCCGGCGAAGTGGCCAAGGCGTGCAACCAGATGGTGGTCGCTTCGACCATGGTGGCGCTGGCGGAGGCCACGGTGATCGCCGAGCGCGCCGGGCTCGATCTGGCCAAGCTGCTCGACTGCCTCGGGGGTGGCTATGCCGGTGGACGCTTTCTGGCGTCGCGACGCCAGCGCCTGATCGACAAGGATTACACCCCATCCGGCCTGGCCCGCTACATGATCAAGGATCTCGGCTTCGCGACCGACGAGGCGGTACGGGGTGGGGTGGTGGCGCCTCAGCTGACCACCCTGGCGGCGCTCTACGAGGATCTGGGCCGGCGCGGCTTCGGCGACGAGGATATTACCGTGACACAGCGCTATATCGCCGAGCTCGATCGTCTGCCCGATGGCGGGCAGGCGCGATGACAGGCTGACCCGAGAGGGCGGGAGGCAACCATGACGGCGGTTCGGACTTTCTGGCGTGGAATCGAGTGGGCCATCGCCGCGCTGATGGCGGCAATGATGATCCTGGTGTTCGTCAACGTGGTGTTGCGCTACGGGTTCGCTTCCGGGCTGCGCCCCGGCATCGAGCTGTCGCGGCTGGGGTTCGTCTGGATCGTCATGCTGGGAGCGTCGCTCTGCCTGAAGGAGGGTGAGCACCTGGCGGTCGGCGAGCTGTTCGATCGCCTGCCGCGCCCCGTACGCCTGGTCCTGGGCCGGCTGCTGTGGCTGGTGATCCTGATCGCCTCGCTCATGCTGCTGATCGGTTGCTGGCGCCAGACGCTGGCCAACTGGCACAACATCTCGCCGCTCACCGGCCTGCCCACCGGGCTCTTCTATCTCGCTGGCGTCGTCTCCGGCGCGCTGATGAGCGTGACCGCGACGCTCGGGCTGCTGCGCCCGGGGTACTCGGAGGCGCCCGGCGTCGGCGCTGCCGGTGCGATAGCGCCGGGTATCGAGGACGCGCCAAGCGCGATCTCGAGCGAAGCGTCGCCGCGCAGCCGTGACCAGGAGACCAGGCCATGACCCTTGCGCTGTTTCTGGCGGTGCTGATCGGCGCCATCCTGCTGCGCCTGCCGGTGGCCTTCGCCCTGTTGGCGGCGGCAGGGGCGCTGATGCTGCAGATGGGCATGTTCAGCGCCGACATCGTCTCCCAGTCGCTGGTCAATGGCGTCGACAATTTTGCCTTGCTGGCCATTCCGTTCTTCATGGTGGCCGGCGAAGTGATGGCCGTGGGTGGTCTGTCGGATCGTATCGTGCGCCTGGCGATGGCGCTGGTGGGGCACTGGCGCGGCGGACTGGGCTACGTGGCCATCATTACCTCGCTGCTGCTGGCCGGGCTTTCCGGTTCGGCGGTGGCGGACGCAGCGGCGCTGGTCAGCATCCTCTATCCGATGATGCGCAAGAGCGGCTATCCCGCCTCCCGCTCGGTGGGGCTACTCGCCGCCGGCGGCATCATCGCGCCGGTGATTCCGCCCTCGTTGCCGCTGATCATCCTGGGGGTGGCGGGCAACCTGTCCATCGCCAAGCTGTTCATCGGCGGGATCGTGCCGGGGCTCTTCATGGGCCTGGCGCTGATGATCACCTGGCGCTTCATGATGCGTAAATCGGACCTCGAGCCGCAGCCGAAGGCCTCCCGCAGCGAGCGGTTGAAGGCGCTGCGCGATAGTGTCTGGGCGCTGCTGCTGCCGGTGATCATCATTGTCGGGATTCGTTTCGGAGTTTTCACGCCCACCGAGGCGGCCGTGGTGGCGGCGGTCTACGCCATTGCCGTCTCCGCCGTGGTCTATCGCGAGCTGGACGCGCGCAAGCTGCTGGCGGTGCTGATTCGTGCCGGGCGCTCGACCGCCCTGGTGATGTTCCTGGTCGGCGCGGCGATGGTCGCCTCCTGGGTGATCACCATCGCCCAGTTGCCGCAGCAGCTCGCCGGCCTGCTGGGGCCGCTGGCGGACGATCCGAAGCTGCTGATGGCGGCGATCATGGTGGTGGTGCTGCTGGTGGGCATGGTGATGGATCTGGCGCCCGCCATCCTGATCCTGGTGCCGCTGTTCATGCCGCTGGTGAAGGCGGCGGGCATCGATCCGATCTACTTCGGCCTGATGTTCGTCATCAACTGCTGCATCGGGTTGATCACGCCGCCGGTGGGCACGGTACTCAACGTGGTGTGCGGCGTGGGTAACACGACCATGACCAACGCCGTGCGCGGCGTCTATCCCTTCGTTCTGGTCTATATCGGTCTGCTGGCGCTGTTCGTGCTGGTGCCTCAGATCATCACGGTGCCGATGCATTGGCTGATCGTCTAGCGCCTGAAGGCGTGAAAGCGCAAAACAAGGCAAGGAGAGGTGTCATGAACAAGATCATCAAGGCAACCACCGCCACGCTGTTCGGGCTGGCGCTCGTGTCGAGTTCCGCCATGGCCGCGACGACGCTGCGTTTCGCGCATCCGGCGCCGCAGAGCGATCTGCAGCAGACCCTGGCGGAGAAGTTCAAGGAGGAGGTGGAGAGCGCCAGCAATGGCGAGCTGAAGGTGCAGATTTTCCCCAACGGCCAGTTGGGCAACGACTCGCAGATGATCGATGGCACTCGCTCGGGCATCATCGACATCACGCTTTCGGGGCTCAACAACTTCACCGGGCTGGTGCCCGAGGCTGCCGCCTTCACGTTGCCATTCATGTTCTCCGATCACCAGGCCGCCTTCAACGCCCTCGATGGCGAACCGGGGGATCGTGTCATGAGCGAACTCGAGAGCGCCGGCCTCAAGGGCCTGGCGTTTCCCGAGAACGGTTTCCGGGAGATGACCAACAACCGGGGGCCGATCCGCGAGCCCGAGGATCTGCAAGGGCTGCGCATGCGGGTCAACAACTCCATCGTGCTCAACAACATGTTCGAGCTGCTCGGCGCCAACCCGCAGCAGATCCAGGTCAATGAACTCTACACCGCCATGGAGACCGGGGTAGTCGACGCCCAGGACCACCCGCTGGGTATCGTGGTGTCGTTCAACTTCGACGAGGTGCAGAAGTATCTGTCGATGACCAATCACGCCTATGCGGCGCTGCTGCTGGCGATGAACAAGAATCGCTTCGACAGCCTGACGCCGGAGCAGCAGCAGATCGTGCAGAAGGCCGCCGACGACGCCACCGCGATGCAGCGGCAGATGAACATCGATCAGGCCGAGCAGATGATCTCCCAACTCGAGGCCGATGGCATGGAGGTCAATCGCGACGTCGATACCGAGGCGTTCCAGAAAGCGGTACAGCCAGTCTGGCAGGGCTTCATCGATGAATACGGCGAGGATCTGATCGACAGCATCCAAACGGCCGCGGGACAACAGCAGGACTGAACGGTAGCGCGGATCCGGATATCTCCCAACACGCAAACGGCCTTGTCACCCGTCAGGTGGCAAGGCCGTGTCTTGTCGCCCTCAGGAAGGGACGTACGCTAGTTGGCCCGCGCCTTCCACTCCGTTTCCAGTACGTCGAGGGTCTGGTCGATCTGTTCGCGGGTATGGTCGCAGTTGAGGAAGAACCGTAGCCGCGCGCTCTTCTCGGGCACCGCCGGGTGCAGGATCGGCTGCACGTTGATGTCGTGCTGGAGCAGGGCATCGGACAGGCCGGCGGCGAGCACGGAGCTGCCGACGATGATCGGTACGACGGCGACGCCGATGCTCTCGCCGATGTCGAAGCCCTTGAGCCTGGCCTGCTCGAGGAAGTAGCGCGAGATGTCGTGCAGGCGTTTCAGCCGTTCGGGTTCGTCCTTCATCACCTGGAGCGCGGCGAGGGATGGCCCGGCCACCTGCGCCGGCATCCCCACGCTGTAGAGGAAACCCGGCGCGAAGTAGCGCAGCATCTCCACCAGCTCCCGGCAGCCGGCGATGTAGCCACCGCAGCCTGAGAGGGTCTTGGAGAGCGTGCCCATCCAGATGTCCACATCGGTGGGTGCCACGTCGCAGTACTCCCGCAGCCCCAGCCCCCGGTCGCCCATCACCGCGAAGGAGTGGGCCTCGTCCACCATCAGCCAGGCCTGGTGACGCTGCTTGATCTCGACGAAGCGCTTCAGGTCAGGGGCATCGCCATCCATGCTGTAGAGCCCTTCGATCACCACGATCACACGCTCGAACTGGCGACGATGACGTGCCAGCAGGGTCTCTAGCGCCACCGGATCGTTGTGCGCGAAGCTCATCCGCCGCGCGCCGGAAAGCTGGGCGCCGACCACGGTGCTGTTGTGGATGTACTCGTCGTGGAGGAGGAGATCCTTGGGGCCGAGCAGGTAGCCCAGCGTCGAGACGTTGGTGGCGTGGCCGCTGACGAAGGCCACGGCGGCCTCGACTTCGTAGGTCTCGGCGATCGCTTGCTCCAGTTCATGGTGGATCGGGCGCTCGCCGGAGACCGGACGGCTGGCGGAGACCGAGCTGCCGTAGCGCTCCAGGGCGTCGATACCGGCCTGGATCACCCGGGGGTGGTGTGCCAGCCCCAGGTAGTTGTAGCTGGCGAAATTGATGCACTCCCGCCCGCCGATCACCGTGGTCGCGCCGGCGGTGCTCTCGTGGACCTTGAAGAACGGGTCGGGGATGCCCAGCCGCTTGCCGCCCTCGCGCATCATCTTGAGCTGCTGGTAGCCCGGGTGACGGTCGAAGCGGGTAAAGCGCTCGTCGACGCTGGTGGCGGCGGGCCTGGGGGCGGTGTCCCCCTCCGGGCGCTGCTGGCGGCGCTGGCGCGCTTCCTGCAGCAGGCGCTGCTTGAGGGCGTCGCGGGGTTGGCTCATGATCGGCCCCCGTCGCCTTCGCCCCGGGATCCGCCACCGTTCTGCAACGCATCGACGCCGTGCTGGGCGGCAAGGCCGCTGAGCGCGTCTTCGTCGCTGTCGGTCTCGGTATCGTCACCACGCAGCTTGAGCATCAGGTAGTCGCAGAGCTTGGCCAGCGTGCCGGCCTCGCTGAGCACCATCACCGGTACCTGGATGCCCAGGCGAGCTTCCAGGGCGGTGACGAGCTCGACACCCATCAGCGAGTCGAACCCCATGTCGTAGACGGATTTGTGGATATCGATCTTCTCCTCGTCGATCAGCAGGATCTTGGCGAGCTCCTTGCTGAGGACTTCGATCAGGGTCGTATAGAGCGCTTCCGGGGACAGGCTGGCCAGCAGCTGCTGGAGGTCATCGTCGCCTTCCTGGCCGCCGTCGTCCTCGGCGGTACGAGCGATTTCCCGATAGCGCGGCGCTTCCGCCGTAGGCAGGAAACGGGCCAGCGCTCGCCAGTCCAGTTCCAGCACGCCGAGGGATGCCACGTCGGCCACCAGCATTCGCTCGAGCACCGCCAGCGCGTCGCTGGAGGTCAATGCCTGACCGCCGAGGCGCTCCTGCAGGCTGTCGCGGGTCTGGGTGTTGCGCGCCAGGAAGCCGACATCCTCGATCGCGCCCCAGCGGACCACCGTCGCCGGTCGCCCGTTGGCGCGGCGGTTGGCGGTGAAGGCCTCCAGCCAGTGATTGGCGGCCACGTAGCTGGCCTGCCCGGGATTGCCGAACAGGGTGGTGGCCGAGGAGTAGACGACGAAGAAGTCGAGCGGGTCGTTCGCCGTCAGCGAGTCCAGGTGCCGGGCGCCCTCGAGCTTCGGCGCCATCGCCTGGCGGATGCGCGATTCGTCGAGGTTACGGATCAGGCCGTCGTCGATGACCGTGGCGGCATGGACGATGCCGCGGATCGGGCCGAGCTCCTGCCGCGCTTCCTCCAGCACCTTCTCGAGCGCCGCACTGTCGGTCACGTCGCAGGCGCGGGCGGCGACCGTGACGCCGAGCGCTTCCAGCCGCTCGATGCCGGCCTTGGCCTCCTCGGTGACCGCACCGCGACGGCTCAGCAGCAGCAACTGGCGCGCGCCCTTGGCGGACAGCCACTCGGCGGTGGCGAGGCCGAAGCCGCCGAGCCCGCCGGTCACCACGTAGCTGCCCGTTGCGTCCAGGGTCAACGGAACGTCCCTGGCGGGCGCGGGCGCCATGGTCGGCGGTCGTTCGTAGGTGACGACGACCTTGCCGATCTGGCGGGCCTGCTGCATGTAGCGGAAAGCCTCGACCACGCGATCGCTGCCGAACGCGATGTAGGGCAGCGGCGCGAGCGTGCCGTCGGCGAACAGCGTCATCATTTCGCTGAACAGCTCGCCGGTGAGGTCGGGCAGTTCGCTCATGAGCTGGTCGGAGTCGACCCCGAAGTAGCTCAGGTTGTTACGGAACGGGCGCAGGCCGACCTTGGTGTTCTCGTAGAAGTCGCGCTTGCCGAGTTCGATGAAGCGGCCGAACGGCTTGAGTACCCGCAGGTTCTGGTTGATCGCCTCGCCGGCCAGCGAGTTGAGGACCACGTCGACACCGTCGATGCCGAGTCGCTGTCCGTCGCTGCCATCCCCTGAGGCCTGACGTTCGGCGGCATTGTCATGAAGGATCTCCTCGGCGAAGGTCAGGCTGCGCGAGTCGTAGATGCGGTCGACGCCCATCAGGTGCAGGAAGTCCTGCTTCTCCGGCGAGCCGACGGTGGCGTAGATCTCCGCGCCCAGCCAGCGACCGACCTGGATCGCCGCCAGGCCGACGCCGCCGGCGGCGCCGTGGATCAGCAGCCGCTCGCCGGGCTGCACGCGGGCCAGGTGCTTGAGCGAGTAGTAGACGGTGAAGAAGGTGGTCGGGATCGTTGCCGCGGCGGCGTAGCCGATCTCGGCGGGGATCGGCGCCACCGCGTTGACGTCGGCGATCAGCCGATCGCTGAAGCTCGCCGGGCCGAAGCCGACCACGGCATCGCCCGGACGCAGCGACCCGTTCGGATCGCCGACGCTGACGACTTCCCCGGCAAACTCCAGGCCCAGCGTCGGTCCGGCGAAGCCGTTCTCGATCGCCTCGTCGGAGAGCAGGCCGAGCGCATACATCACGTCGCGGAAGTTGAGGCCGGTGGCCTTGACCGCGATCTCGACCTGGCCGGGCTGCGGCGCGGGAAGGTCGTGGGGCTGCCAGCGCAGATGACGCAGTTGCCCCGGCAGCTCGAAGCCCAGGCTGACGGCGCGATCATGCTCGGGCTGCGTCTCGCTGGTGCCGGTACCCGGTGCCGGCGCCAGGCCGAGACGGGGAACCCAGCGCTGGCCGTCGGCATCGAGCACGATCTCGGTTTCCGCATCCGGCACGCTCAGCTCGAACAGCAGCGCATCCAGCAGCTCGCTCGACAGCGAGTCGCGGCTCGACAGCGGCAGGTCCAGCAGCCGGACCTGGCGGCTACCGGCCTCGTTCTGCAGCGACCGGCCGAAGCCCCAAAGCGCTGCGTCCTCGGGCAGCCTGGACTGCCCGGACGCGTCAGATCGCGAGGCCGGGTCGGTAGCGGCCCCGGGCAGTGAGAACGAATTGACTGCGGCCCCGGGCAGTGTAGAGAAATGCGCGCCCACGCCGAGTGTGAGCCACCACAGGGCGGCGTCGCATTCCGCCGACTCCAGCGTCTGAAGCCATTGGGCGGCCAGCACGCAGCGATCCTCGGCCGCGCTGGCCAGGCCGCGCAGGTCGACGATCTGGGTCGGTGTGAAGGATTCCAGCGCCAGCGGCAGCAGTTCCCGGGGCGCCAGCTCGCTGCCGGCCAGGTGATGGACGGCCTGGCCCAGGGTCTGGAAGCGGCTGACGAGCTTCGCGGCCAGCCACTGGGCGCTGTCGTCGCTGATCACCAGCCACTGGGCCTCATCATCAGCCGAGTCGTCGCGGTCGCCGCCGGACTCCGCCGCTGCAGTGGTGGAGGGCAGCGGGGCCTGGGCGGTCAGCAACTGCAGGCCGCCCTGGTCGTTCTCCAGCGTGTGGCGCTCGAGCTGACGGTAGCCCAGTGTCTCCAGGCGTTGGCGGGTCGTCTCGAGATCGGCGGGGCGTGACTCGGTCGTCACCGCCAGTGACAGGAACGACTGCCAGTCGGTGTCGCCCAGCGCCAGCAGCGCGATCTGGGCGTCGTCCGCCAGTTGTCCCGGCAACCACTGCAGCAGCGCATCGATCTCGTCCTGGGTACCATCCAGCGTGACCAGCGCGACATTGGCACCGATCGCGGGGATAGCGGCGTCAACCGTCAGCAGCTCGACCCGGGGGTCGTGTTCCGCCAGCGACTCGGCTTCATTCAGGGCGCTGTCGCGCAGGGCGACGAAGCGATATTCGGCGCGATCGCCGCTCAATCCGCCCATCAGTCGCTCGCCGAGCTGCGGGCGCAGCGCCGAGGCTTCGAGCATCACCAGCCGCTGGTGGGGCGGCAGCAGCTCGAGCGACATGGCGTACTGGGCCAGCCAGGTATCTGCCAGGGCGTGCCAGCCGCGCTCGCCGACGGCGGTCTGGACCAGCCGCGTCAGACGGGGGGCATCCAGGCCCAGCGAGGCGACGTCGAGACGCGCTTCGAGCCAGTCCGTCAGGTGCAGGCCGAAGCGACCGATGCTGTGGGTCAGCGCGGCGTAGTCCGGATAGTCCCGTATCAGCAGGTTCCAGACCGTCGCCGCGTCGATCTCCGGCGCTTCCTGTAGCTGCCAGCCGGCCGGTGTCTCGGTCACGATGCCGATGGCAAGCGCCAGTTCGACCAGCGCCTGGCGGCGCTGGCGGACGTCGTTCGCGCCGGCGTCGAAGTGACCTGCCAGCAGCTGCCCGTCGCTGTCGGCGTGGCCGCGCAGTGTCTCGTCGAGAAACGCCGAGACCAGGGTTTCCAGCAGCGGCTCTACTTCATCACCGTAGCGGCTGTCGGTGACGCTGCGATAGTTGTCGACCAGTTGCGCCAGGGCCAGCTCGGCGGTGGTCTCGTCCAGCGGCAGCATGGCCGCTTCGCGGGGTGCCGGCACCAGGCGGTGGTCGAGATAGCTGAGTCGGTGCTGCACCGCGTGGCGCAGGCGGGCGGCCTTGAAGCGAGCGCCTTCGACCACGGCCACGGCGTTGCCGTTGGCATCGAACAGGGCCACGTCGGCGCAAAGTGAATGCGGTGCGCGGCTGGTAAGGCGTACTTCCATCCAGGCCGGCGGCGCGGCATCGACCTGTAGCTGCAGCCGTTCGAGGCGCACCGGCACGAAGGCCAGTCCGCCCGCCTTGGCGAGCTCGTCGGCCAACAGCGGAATGAACAGCTGGAAGGCGCTGTCGAGGATGCCCGGGGCCAGCAGGCAATCGCGCTGATCCTCGGCAATGGCGGCGGGCAGGTCGATGCGACCCAGCGCCCGGTCGTCTTCGATCCAGACTTCGCTGATCGCCTGGAAGCCCGGCCCGTACTCGAGCCCGACATGAGCAGCCATCGCCAGATGCTGCTCGCGAGTGAAGTCCGCCGCCCGGTCGGGCAGCGGCGAGCCACGCCGCGTCAGCAGCAGGCCGCGGGTCTGCGCGGTGATCCGGGCGCGGGCGTTGAGCGTCCAGGCGTCTTCGCTGGCCGGCTCGCGACTCTTCATGGTCAAGGTGCCGTCGGCATCCTGGATCTCCAGCTGCAGCTTCTTGCCGTGGGTGGCGTCGAGCAGCAGCGGACCGAGAATTTCCAGCGCCTCGATATCGAGTACCGGCGATGCCTTGGCCGCCGCCGCGGCGGCCAGCGCCAGTTCGGCAAAGCCCGCCCCCGGAAAGACGGTGGCGTCGCCGACGCGGTGATCGGCCAGCCAGGGCAGGCGGCGGGTATCGAGCTGGCTCTCCCACGCCATCCCCTGGCGGGCCAGGCGATAGCCCAGCAGCGGGTGTTCGTAGTGGCGTCCCATCAGGCCCTGGGAGTCGCCGGTGGTCTTGACCCAGTACCGCTCGCGCTGCCACGGATAGCGTGGCAGGTCGACGAAGCGGCCGCTCACCGGGAACCACGTCTCGGCGGAGACGGCACCGCTGACCAGCAACGCCGCGAGGCTGGCTTCCATGGCGGTGGCGTCGTCGTGATCGCGACTCAACGTGCCGATGACGCTGCCAGTGACCGACTGTGCGGAGAGGGCGTCGCTCAGGTAGCGGCGCAGGATCGGCTGGGCGCCGATCTCGACGAAGGCGCGCGCGCCCGCTTCGATCAAGGCATCCACCGCCGGCGCGAACTGTACCGGTTCGCGGATGTTGAGCCACCAGTACTCGGCGCCCAGTTCACGGCCGTCCAGCGACTTGCCGGCCACGGTCGAGATGAACGGTATTCGGGCGGCGGAAGGCGTCAGGTGCGAGAGGGCATCGATGACCTCTTCGCGGATCGGGTCCATGGCCGGGCTGTGGAAGGCGTAGTCCAGCGCCAGGCGCTTGGCGAAGATCCGCTCGGCGGAAAGCGCCGCTTCCAGGCGTTCCAGCGCCGCCGCCGGGCCGGCCAGGGTGACGCCCTTGGGACCGTTGACGCCGGCGATGACGATCTCCGCGTGAGCCGGGTCCTCCAGCCAGCGCTGCATGGCTTCGGCACCGAGACCGACAGCGGTCATTTCGCCACTGCCACGGGTACGGCCCTGACCGGCACTGCGGTAGTAGATGACGCTGACGGCATCGGCCAGGCTGAGCGCCCCGCAGGCCCAGGCCGCGGCGACTTCACCCACGCTGTGGCCGGTGACGGCGGCGGGGCGCACGCCCTCGGATGCGAGCAGCCGGGTCACGCCGACCTGCAGCGCGAACAGCGCGGGCTGGGCGATCTCGGTGAGGGCCAGGCGATCGATCCCTTCCGCGGCTGCCTGCTGGTTGGTGCCATCGAGCTCGGCCCGCAGCGAGAAGTCGGCGTGCTTCGCGAACAGGGCGTCGACCTCGTCGACGGCGGCGGCGAAGACCGGGGACTCCTGCAGCAGGGTACGACCCATCGCCGTCCACTGGCAGCCGTTGCCGTCGTAGACGAACACCGGCCCGTAGCCGGTATCGACGCGCTCGCCGAGGGCGGCGCCGGGCACGCTTTCGGCGGCGGCCAGGGCGTCCAGGCGGGTGATCGCGTCGGCGGCGCTGTCGCTCAGCAGCACCGCGGCGTGATGATGTCGCTCGCGGCGGAAGACCAGGCTGTAAGCGGCGTCATAGAGCGAGACGTCGCCAGCCGTGAGGTTATCGCTGAGGCGTGCGGCGAACTCGCGCAGCGCTTCCGGGCTACGCGCGCTCAGGCAGAGCGGCAGTCGCCGCGTGGGCGTCTCGACGCTTTCTGCCGGAGGCGTTGCCAGCGGCGACTGCAGGATGACGTGGGCGTTGGCGCCGCCGAAACCGAAGGAGTTGATACCGATGGTGAGTTGACCCTCGGCCTTCAGCTTGCGCGGCTGGTCGACGATGTCGAGGTTCCAGCCCTTCAGGTCGATGCGCGGATTGACCTTGCGAATGCCGATGGTGGCAGGCACCTCGCGCTCGCGCAGCGCATAGAGCGCCTTGGCCAGCCCGGCGATGCCGGAAGCGGTTTCCAGGTGGCCGAGGTTGCTCTTGACGGAGCCGATCGGCAGCGGCGTCTGGCGCAGCTGACCGATCGCCGCGCCGATGGCGCGGGTCTCCAGCGGGTCACCGACGGCGGTACCGGTACCGTGGGCCTCGAGGTAGTCGAGGTCGTCCGGGGTGAGGCCGGCCCGATCCAGGGTCTGGGTCATCAACGCGACCTGGGCGTCGGGGTTGGGCACCGTCAGGCCCTTCTTGAAACCGTCGGTGTTGACGCCACTGCCGGCGACGACGGCCAGGATGCGATCGCCATCCTCGACCGCCTTGTCGTAATCCTTGAGCAGGAAGACCCCGCCACCCTCGGAGCGCACGTAACCGTCGCCGGACTCGTCGAACACCTGGCAGCGTCCGGTGGGCGAGAGCATGCTCGCCTTGGAGAAGATGATGAAGCCGAACGGGTGCAGGTGGAGACTGATGCCGCCGGCCAGCGCGATATCGGTCTCGCCGCTGCGGATCGACTGGCACGCCTGGTGGAAGGCGACCAGCGAAGAGGAGCAGGCGGTATCCATCGACATGCTCGGGCCATGCAGGTCGAACACGTAGGAGATGCGGTTCGAGGCGATGCTCGAGGTATTGCCGGTCGCCGTCGAGGTGTCGATTGCCGACATGTCGTCGGCCATGCGGTAGGAGTAGTCGAGGCTGGCGATGCCGAGGAACACGCCACACTGGCTGCCGCGCAGTGTCTGCGGCGGAATGCCGGCGTCTTCCATGGCTTCCCAGGTCATCTCCAGCAGGATCCGCTGCTGCGGGTCCATCTGGGCGGCTTCCCGCGGCGAGATGCCGAAGAAGGCGGCGTCGAAGCCGGAGATGTCGCCGAGACTGCCGGCGGCGAAGGTGTAGCTGGTGCCGGGGTGCTGCTTGTCCGGGTGGCGATAGGCTTCCAGGCCCCAACGGTCGTCTGCGACCGTGGTGACGAGGTCTTCGCCGGTCTTGAGCGCTTGCCAGAAACGTTGTGATGTCGGTGCGCTCGGGAACCGGTGAGCCGCGCCGATGATGGCAACGCGTTTGGTCATTGGGACTCCTTGCTTCGTAGCACGGGCTACGCCTTTCTCAATTCGCACCGCGCTTTCCAGCGTGGTCGATAATCCTGTCGTAGATTGTTGTTCCCAGCTTATCGGCTGGGAGCGTCATCCGCACGTTATCCCCCGAACGGGGCGCGGTCCGCCAGATGAAATAGTTCGTGAAACCATCCGGCTCGCCGTGCCGTGCGTAGACTTTCGGCATGATCGGCACGTGATCTCCGTAGAAACCCAGAATCCCGGGTCGTCCGCCCTGGTCGAGAGAGTCCCTGAGTCGCTCCAGCATACTATCGGTGTTGCGTAGATGCCTCAGATAAACCGTCAGCTCTTCGCAACCGTCGGTAACGCCGCCCTCGACCCAGCGTTCGGCGACGGCCGGATCCGCGGTCTCCAGGTGGAGCGGGCCGTGATTCTCCATGCTGATCACGAAAATGAACAGCGGTTTCTCATCGGCCTCCGCCAGCCGCGTTCGCACCCGTTCCGCCAGTGCCAGATCGCCGGTGTACTGGCCGTCGCGCTCGGCGATGTCGAAGTCGGCGATATCCACGAAGGTATCGAAGCCCAGGGTGGGATAGACCCGGTCACGCAGATAGAAGCTGGCGGGGTAGGGGTGGATGCAGACCGTCCGGTAGCCCAGGCGCCTGAGCGCGCCGGCCAGGTTGTTGACCGGCAGCTTCGATAGCTGGTGGTAGGGATTGAAGCGATGGACACCCAGCCGGGACGGCGTGAATCCCGTCAGTACCGCGCACTCGGTGCGGACGGTGTTGGCGCCCCAGGCGGGCACGTCGAAACGGCCGGCCTGCACCGCCTCGGCCACGAGCGCGTCGTAGCTGCCGAGCAGCTCGCGGCGAATGGCCGGGTGCCAGTCGCGGGGGTCGAAGAACGATTCGCTCTGGACCAGCACCACGTTCGGCATCGTGGCGGGATCGAGCTCTCCCGGGTCGAGATCGGCCGGTAGGGCGAAGGCGCCATCGTTCTCCTGGCGATCGATGGGCAGCCGGGTCAGGCGGCCATAGGCCCATAGATAGGGGTAGAGGCCGAGCCGGACCAGGTCGTCGTTGGGCTCCAGCGTGCAGGCGGGTAGCCGGGGCAACTGCCAGACCAGCGTGGCCGTGGCTGCGGCGACCAGCACCAGCGTGCCCAGCAGCGACCACGGAGCGTCGGCATGGCCGTAGAGCGAAGGCTCCAGCCAGAAGCCGATGGCGATGGCGATGGCGCCGGCCAGGCTGGCCGCAATGGTCAGGCCGATGCCGAAGAACGGAATGTAGAGCCGGGGGTGACGAACCGCATCGACGAAGTATTCGAAGTCCTGGCACAGGAAAGGCTCGCGGAGGGAGGTCGACTTGGTGTTGTTGACCTGGATGATCACCATCTGCAGCGAGGCGGCGATCACCAGCGCGAACCAGGGGCGCTGTACCACCAGCAGCCAGAACGCGAAATGGAGCGTGGCAGTGGCCAGGTGGACGGCCACTGCCGCCGGTGCCCGTTGCCACAACAGCTGCGGACGCGGTTTGAGCAGCAGTTCGAACAGGCTGGTGACGATCAGCGACGCCACCACGGCCCAGAACCCGTTCCAGAATCCATGATTCATCGCTTGGCTCCGTGGTCCGGGTCGATGTGGTAGCCGAACCACTTGACCAGGCGCTGCGAGATCGCGGCCGGCAGCACGGCCAGCCACCAGCAGCCGAAGTCGAGCGGAAACGGGAAGCTGATTCGGGCGCGATCCTTCTCGATGCCCCGGGAGATGACCCGGGCGGCACGCTCGGGTTGCCACAAGAACGGCTTGGGACCGGGCATCTCGTGGCACATCTTCGAGCTGACATAGCCGGGCATGACGACGGTGACGCCGACGCCGTGAGGTGCCAGCCAGCCGCGAAGCGCCTCCCCGTAGGCTTTCACCCCGGCCTTGCTGGCGCTGTAGCTCGGAGTGACCGGCAGGCCGTGATAGGCGGCGAGCGAACTCATCAGTACCAGCTGGCCGCGGCCGGCCGCACGCATGCGCTTGCCGAGGAAGTTGCCCATCGCCATCGGTACGCGCAGGTTGATCTCCAGCAGGCGACTGGCGTCTTCCCACTGCTCGCCGCTACCGTCTTCGCCGATGTTGATGTTGATGCCGGCGTTGATGATGACGATCTCCGGCGGCGAGGGATCGCACAGCGACGCCAGCCACGCGAACAGTGCCTCGTCGTCGCCCAGGTCGACGCTACTGCATTCGACCTCGGCCCCGGCGCCGCGACAGTCGGCGGCCAGCGACTCGAGCACCTCGTGCTGGCGGCCATGCAGCACCAGCCGGTTGCCGGGCCTGGCATAGCCGGTGGCGAGCGCCTGGCCGATGGCGCCGGTGGCACCGGTAATGACGATTCGGGTCATGATGCGATCTCATCCATGAGTTGTTGCAGCGGAGAGCGTTCTCGCTGCAGCGCGTGCAGGGCGTTCTCCGAGGCTAGCTCGATCCCTGGGCGGCAGTAAAACCCGCCATTGATCTGGACCGTCTGGGCGACGGTTCGTCGATAGGCCCGAAAGAGCTCCGCTTCCGGGGCGGGCGTATTGTGCCAGAAATCGTCCAGCGTGCCCTGATGCGTCAACCCCGCCATGTCGTAGATCGGCGAGGCCAGGGTGTGGGTCGGACAGCCGAAGCCCAGCGAGACGTTGCCGGCAGTACTGTTGACCGTGACCAGGCCGCTGGCGTGCTTGAGCAGTGCCTCGAGGCTTCCTCCCTCGAGATAGACCAGGCGGTCGGCCAGGTCGTACTCGTGGGACAGCACCTTGATCAGCCGCGCGTACTGGGCGAGGCCCATGTCGAGCGGATGGTTCTTGATCACCAGCAGGGCATCTCGCGGCGCATGGTAGGCAAAGGAGGCGGCGACCTTCCCGATCACCTCCTGCATGTTCTTGTAGTCCGAGTGGTAGCGGATCTGGGCATCGCTCTTCAATTGCAGCGGCAGCAGATAGAACGGGCGCCCAGAGGCCATCAGCGCGTTGACGCGCTGCTCGTCCCGACGCTTCAGGTAGGGCATGCGGACCTTGCGCAGCAGGAAGCCGGCGTACTCCACCGGGGCGGTCACCAGGGCGTGGTTACGGTAGTGGGGATGCAGGAACGGGTTGGCGACGCCGGCCAGGTGGTAGAGCACGTCGTGGCGTGCCCGCATGTGGAACTGGTTGGGGAAGGACTGGGGGCGGCCGGCGCTGGGCAAGCGCTTGCCGGCCTCGCGATACCAGTCGGGGTCCCGGGGCAACAGGGAGTGCGCATTCACGCCCTCGCGCTCCAGCGTCACCCAGTAGGGCCGAAAGTAGCCCTCCTCGAACACGTGGTTGCGAATGCCTCGGCGCCTGGCGGCGAGGATGGCGCGACGGTGAACGGGGCGGCGGTCGCCGAAGACGACCTGATCGGTGATCTCGTGGCGGTCCCAGATACCGGAGAGGTATTCGGGAATGTCCTTGGCCTGCCCGCGATAGGCGTAGGTGTGCTTCTGACTCCAGTAGACGCTGTCGCCGACGGTGAAGTTGACCTTGACCACCGAGTGCCCGGCGTCCTGCAATCGCGCGCCGAGCCGGTCGAAAAAAGGTGAGCAGACACCCTGTAACAGAAGAAAGTGTTTGCGTGTCGTGCTCAAGTCATTGCCTTTTGGAAAACAGATTGCGGTATAGCCGGTAGAAGCGGACTCGAAGGGGCAATCCCGAGCGTTGGTCACGCTGCTGCTGCATCAGTTCGACGGCGGTATCGGCATTGCAGAACTCGCCGGTATCCGGGTCGACATAGGTCGGATACAGCAGCAGCGCGCCGGCAATCAGGGCGTCGAGCGTTAGCCGACGCTGACGCCGCGGGGAGGATAACCGATCGTGGGTCAGTCCCCAACCGGCATAGAAAGGCAGGCCGTAGGTATGCACCTCCACGCCGCGCATCAGACCTTCGAAGCCGGTCAACGAGCACATGGTGTGGATCTCGTCGGCCAGCTCGATCAGGTCGATGATGTCGCAGTCGACCAGTTCGAGGTCGTAGAGCGCCCGCGCCGTCTTGTCGAGCAGACCGACCCGGGCCCCCGAGACCACGTCGGGGTGTGGCTTGTAGATGACGAAGGCATCGGGACGGTTCTGCCTGACCGCTTCGAGTAGCGCCTGGTTGGTCTTGATCTCGGGAGAGCCATGGGCAATGGAGGCGTCGCTCTCGACCTGGCCGGGTACCAGCACCACCGGGCGCGCGCCGACCGCCTCCGTCGGCAGTGAAGGCCGCTTCTTGCCCTGGACGTTGTATTTCGAGAGCTTGAGCTCGATGAGGCGCCGGCGCAGACGATCGGCGCGCGCCAGCAGCTCCGGTTCGAAGTCCGTCTCGACGAGCAGTCGCTCCAGATCGCTCTCGTGATGGGCATCGTAATAGAGCCCCCGGGAGTCGAACGCCAACGACAGTGGCCGGATCAGGTCGACCCCCAGCCCGACCGAACGGACGAAACCGTCCTCCATCCGCCACAGGTCGAGGCCGTGCTGACGACAGCGGGCCTTGAGCTCATCGGTAGCCTTCTGTCCCCACACGACGAGACTGTCACGGTCCTCCAGCTCATGCGGCTGCGGGAGGTCGCTCTGGATGAAGCGCACGCTGGAGGCCGGACCCAGGAAGTCGGTGATGAAGGCGCGCTTCCAGCTCGAGAAGCCCACGGCCACCCAGCGCCCGGCCAGGCGGTCCCGCTGACGTTTCTGGTCGGCGATCAGGTCGATGGTGGCTTCGAGTGTCGATGTCTTCCCGGTGTAGGGATTGGCGTAGCGGCAGTAGCGCAGGTAGGCCGCGGCGAACAGTTCCAGCAGCGTGCGTGGGCGCTGGCGGCGTTCGCACTGCAGCGCGTCCCGGGTCAGCCCCCAGCCGGCATAGAACGGCATGCCAAAGCAGTGGACCGGCTTTTCCGCCATCAATGCCTCGAATCCCAGTTGGCTGGTGACCACGTAGACCGCGTCGACGGCGTCGATCAACGACCACGGGTTGATATCGTCGCCGATCAGCCGGCAGCGCGGATGTGACGAGGCCTTGGTCAGGTAGCCCTGCTTGCGTCCGGCGATGACGTCCGGGTGGGTCTTGATCAGGATCTCGGCATCGGGGTGGTCGGAAATCGCGCTCTCCAGCATACGCTGGAACGAGCTGGCGTCGGCCATGCCATGGGTGATCGAGGCGTCATCGCGGGTCTGGTCGATGACCAGAACGCGAGGGCGGTCGGCGGGCGCGAGCGGTCGGTCCGGGGCGTGGTTGTACTTCGATAGGCGCAATCGTCGCAGGCGCTGCATGGCCTGGTCCGCGCGCGCCAGCTCATCCGAGCCGAAGGTGGCCTCGGCGAGAAGTGTCTCCAGGTCCGATGGCCGGGTCGCATCGTAGTAGATGCCGCTGTAGTCCACGACCAGGCTGTGGGGCTGGGAGTAGTTGACCCCCAGCCCCAACGAGCGCAGGAATCCGTCTTCGATCGCGATGTAGGGCAGCCCCCGGCGGGTGGCCAGGCGACGCGCCTGTTTCGACGTCGGCTTCAAACCCCAGCCAAGAATGGCGTCGACGGGCTGACGGCTACCGGGCTTGAGGCGGATCTGGCGAGAATACTCCGGCAGCAGGCAGCGGATGATGTTCCAGCGGGCCAGGCCCTTGGAAAGATAACCGGCTACGCGATGGGAGGACGGTCGCAGGACTGTCGAATCGTTAGGCATGGGTCACAGAGAGCGGGTGCGGTCCGTCGAAGAAATGTCATGTCACTGCCCTGGGCGCTGGTCCGACACCACTGGCCCGAGTCCGGGGCGTGCAAGGCAGTCCGAGGCGCAGTGTAACGCATCCCGCGAGTCGGGGGCGCTTTTCGGCTGTATCGAATTGCTAAGCGCCGGGATTTTGCGTAAGCGAAGATCGACGTGGAAATATGGCAAATGTAAACGAACTTTTCTGCGGGAAAAGTGGATGGTTGAGGTATTAATAAAATCACACTTTCGGTTCTGTGCCCGAGGTATTTACTTCAGAAGTTTTCGAGTCGAAAGATGAGTGGGATGATGCATTTCGCGTTCAAGAAAGTAAAAAGCTCTCGTCGAGTCGAGGCGGCGGTGGCGCCATTGGCGACTGAACTTGACTTCGGGATACCATTTTTTTCTTTCAAAAACAGTCGATTGACTTAAGTATTAGTCGTTCGTATTTTTGTGTGAATCTCTGGTTTGTAACTTTATTTAGCATCCTTTCTAAACCCCGATTTTGTCCTTTACAGGATTTTACCTGCCACCTTTTAAAGGTTTGACTTCGACCCCGTAACTGATCGAAAAAGAGTCTCGAAAACAATAACTGGAAGCGACGTTGCACAGGTCTCCAGTTGATCTCCGCCATTGGAAACCTTTTGTTTCGTTACTCTCGATCGGGTGCACGGGAACGTTATGCGAGAACTGACAGTCACGGCTCACACTCACCTCAGGCAACTCGAGGCGGAGTCGATTCAGATCATCCGGGAGGTGGCGGCGGAGTTTCGCAATCCGGTGATGCTCTATTCGGTTGGCAAGGACTCGTCAGTGATGCTGCATCTGGCGCGCAAGGCGTTCTATCCCGGAACGCCGCCATTTCCCTTGTTGCACGTCAATACCACCTGGAAGTTCCGCGAGATGATCGAATTTCGCGATCGTACCGCGGCGCAGGTCGGTATGGAGCTGATCGAGTACGTCAACGAAGAGGGGCGAGCGGCGGGCATCAATCCCTTCGATCACGGTAGCGCCACCTACACCGAGATCATGAAGACCCAGGCCCTCAAGCAGGCACTCGACAAGCACGGCTTCGACGCCGCGTTCGGGGGGGCACGTCGGGATGAAGAGAGTTCCCGCGCCAGGGAGCACGTCTACTCGTTTCGTGACCGGCATCATCGCTGGGACCCCAAGCGGCAGCGCCCCGAACTGTGGCGTCTCTATAACGGCAAGGTCAATCCGGGCGAGTCGATCCGCGTCTTCCCGCTCTCCAACTGGACCGAGCTGGATATCTGGCAGTACATCCATCTCGAGTCGATCCCCATCGTGCCGCTCTACTACGCGGCCCCGCGACCGACCGTGTTCCGTTCCGGCCAGTTGCTGGTGGTGGACGACGAGCGGCTGCCGCTGGCGGCGGGAGAAGTGCCCCAGGAGCGCTGGATCCGCTTCCGGACACTGGGGTGCTTCCCGTTGACCGGCGCCATCGAGTCACGCGCTACCACCTTGCCCGCGATCATCCAGGAGATGCTGCTGACTCGCACCAGCGAGCGGCTAGGCCGCGCCATCGATCGCGATGGCGTCGGCTCGATGGAGAAGAAGAAACACGAGGGGTACTTCTGATGCCTCTCCAGATGATGCGCATCGCCGACGACATCGAGCGCTACCTCAAGCTGAATGCGAGCAAGGGGCTGCTGCGATTTCTGATCTGCGGTGGGGCCGACGACGGCAAGTCGACGCTGATAAGCCGGTTGCTGCACGACTCCCTGACGATCCAGGAGGAGCAGCTGGCGGCGTTGGTGCGCGGGCCGGGGACAGGCGGCAGCCGCAGTGGCCAGGTCGATCTGGCGCTGCTGGTCGATGGCCAGCAGTCGGAACGCGAGCAGGGCACGGCCGTCGATGTCGCCTATCGGTTCTTCTACACCGACAAGCGCAAGTTCATCGTCGCCGACGCGCCGGGGCACGAGCAGTACACCCGCAACATGGCCACCGGCGCCTCCACGGCGGATCTGGCGATCATCCTGATCGACGCGCGTTACGGCGTGCAGTTGCAGGCCCGGCGGCACAGTTTCATCTGCGATCTGCTCGGGATCCGCCACTTCGTGATCGCGATCAACAAGATGGACCTGGTCGGTTACTCCGAAGCGCGATTCCAGGAGATCGTCGCGGACTACCGTGATTTCGCCGACAAGCTGAATGTCAACGACGTGCGCTTCTTGCCCATTTCGGCATTGACCGGTGCCAACGTCGTCAATCCCGGTAGCGAGATGCGCTGGTACGAAGGCGCCCCGTTGCTGGCCCAGCTCGAGCAGGTCGAGATCCTGTCGGCGCCGAGCCTGCATGAACTGCGCTTTCCGGTTCAGTACGTCAATCGGCCCAATCTCAATTTCCGTGGATATAGCGGCATGCTGGCCGCCGGCGCGGTCGAAGTGGGCAGCGAGATCCGGGTGGAGCCCTCCGGCAGGCGCTCGACGATCGAGCGCATCGTCACCAACGACGGTGACCTGAGCGTTGCCTATCCCGGCCAGTCGATAACGCTCACGCTTCGCGACGAACTCGATATTTCCCGTGGCGACATGCTGGTGGCGGCGAACAGCGATATCGAACCCAGTTCGGTGTTTACCGCCGACGTGGTGTGGATGCACGAGACCCCACTGGCACCGGGACAGGATTACGAGTTCAAGGCCGGTACCCGAACCGTTTCCGGCCGCGTGACGCGAATCGTCTATCAGATCGACATCAATACCCTGTCGCGCAACGCCTCCGACAGAGTGCCTCTCAATGGCATCGCCCGATGCCAGATCGAAGTGACGCAGCCGCTGGTGCTGGACAGCTACCAGCGCTCCCCGGAGACGGGAAATTTCATCTTCATCGACAAACTGAGCAACCTGACCGTGGGGGCCGGCATGGTCGTCGACGCCCTGAACATCGGCCATGTGGTCTGGCACGACATGGCCGTCGACAAGCGGAGACGCGCCGAACGCAACCGCCAGAAGCCCAGCATCATCTGGTTCACGGGGCTGTCCGGCGCTGGCAAGTCCACCGTGGCGGATGCCCTGGAAAGACAGCTCTTCGGCATGGGCTACAACACCTACGTGCTGGATGGGGACAACGTTCGCCATGGACTGTGCCGCGATCTCGGCTTCAGCGACCGCGACCGTCAGGAAAACATTCGCCGGGTCGGCGAAGTGGCGAAGCTGATGGTCGATGTGGGCGTGATCACCCTGGTCTCGTTCATCTCGCCGTTCCGTGAGGATCGACGCATCGTCCGCGACATGGTCGAGGCCGACGAGTTCATCGAGGTCTTCGTCAACACACCGCTTGCGGTCTGTGAAAGACGCGATCCCAAGGGTCTCTACCGCAAGGCCCGTAGCGGCGAGATCGGTCAGTTTACTGGCATCACTTCTCCTTACGAGGCTCCGGAATCACCGGAAGTCGAGATCGACACGTCGATCCATGACCTCGAGGAGACGGTGGGCCAGCTCATCGCCGCCCTGCGGCGTCACCGGATCATCTGACAACAGTTCGCATCGATTCGTCGAACGGCGCCCGCGTTGGCGGGCAGGCGGCGAAAGGCAGCAAGGCTCCCGGCGATAACGCGCGGGAAATGGAGGGAAGGGTGGGCACGATGAAAAACGAAATCAGAAAACGCAGAAGGGTCGATGGTGCGTCCCGATGGCTGGCGCTGGCGCTGGTAGTTGCCGCCATGTCGGGGTGCGCAACCTCATCCCAGCAACGCTTCGGCGATGGGGCGGTGATGCCCATGAACGATGCCACGCCAGTCAATGGTCCGTTGGCAACGTTTCTCGATAGCGCAGCCACGGGCAGCGTGGCGAATCTGGCGACCACGCCCTGGGGGCCGAATGTCTCCATTCATGCCCGTGAGCGCTACTTCTCGGCCAGCGGCCGGCGGTGTATTCGCCTCGACGTGACCCGCAACGTGGCGCCGGCCGGTGTCCCGGTGGGCCAGGTGAGCTGCCTGGTACCGGGGAAAGGCTGGTATGCCCAGCGCCTGGTGACGGAAATCATTCGCTAGATGGTGTTCGGGAAACTTCCGAAAGCCATCTCGGCGGCGCCGTCGAAACCCGTCGTTCCTCATGCCGGAACGGCCTGATCGCCACCGAATCGACAAGTGCCCTCAAGGCATTTCGCCGGTGCTCTCATGAGCAAATGCCGGCACTCGATGGCCTGAAAAACACGTGAGGGAAGGGAAACAACATGAAGCGGTTATCAGTGACTTTCCGGGCCATGTGCCTGGTGGCGGTAGCGTGCCTCAACGCTAACTTTGCTCACGGCCAGGACATCGGGCTGAGCAGCGGTGGCCTGCTGGGCAGTGACCAGCCGGCACAGGCGATGACCTCGCAGTCCGACGAGACGAATTCGATCGAGACATCGCCGCGGGCGGATTGGGACAGCGGCACCTACGGGCCGGTCGATCCCCGGGCCCAGGCCATGGTCGACCCCGACACGTTGCCACCGTTCGGCGAGAACCTGTTCTCCGGCGGCTTCCGGGGCATGATGGCCGACGGTCTCAACCCGGACTATCTAATCAAGCCGGGTGACCAGATCACGATCCGGGTCTGGGGCGGGGTCGAGATCGACCGGGTACTGGCGGTGGACGCCCAGGGCAATATCTTCCTGCCGCGGATCGGTCCGCTGCAGGTCCAGGGGATCTCCAACGCCCAGCTCAACGCCCGGGTACGTGGCGCGATCCAGTCCGTCTATCCCGAGAACGTCAGCGTCTACACCAATCTCCAGGGCGTGCAGCCGGTGGGCGTCTTCGTCACCGGTTACGTCATGAATCCCGGGCGCTACTCCGGGACGCCGAACGACTCGGTGCTCTACTTCCTCGATCAGGCGGGTGGCATCGATCAGGCGCTGGGGAGTTATCGCCAGGTCGTGATCAAGCGCGGCAACCAGGTCATCAATGTCGTCGATCTCTACAACTTCCTGATCAACGGCGATATCGCACGGCCGCAGTTCCGGGATGGCGACACCATCGTGGTCGAGGAGCGCGGACCCGCCATCAGCGTCGTCGGCGACGTCCAGAAGAACTACCGCTACGAGCTGGTCGGCGAGGCGCTGACCGGGCAGGACGTGATCAACCTGGCCCGCCTCAAGTCGGGCGTGTCCCATGTGCTGTTGCGCGGCAGCCGCCCGTCGGGGCCGATCTCGCGCTATCTGCCGCTGGCGGAATTTCGTGGCGCCGAGGTCCGCCGTGGCGATGAGGTGCTGTTCAGCGCCGACCAGCGCGACGAGACCATCGTGGTCCAGGTCGAGGGCAGCTATTACGGCCCATCGCGCTATGCGCTTCCGCGGGATGCCCGGTTGGGCGAGTTCCTGAACGCGATCAGCGTGCCCCAGGAGATGACCAGCTATCAGGACGTCTCCATTCGCCGGATCAGCGTGGCGGAGCAGCAGGCGTCGTCGCTGAAGGACAGCCTGCGCCGGCTCGAGACGACCTACCTCGGCTATCCCGCTCGCACCGCCAAGGAGGGCGAGATCCAGGTTCGCCAGGCGGAGTTGATCGAACGGTTCGTGAAGAAAGCCTCGCAGGTCAAGCCGACAGGCCGGCTGGTCGTTGCCAGGGACGGCAACGTCGCCGATATCCGGCTGCAGGACGGCGATATCGTCACGATCCCCGAGGATACCGATTCCATCCTGCTGAGCGGCGAAATCATCATTCCCCAGGCGATGGTCTACACGCCGGGCATGAGCGCGCTGGACTACATCCGTCAGGCCGGCGGCTTCACGCCCAGGGCCGACGAGGACCAGGTGCTGGTGGTGCATCGCAACGGGGCGGTGATCCAGGCGGGGCAGACCCGCATGCGCGCCGGCGACGAGATCATCGTGCTGCCTGCCGCACCCACCAGCAACATCGAACTGGCTTCCGCGATCACCCAGATCCTGTTCCAGGTCGCCGTGGCGACTCGCGTGGCGCTCGATCTGTGAACGTATCCGATCGTCGGCTCGTTGACCTGATCCACTCGTCGCGCGCGCATTCTCGAGGGTAATCCGCCATGGCTATGGAAGTTTCACGATCGGATTCATCGCAACCGAACTTCGCAGGACCGTCCGGAGGACGAGCCCGCTCCTCGTGGAGAGTGGCCAGGAGCGTCTGGTTTGCCCTGTTCATGCGCGAGACGATCTCGCGCACCATGGCCGACCGCATGGGCTGGTTCTGGATGATCTTCGAACCCCTGGCGATCATCGGCGTGATGGTCTCCGTGCGGGGGCTGTTCATGTCCGGCCGCCACATCGCCGGCGCCGACTATGTCGCCTGGATGGTGGTCGGGCTGATGGGCTTCATGCTGTTCCGCGAGAACATGATGCGCTCGATCGGTGCGATCGAGGCCAATCGTGGCCTGTTCGCTTACCGCCAGGTCAAGCCGGTCGATCCGGTTCTGGTGCGCTGTTTTCTCGAAGGCATGCTCAAGTCGCTGATCTTCATCCTGTTCATCACCATCGGCAGCCTGCTCAAGTTCGAGCTGATGCCGGACTATCCGTTCGGCGCGATGATGGACTGGCTGTCGCTGTGGGCGCTGGGTTGGGGCATGGGGCTGACGCTGTCGGTGCTTGGCGATCTGGTGCCCGAGATCGGCAAGGTGACGCGCATCCTCAACCTGCCTCTGCTGTTGCTCTCCGGCGTTATCTTCCCGGTTCTCTATGTGCCGCATCAGTACCGGGAATACCTGCTGATGAACCCGATCGTGCATGGCCTGGAGAGCATGCGGATGAACTTCTTCAGCGGCTACCACACGATCGATGGCATCGACATGACCTACCTGTGGTTCTGGGCGCTGGCGCTGATATCGCTGGGGCTGATCCTGCACACGCGTTTTCGCGATCAACTGAAAGCGCATTAGGAGGACGGCCCCCATGATCGAGATTCGCAATCTCTACAAGCGCTATCACAACCACCATGACAGCCAGTGGGTGCTCAAGGACATCAACCTGACGATCCCCAGCGGGGTCAGCGTCGGCCTGCTGGGGCGCAATGGCGCCGGGAAGTCCACCTTGCTGAGGCTGATCGGTGGCATGGACTCCCCCGACCGCGGCGATATCGTCCGCAACAGCCGGGTCTCCTGGCCGATCGGCCTGGCGGGAGGCTTCCAGGGCTCGATGACCGGCCGTCAGAACGTCAAGTTCGTGGCCCGGATCCATGGCGCCGAGGAGGAGATCGAGCGCGTGGTTCGGGAGGTCGAGGCCTTCGCCGAGATCGGCAACGCCTTCGACGAGCCGGTCAAGACCTACTCGTCGGGGATGCGCTCGCGGCTGGCGTTCGGGCTTTCGCTGGCGTTCGACTTCGACGTCTACCTGTCGGACGAGGCGACCGCCGTCGGCGATCGCGCGTTCAAGGCCAAGGCCAAGGAAGCGTTCAAGGCGCGTGTCGGCAAGGCCAGCCTGATCATGGTCTCCCATGGCGAGGGTGTCCTGCGGGAGTTCTGCGAGGCCGGCATCGTGCTGGAGAAGGGCCGGGCGCAGTGGTTCGACGATATCGAGGAGGCCATCGGCGTCTATCACCAGGCAACCGACGGCAAGAAGGTCGAGCCGCCCAAGGTGCCGACCTCGCTCTCCGAGGCGAAGCAGCAGTTGATGCAGGCGAATCTCGAGTTCGAACAGGCTCGCCTCGATTACCAGATAGCCAGTGATGACCCCGCCCGAAACGATCCCGATGACGCGCTGCGCTGGCGCGTGGAGGAGTCCCGCGAGCGGATGCACGAGGCGCGCCGTTACGTTCAGCAGTTCCAGTCGCAGGCGAAAGCCAAGCCTCGTAAACGAACGACAAAGACTACGAAAAAGACAGGTCGGCCATGAACAACTCATCGTCTCTCAACAAGAAGTCACGCTTGCGCAAGTCGCTCCACTGGATCGTGTGCCTGATCGCGATCGTGGTGGTGTCGCTCTACTGGGCGCTGTGGGCCAGTGACCGTTATGTCTCCCACGCCAACGTGGTGCTCGAGAGCCCGCAGCTCGCGGCGCCGACCCTGAGCGTCAGCTCACTGCTCAGCGGCGGCGCCACCAGCAATCTCGCGGACATGCTGCTGCTGCGGGACTACATGCGCTCCGTGGACATGCTGAAGCTGCTCATCGAGGAAGCGGATTTCCGCAACCACTACGCCAACTCCGGTGCCGATTTCTTCAGCGCCCTGGGCGACGAGAACGCACCGCTGGAGGAGCTGCACGACTACTACCTCTCCCGGGTATCGGTGGAGCTGGACGACTATGCCGGCGTGCTGCGGGTCGATGTCGAAGCCTTTACTCCCGAAGAAGCCAACAAGATAAACCGGCTGCTGCTGGAGGAGGGGGAGCGGCACATGAACCTGATGGGCCAGCGCCTGGCCGAGGAGCAGGTACGGTTTCTCGAGCAGCAGGTCGCGTTGCTGGAAGACAAGTTCCAGCAGACGCGGGATGCGCTGCTCGACTACCAGAACGCCAACGGCTTGGTCTCGCCGACGGGTACGGTGGAGAGCCTCAGTTCGGTGGTGTCGAGCCTGGAAGGTCAACTCGCCATCGCCAAGGCGCGCAAGAGTGCGCTGGCCAGCTACCAGAGCGTTCGCTCGCCGGAGATCGTGCGCATCAACAGCGAGATCAAGGCGCTGACCGATCAGATCGCGCAGGAGCAGGCTCGCCTGGCCAGGCAGTCCGGCAACGCGCTCAACAGCATCTCCTCGGAGTACCAGACCCTGATGCTGCGGGCACAGTTCGCCCAGGACAGCTATTCCGGGGCGCTGGGGGCGCTCGAGAACACCCGGATCGAGGCGGCGCGCAAGCTGAAGCAGGTCTCCGTTCTCCAGACGCCGACAATGCCGGAATACCCCGAACAGCCCGAGCGGCTCTACAACTCGGTGGTATTCGCGGTCATCGCGCTGTTCATCACCCTGATCCTCAACATGCTGATCCTGATCGTGAAGGATCACCGCGACTGACCGGACCGGCATGGCCGGGGCCGGCTGTCGCCGCGACCCGGACCATGCCGTCCGAAGCAAACAACGACCAACCATGGATCGCACGATCGATCCACCCAGCGCTGTCTGAACCCCGCTCGGCGAGACACGAGCGTATTCAGGCAGGGCGTAACAGGCTCGACGGGGGAATCACCATGAGCAAGACATTTCTGGTAACCGGTGGCGCCGGATTCATCGGCTCGGCGGTGGTGCGAGAACTGATAGAGCACACGCCGCATCGCGTCATCAATGTCGACAAACTGACCTATGCCGGCAATCCGGAGTCGCTGGCACGGGTGGACAGCGACGAACGCTACGAGTTTCGCCTCGCCGACATCTGTGACAGCGCGGCCATGGCCAGGATCTTCAACGAATACCAGCCGGACGTGATCATGCATCTGGCGGCGGAGAGCCACGTGGATCGCTCCATCGACGGACCGGCCGACTTCATCGAGACCAATATCGTGGGGACGTACGTGCTGCTGGAGGCGGCCCGCGGCTACTTCAAAGGGCTGCAGGAGGGCGACCCGGCCAAGGCCGCGGCTTTCCGCTTTCACCACATCTCCACCGACGAGGTGTATGGCGATCTTCATGGCGTGGACGATCTGTTCATGGAAACCACGCCCTACGCGCCGAGCTCGCCCTATTCGGCCAGCAAGGCCAGCTCCGATCACCTGGTCCGCGCCTGGCACCGGACCTTCGGCCTGCCGACCGTGGTCACCAACTGCTCCAACAACTACGGCCCGTTCCATTTTCCGGAGAAGCTGATCCCGCTGACGATTCTCAACGCGCTGGCGGGACAGCCGCTGCCGGTCTACGGCGACGGCAAGCAGATCCGGGACTGGCTGTTCGTCGAGGATCACGCGCGAGCGCTGGTTCAGGTCGCCAGCGAAGGGGCGATCGGCGAGACCTACAATATCGGTGGCCACAACGAGAAGCAGAATCTCCAGGTCGTCGAGACGATCTGTGAACTGCTCGAGGAGCTTGCGCCGAACAAGCCCGAGGGCGTCGTTCGCTATCGCGATCTGATCACCTTCGTGGTCGACCGGCCGGGCCATGACCAGCGCTACGCCATCGACGCTTCCAAGATCCAGCGAGAACTGGGCTGGACCCCCCGCGAGACCTTCGATAGCGGCATGCGAAAGACCGTGCAGTGGTTCCTCGAGAACGACACCTGGTGGCGCAGGGTCCAGAACGGCAGCTATCAGGGCGAGCGACTGGGAGTGACCGCATGAGTACGCTGATTCTCGGCGGAAACGGCCAGGTCGGGTTCGAGTTGCAGCGCGCGTTGTCGCCGCTTGGCGAGTGCGCCGCCCCGGCACGTCGTTCCCTCGACCTGCTGGATGCCGATGCGGTCGCCCGCCTGCTCGACCAGACCCGACCTAAGCTGATCGCCAACGCGGCGGCATGGACCGCGGTGGACGCGGCGGAGACGGCGCGCGGGGAAGCCTTCCGGCTCAATGCCGAACTGCCGGCTCAACTGGCCGATTACTGCGCCACGCACTCGGCAAGGCTCGTTCACTACTCCTCGGACTACGTCTATCCCGGTGGCGGCGACGCCGCCTGGCAAGAGTCCAGCGAGACAGGCCCGCTCTCGGCCTACGGCGAGAGCAAGCTTGCCGGTGACGACGCGGTACTGGCCAGCGGGGCGGACGCCTTGATCTTCCGAACCAGCTGGGTCTACAGCGCACGCGGCAACAATTTCATGAAGACCATGCTGCGCCTGGCCAAGGAGCGCGACGCCCTGAGTGTCGTCGGCGACCAGATCGGCGCGCCGACGCCAGCCCGGCTGATTGCCGACGTGACCCTGCTGGCCGTGAGGCAGCAGAGCGAAGGGCGTCTGGACCCGGGTATCTATCACCTCGCGCCGCGTGGCGAAACCAGCTGGCACGGTTTCGCCCAGGCGATATTCCGGCATGCGGCCGCGCTCGGACAGCCCCTGCGGCTGGGACCGGAGGAAGTGGCGTCGATTCCCACCGCCAGCTACCCCACGCCCGCCCGCCGACCGCTCAATTCACGACTGTCGCTGGAGAAAATCGAGCATGCGCTCGGCGTCACGCTGCCGGATTGGGAATCCCAGTTACGGCTGACGCTGGCGGAGTGGCTCGAGGCTGCATAGCAGGCTGCAAGGCGCGAAGGCGTCCTCCCGTAAGAGCGAGTCCCGAGAGAGGCCGCTTTTATACCGTTATCTTGAATGTCTGACTCGATCTTGAGATCGAAAAGGAGTTTCACCATGGCACGTAAAGGCATCATTCTGGCCGGCGGTTCCGGCACCCGGCTGCATCCGATCACTCAGGGCATCTCCAAGCAACTGCTGCCGGTGTACGACAAGCCGATGATCTACTACCCGATCTCGGTGCTGATGCTGGCCGGGATTCGCGAGATCCTGATCATCTCGACGCCGTCCGATCTGCCGCAGTATCAGTATCTGCTGGGTGATGGCGCGCAGTTCGGCCTGCGCTTCGAGTATGCCGAGCAGCCGTCACCGGATGGACTGGCCCAGGCGTTTTTGATCGGCGAGTCATTCATTGGCGACGATTCGGTCTGCCTGGTGCTGGGAGACAACGTCTTCCACGGGCAACACTTCTCCGAGCAGCTGATGCGAGCGTCGGACGTCCAGAAGGGCGCAACGGTGTTCGGCTATCTGGTCAAGGATCCGGAGCGGTTCGGCGTGGTGGAATTCGATGCCTCCGGCAAGGCGCTGTCGATCGAGGAGAAACCGATCAAGCCCAAGTCGCCCTATGCGGTTACCGGACTCTATTTCTACGACAACGACGTCGTGGAGATCGCCCATCAGGTCAAGCCCTCCGAACGCGGCGAGCTGGAGATCACCAGTATCAACAACGCCTACCTGGAGCGGGGCGACCTGCACGTGGAGCGTCTGGGACGCGGTTTCGCATGGCTGGATACCGGCACCCACGACAGCCTGCTGGAAGCGGGCCAGTACGTGCAGACGATCGAGCACCGCCAGGGTCTCAAGGTCGCCTGCCTGGAAGAGATCGCCTGGAACCAGGGCTGGATCGACGACGCGACGCTGGCCGAACGCGGCAGCGCGTTGAAAAAGACCGGCTATGGCCAATATCTGCTGAAGCGTCTCGAGGACACCCAGCGTGGCGTGGCCGTTGGCGAGGCTGCCGTGGCCGGCCTCCGCAGCAACCGCTGACCTTCCGAAGACAACCATCGCAGCCCGAGAGACGGACGACATGAACTACGAAAAGCTCGCCATCCCCGATGTCGTGTTGATGACGCCGAAGGTCTTCGGCGACGAGCGGGGATTCTTCCTCGAGACCTTCCGACACAGCGAATTCGTCGAACACTGCGGCGACTACCGGTTCGTGCAGGACAACCACAGCAAGTCCGGTCAGGGCATCCTGCGCGGCCTCCACTATCAGTTGCAGCAGCCCCAGGGAAAGCTCGTCCGGGTCACGCGGGGCGAGGTGTACGACGTGGCGGTCGATCTGCGCCGCAGCTCGCCCACCTTCGGCCGCTGGGTCGGCGCGCTGCTGAGCGAGGAGAACCGACGGATGCTATGGGTTCCGCCGGGGTTCGCCCACGGCTTCTACGTCACTACCGACGTGGCCGAGTTCCAGTACAAGTGCACGGATTACTACGCGCCGGGCGACGAGTACAGCCTGCACTGGAACGATCCGGAACTGGCCATCGAATGGCCGCTGGTGAATGAAAGGCCGGTGACATCCGAGAAGGACGAAGCGGGTAGTGCGCTGGCCGACGCGGCCGTTTTCGCCTAGGACACGTCTGAAAGTACTGGGCATGCCGATGCGGCGTTGGACATTGGCTCGCTGAACCTCGTTCAGCACGTCCGCCGGGCGGTTTGAGGCGCGAGCGGAGCGAGTCACAGGCTCACTGACACCTCGTAAACCGGTGAGCCAGCCCGGTCCGTTGTCGACTCGCGACATCCTTGTTCGCACTTCACGCAGCAGCGCTGTCCAGATCGTCACTCCTGACGATCTGTCGCCAATTCTTGCCTCGGCTACGCGCCCCGATCCGGCCTAGCGCCTGTCACCTCGGCGGGTTGCTGGACAGGGCGCCGAGATCATTTGGATTCAACCGAGCTGCCCGCGGGGGGCGGCTTCGATCATTCTTGGGGATTGCTCGTATGAAAATCACCGTTTTTGGCACCGGCTATGTTGGCCTGGTGACCGGCGCCTGTCTGGCGGATGTGGGCCACGACGTGGTCTGTGTCGATATCGATCAGAGCCGAATCGAACGCCTGGTTCAGGGGGAGATCCCCATCTACGAACCAGGCCTGGAGTCGATGGTCCTTCGCAACGTCGAGGGGCAGCGCCTACGGTTCACCACGGACGCGTGCATGGCGGTCGAGCACGGGGTGCTGCAGTTCATCGCCGTCGGCACCCCGCCCGACGAGGATGGTAGTGCCGATCTCCAGTACGTGCTGGCGGTGGCTTCCACCATTGGTCAGTACATGAACGGCTACAAGGTCGTCATCGACAAGTCGACGGTGCCGGTCGGCACGGCTGACAAGGTTCGCGATCGTATCGCCGGCATTCTCCAGGAACGCGCCGTCGAGCTGGCGTTCGATGTCTGCTCCAACCCCGAGTTTCTCAAGGAGGGATCGGCGCTCGAGGACTTCACACGCGGTGCGCGCATCGTCGTCGGTACCGACTCCGACCGCGTGAGCGACCTGATGCGGGAGTGCTATGCCCCCTACAACCGCAACCGCGAGAAGCTGATGCTGATGAGCGTGCGCGCGGCCGAGCTGACCAAGTACGCGGCCAACGCAATGCTGGCGACCAAGATCAGCTTCATGAATGAGATGGCCAACCTGGCAGAACGTCTCGGAGCGGATATCGAGGATGTCCGGCGAGGTATCGGCTCCGACCCGCGTATCGGCTACCACTTCATCTACCCCGGCTGCGGCTACGGCGGCTCCTGTTTTCCGAAGGACGTCCAGGCGCTGGCGCGAACCGCCAGCAAGGTCGGCTACGAGGCCGAGTTGCTCAAGGCGGTCGAGGCGGTCAACAAGCGCCAGAAGTCGACGTTGTTCGAGAAACTCTCCCACGCCCTTGGCGGCGAGCTGCAAGGCAAGACGATCGCGGTGTGGGGGTTGGCGTTCAAGCCCGAGACCGATGACATGCGCGATGCGCCGAGCCGGGAGCTGATGGAGACCTTGTGGGCCCACGGTGCGACGGTACAGGCCTACGATCCCGAAGCGATGAAGGAGTGCCGTCGTCTCTACGGCGAGCGGGACGACCTGGTGCTGGTGGCCGATCGCGTCCAGGCGGTCAAGCGGGCCGACGCGTTAGTGATCTGCACCGAGTGGAAGGAGTTCCGCACGCTGGATGGCGATTGGATTCGGGGCCAGTTGGCCCAGCCGGTAGTCATCGATGGTCGCAACCTGTTCGACCCGGAGACGATGTCGGCGGCCGGTATCGACTATTACGCCGTGGGGCGTGGCAAGAACAGTCAATCCCCTGTCACTGCCTGACACCGATCCCCACCGTACTCGGTGGGCCAATGACGCTTGGAGATCGCTGGGCAAGGAAGCCTTCGAGCGATGGCACCAGGTGGATGGGCCCGCTCCCGGCATGGCATGAAAATACTCAATATCGATATTAATTAAGGCTAATACCCGATGTGATTAAGCTTTTCATGTTTTTACCGAGGCGGTGGAATCATGGGGCGCAGGGTGGTGAATATCGATGAGTAAAATCATCTTCACCGGAAGCTGAGTCGAGATTACCCTGACTAAAGTCTTAACGGTGGTTGTCGGAGCAATAGCGAGCGACAACGTCACGATAATAAAACGATCTTGTCATTTATCTGTTGTTTCGTCGTCATATGGCGACAGTGTTGCCATTTAAATAACGGTTCTATAGAGACGGCTTAGTTTTAATGAGGCGTCGTCTCCGAGTGCGAGTTATTGCCAGAAAATCATAGAAAAATCGCCCGCCTAGTCAGTGTGGGGATGGCAAAAAATATGGCCGATCAGGTTGTCGATCGGCGGATTACATACCAAGGCATGTCGATGTCATTAAGTCCGGCGGTGTCGGATGATCGCGAAGAAGACGATAAATGTCACTTAACGTGACAAATCAAATGTGAGATGAGGCACCATCATGCAAGCCAAGAGCCGAGCATTATATGAATTCGGGGCGACCTTCCTCGGTCCCGCGCTGCACGTCTACGCCGAGTCCATAGAAGCCGAGGCCGATGGCCATCTGCCGGTTTGCCTGGCGCGAGAGGGATGGTGCTTTCATCGTCTGCTGACCCGGTTGCAGCAGGAATCCTCGATAGAGCTGGCCAACGACCCTATCTATCTTCGGGTTTCCAGAACGTTGCTATTCCGCGCCATGCTGGGATCGGAAACGATCACCCCGATGGCGCTGGGCAACGATTTCTCGGGCAGCGTGCTGGATCTGATGCGCAAGCGGTTCGGTCTCCAGCTACACGAAATATTCGCGGCGTTGCCATTCGAACTGCTTCGGTTCAACTGCGAGCTCCCCAAGGACAAGGACCTGGTCTTCCAGTGGCTGTCCCCTCATCTCGAAGCGTTGAAAAAGGTGGTGTCTCCGACCCGAAAGGCGCTGATCGCCTATCTGCGGAGATCCGGATTGACGGACCCGGAAAAACGGCCATTGATGCTGGATCTGGGATATTCGGGGACTATCCAGAAAATTCTGACCCACATCCTGGAGCGAGACACGACCGGCCTCTATTTCATTGCCACCAAGCCGGGCGATGCGGAAGTCAGCCGGCATCATGCGCTGTTGAAAGGCGTTTTCCACGAGGGCGTGGGATGGCGAAACGGCTGCACCATGCTCGATCGCTCGCTGTTATTCGAGTGTCTGCTAACAGCTCCGCATGGCCAGATGGTCGATATCCGGCAGAAAAGCAACGGGGAGTTCGAGTATTTCTACGGTAGACAGGCTGCGACGCAGCGCCATTTCCAGGACCTCAAGACGGTGTTCGATGGGGCAATCGATCACGTCGTGATGTGTCGGCGCCATGGTGTGAATTACACGAAGTTGGACGTTCAGACGCTTTACGAAGTTTTCGCGACCCGACCCAACTGTATTCCGCACGACGTCTGGCACCTTTTCAGTGTCGACGATGATATTACCGGCAATGGCATCGTCAATCCGATGCAAATGTTCGCAATATAAATGAGAGGCGGGGGACACATGAAACCGACGGGCAAGATGATATCGCTGCTACCTTGGCTATTTCAGACCCAGTTCGCGAGTCAGGCGCGCAAGCGGCGTCTGGCGGCGGAAGAAGTGGTGGGGATGGACGATAATATCGTCGTACCCGAGGGCGGTGTCGAGGATCAGCCGCGCAAGGAACCGGTTCTCGACGACAAGAACCTGGTGACCGTGACGGAGACCTTCGTCGTCACCGAAGGCGATGCGGTCAACGACGATCTCTCCCCCGTCGACGAAGAGGCCCCGACGACAGCGGCGGATTCCGACTNNTCGGAATCCGCCGAGCCCGAGGTCGCCGATCTCCCGCTGGGCAACACCGCCAACAAAGGCGGCGGTCATGCCGCAATGATGAGTCAGGCCTTCATGGACGGGCTGAATACGGGCCTGTTCGATCCCAAGTGGTATCAGGCCACCTACGGCTTGCGCTTCGCGACCCAGCGGGAGGCGTTCGACGACTACGTCCGCAAGTCGCGCTTTGCGCCGGTGAATCCGTCGCCGAAATTCGACAGCGAAACCTACCACCGGATGTACATCGACGTCTTTCATGCTCAGCAGAGCCCGCTGCAACACTACCTGCTGCATGGGCGAAGCGAGGGGCGACAGCACGTGCCCGCGACGGTGCGGTGGTATCCCAGAGAGATCGTCGCGCCCCGCAAGACGCTGACCCCGGCCGCCGGCAAACTGAAGGTCGCGCTCTGCCTGCATGTCTTCTACGTCGATTTCCTGGACCGTTTCGCCAAGGCCATCGAGCGGTTCCCGGTGACCGTGGACGTCTACCTGACGCTGGCGGATGCCAGTTTCGAGACGCGGGCGCGGCAACTCTTCGGCGAGCATGCGCGGGTGAACAAGCTGGAGACGCGAATCGTCCCCAACCGTGGCCGGAACTTCGGGCCGGTGCTGGTGGAGTATGGCCAGGCCCTGCAGGAGTACGACCTCTTCTGCCATCTGCATTCGAAGAAGTCGCTCTACTCCGGCAAGGAACAGACGCAGTGGGCGGAGTATCTGATCGAGTACCTGCTGCGCGACGTCTCCGTGGTGACCCGTCTGCTGAATGCGTTCGCCGCCGACGATTCGCTGGGGCTCTACTACCCGACCACATTCTGGATGATGCCTTCATGGGTCAATCACCAGACCATGAACAAGGGCTTCATGCGCGAGTGGCAGCAGAAGCTCGGCCTCGGGCATATCCCCGAGTTCCTGAGCTATCCCGCCGGCGGCATGTTCTGGTCGCGTCCGCAGGCAATGCAGGGCGTCCTGGATCAGTCCTGGACCTACGAGGACTTCCCCGAGGAGCCGTTGCCCAACGACAACTCGATGCTGCATGCCCTCGAGCGCGTACTGGGGCCGTTGGCCGAGCACCACGGCTTTCGCCAGCTGTTCTTCTATCCGCCCACCGGCCAGTTCACCACCGACAATGGCTATATCACGGCGAGTTACCACGGCCGCCTGGAACAGCATATCGCCAGCATCCAGGCGCACGCCTGCATCAGCTTCGATGTCTTCGACACCCTCGTGCGTCGCGAGTACACGGTGCCGGACTACGCCAAGCTGAAGTTGGGCAAGGTGCTGGCCGAGCAGGGCTTCGTTCCGTCGGCCCAGGCCTTCGTCAAGCTGCGTAACGAGGCGGAGTCGACGCTTCGCCAGCGCGCCAACTTCAAGGGCGACGTCCGTATCGAGGCGGTCTACGACGAGCTGGCCGATCAACTGGACGTCTCTCCGGACATCGCCCAGGAGTGGATGGAGCTCGAGTACGAACTCGACCTGGAGATGATCCAGCCCAAGGACGAGATGGTCGAGCTGTTCAATCATCTCGCCGCGCAGGGCCACATCCTGTGGGTGATCTCCGACAGCTATTACAACCGCGAGCAGGTTGGGCTGATGCTGCGCAAGGCCGGCGTCGCGGCGGCTTACCGCCTGATGGTCTCCAGTGAGGAGCAGGCGCGCAAGGACAACGGTTCGATGTGGGTCAAGGTGAAACAGGACCTGGTCAACGAGGGCATCGATCGTCACCTGCATATCGGTGACAACGTGGTGGCGGACGCGCAGATGCCGGGCGACCTCGGGCTGACGACCTTCCATATCCTGCACCCCATGGACAAGTGGGCTGCGCTGGGATTCCCGGCAGTGCTGCACGGCGCGGATGGGCTGGACGAGGTGGAAATACTCAAGTGGGGGCGGCTGATCAACGAGGTGGGAAGAAACCCGTTCATCGGAGAGTGACGAAGCCCTCCGCCACATCGTGGCGATCCGGGGCGCTTGGGACCTCGGTCGACACGACGCTGTCGGCATCCGCCAGGTTCGGAAGTCGAGCCAGCTTACCGGCGCCGAGGCGATCCGCTACCGATCGCCAGCGCCATTCCAGCGATGTGCTTAGGGGTCGAGGGGGATGCGTGACGACCGATTTACAGCGCGCGAATACCCGCGCCATGTCGAACATCTGTTTTACCGCCCTGACGATGGTGCGTGGCGAGAGCGATATCGTCTGGTCTTCCTTGTTGCATCACGCGCGGCTGGGATTTCAGCGTCTTGTCGTCATCAGCTATCTGGAGCATGACTTCCTGCGTCAGTGCACCGACAGGCTCAGGACCGACTTCCCCGCGCTGGAAGTCGATCTCGTCGAGTTGGAGAGTCGCGGACATTTCGGCAGGCGAAAGGCGTTTTACGTCAATCGAGCGCTGTCGATGTTCATCGACCCCAAGCTGGACAATTACGTCTACTGCTTCGATGCCGACGAATTTCTGTCGCTGGGTGCCTATGGCTCGATCGGCGAATTCTATGCCGCATTCAATGCCGGGTTGCAGCGAAGCGACGGGGCGGCAGGCGTGGGGGAGTGCTTCCAGCTGCCCTGGTTGAACCTGATCCCCAAACGCCGCCACTACCAGGAGCGGGACCTGAGCGGCCAGTTTCTCGAGGGCGATTACCTTTGTGTCGACACCCGGCACAACAGCCGGCACAAGGTGCTGTTCCGCAAGCGTCCCGGTACCCGGGTTCACATGGCTTACCACCAGGCCTTCGTGGGCGAGAAGGACGTGCCGGTGATGCCGGACCCCGAAACGCTGGCGTTCGTCGAGAAGAGTGGGGCCTGTGTCTATCACGTGCCGCTGCGGAGCCCGGGCCAGTTTCGCCATCGCCTGGAAGGGCCGCTGCGGCGCGTCATGACACAGTCCGAACAGGGAGCGTCCGCGGCTCACGCGGCGCTGTCCAGCGATGTCGCCGATGAGCTGTTCTCGGCCTGTACCGCCAGCCAGCCACGATTCAACAGTCTTGCCGAAGCCGCTGATGTCTTCGGTGAAGCCATTACCGATAGAAAGATTCGGGCCATCACTCGGTTCATTTACCGCCACCGAGTGGACGTCGGCCCGGTTCTGGGCTCCGCGAAATAGTCGCGGCGCTCGAGTTGACTGGGAATTTACGCCGATGATTTCACGCACTGCCAATCGACCCCGGTACCGATACGCCATCGTCGCCATCGTCAAGAACGAGCGACCGTATCTTGCCGAGTGGATCGCCTATCACCGCCTGATTGGTTTCGAGCATTTCTACATTGCCGACCATGGCAGTACCGACGACTCCGATCTGCTGCTGGCGAAGTGGCAACGTCAGGGACTGGTGACCGCACGCCGGTGGGAGCAAGAGGAGCGAGCACAGGTGCTTTGGTATCAGCATGTGCTCGAGCAGCATGGCCATGAAGCCACCTACATGGCGTTCCTGGACGTCGACGAGTTCCTGGTCCATCCCCATTGCGATCGACCGTTGGATTGGCTGGAGCCGACCCTGGCGCCCGAGGATGTCGGTGGCGTCGCGATCAACTGGCGGATATTCGGGTCGTCCGGCATGCGCTTTCGGCAGCCCGGCGGCGTGCTGGAGCGGTTCACCATGGCCAGCGAAAGCGAGCGGGTCGTCAATTGCCACGTCAAGTCGATCGTCAAGCCGTCGCGGGTGCTGTCGATGACCGCCCATACCGCGGAGCTGAAACCGGGCAGCCGTTATCTGGGCGCCGACGGACAAGCGGTAACCTTCCTGGACGGCAAGACGAAGTCCGGGCGCACCGAGCGGGTCATCGATACCCCGATGCGGGTCTACCACTACAACATCAAATCCCAGGAGGAGTTCGTCGATACCAAGATGACGCGGGGGCGGGCCAACATGGGGCCGATGCACTCCCGGGACCTGGAGTACTTCCACAAGCATGACATGAACGAGGTGAGGTTGGGTTTCTCGTCGGAGCTGTTGAGCCGGGTCGACGATGCCTGTCGCGAGCTGGCACCGGAGCTGGCCGCGCCCCCCCGTAAACCGTGTTTCTTCGTGCATATTCCCAAGACGGCGGGGACCAGCTTCCGACTCGGGGCCAAGGCCCATCTCGGCGAAGCGAAGGTCTGGCACGACTACGGCGAGACTCAGCGCGAGACGGCGCCGATGGTGGTGCGCTGGGCTTACGAACGTCGCGATTTGTGGCGACTCTGGCAGATCGTCTCCGCCCAGGACGTGAAACTGCTTGGCGGCCACGTCAAGTTGGAGAAGTACGCCCACCTGGCCGGCATGCGGCACTGCTTCTCGTTCGTGCGGGACCCCTTGCAGCGGCTGGCGTCGGAGTACCACCACTTCGTCCGTCATCACGGCTATCAGGATTCGTTCTCGGCGTTCTATCGACGCCACGACATGATCAATCGCCAGAGCCGGTTTCTCGAGGCGACTCGCCTCGAGGCGCTGGGGTTCATCGGGTTGACCGAGCGCTACGCGGAGTCGCTGGCGATCCTCAACGACCTGTACGGCTGGCAGATACCGGGCATGGCCGAGAATCTGGGCCACGCCAGCGTCGATCACGTCTACGAGATCGATCCCGCCGACGAGAGCGCGCTGCGGGCCTTGAACGCCGAGGATTTCCAGCTCTATCGCGACTGCGAGCGCCTGTTCGAGTCACGCCTGGCGCTTTTCCGTCAGGGCCAGCCGTTCGTGCACGGTGCGATCCAGCAGTGCGTTGCCGACAAGGTGGTGGGTTGGGCCTGGTGGGCCACGGACGATAGTCCGGTCGAGATCGAGGTCTGGATCAACGACCGCAAGGTGGGGCGGACGCTGGCCAATGCGCTGCGGCCCGGCATGCTGCGCTGGGGCGCGCCACGTGGCGCCTACGTCGGTTTTCATCTGCCGATCGAAGCCGTGCACGGCGATATCGTCGACTGCCGCGTGACGCTGACCCAGCAGTCGCTGGGGCGGCATCGCGTGCATCGCACCGCCGCGCTTCAGCCCGTGCTGGAATCGTGAGGGATATGTGATGCAGACCTCCTCGTCCCCCGTACCGGAAGTGCGATCCTGGATGTTCTGGCGCGGCGTGAAGCGCTCCACCCGGTTCGTCTGTCGCCCCCGATTGAAGCCGCTCTACCAGTTGGAGCGGCTGATGCCGGACGGGACCGACGAGAGTTCCTCCTTTGGCTGGCGCTCGATGGGCAACGACCCGCAGTTCGCCTGGCGACGCCGGATGCCCCTGCCGGGCTGGAACATGCTGGAGGTCGCGATCCGTCACGATCAGCCGAGCGGCTCGGTGCGGATGTACGTCGACACGGGACAGGGCTTCAACGAGGCGGAAAGCTTCTATCTCGCCTTGAAGCCGGGACGCATCGCCAAGCGGCTCTGCTACATCGGTCCGGGCATCCGGGGAATTCGTTTCGATCCGCTGGAGACGGAGGGGTGCTTCTCCATCGACCACCTGCGACTGGTGTGGTTGACCCCCTGGTTTGCCTGCGATCGTCTTGCCCAGCGGCTGGCCAATCTGCATGGGCAGTGGCTCGAGACGCCCAAGGCCAATGTCCTGTCCCGGCTCAAGCGGCTCGCCAGGGAGCAGAACACGCCCTGGCGGGAGATGGCGCTCAAGCAGTACGAGGAGACCTTCGTTCGCCTCTGCCCCCGCAAGAGCTACTCCGAGTGGTTGGCGCAGCAGCCGGTGGCCTCGCAGGCGTGGCTCTCGAGCCGGCTGGCGGCGTTCGCCTATCGCCCCACGATCTCGATTCTGTTGCCAACCTACGATCCGACCCCGGAAGCTCTCGACCGCTGTATCGAATCGGTGCTGGCACAGCGTTATACCCAATGGCAGCTATGCATCGCCGACGATGCCTCCACCGATCGCCGTATCGTCGAGCGGCTGCGGCGCTACGCCGAGCAGGATTCCCGTATCGACGTGACGTTCCGTCCGGTCAATGGGCATATCTGCGCGGCGAGCAACAGTGCGCTGTCCCTGGCGCGGGGTGAGTATGTGGCGCTTCTGGACCATGACGATCAGCTGGTACCCGATGCGCTCTTCCGTGTCGTCGATGCGTTGCAGCAGCGGCCCCGCGCGGAGCTGCTGTACAGCGACGAAGACAAGATCGATGACCACGGGGAACGGTTCGACCCGCACTTCAAGCCAGCCTGGAATCCCGACCTGCTGCTTGGGCAGAACTACCTGTCGCACCTCGGGGTGTATCGAACGGAGAGGGTGAAGGCGGTCGGGGGCTTCCGCGAGGGTTACGAGGGGAGCCAGGATCACGACCTGGCTCTGCGCTTCACGGCCGGACTCGATTCGGATCGTATCGTCAGAATCCCGCACGTGCTCTACCACTGGCACGCCGGGCAGGGGTCGACGGCATCGGCCGCCGCGACCAAACGCTATACCGGCGAGGCTGGTCTCCACGCGGTTCAGGACCACCTGTCCCGACATGTCCGGGGGGCGACTGCCGAACCCGGCCGTTTTCCCAATACCTATCGCGTGCGCTGGCCGCTTCCCGATCCGGCGCCGCTGGTGAGCCTGCTCATCCCGACCCGGGATCGAGTGGAGATACTGCGGCCCTGCGTCGAAGCGCTGCTAGAGCGGACACGGTATCCCCGGCTCGAGGTGCTGATTCTTGACAATGGCTCGACCTGCCCGGAAACCCTGAACTTTCTGGGCGAGCTCGCCGAGCATCCCCGGGTTCGGGTGCTTCATTGGCCGCACCCCTTCAACTATTCGGCCATCAACAACTTCGGCGCCCGCCATGCGCGTGGGGAGCTGCTGGGGCTGATCAACAACGATGTCGAGCCGATCAACGAAGACTGGCTGGAGGAGATGGTCAGCCAGGCCTGCCGCGAGGAGATCGGCTGTGTCGGTGCCAAGCTCTACTATCCCAACGGCACGGTCCAGCACGCCGGCGTCCTGCTGGGTGTCGGCGGTGTCGCGGGGCATGCCCACAAGTTCTTCTCGCGCCACGAGCCCGGCTATTTCAGTCGACTCCATCTCGCCCAGAACTTTTCCGCCGTCACCGCAGCATGCCTGGTGGTGCGCAAGTCGGTGTTCGAGGCCGTCGGCGGCCTGGACGAGGCCAACCTGGCGGTCGCGTTCAATGACGTGGATTTCTGCCTCAAGGTCGGCGAGGCAGGGTATCGCAATCTGTTTACACCGTTCGCCGAACTCTATCACCACGAATCGGTTTCCCGCGGGGCCGACGACACCCAGGCCAAACGGCTACGGGCGTCCCGGGAAGCGGAGTACATGCGTCGTCGCTGGCGCCACCGCCTGTTCGACGACCCGGCCTACCACCCCAACCTGACACTGACTTACGAAGACTTCTCGCTGCGATGAGTGCGCGAGGGGAACGCCAATCCAGCCTACGAGGGGACTGATCATGAGCTATCCGCGCTGGGTGGTTTTGAGTGATGGAACCTGCCCGACTGAAGATATCTACTTCCTGAAATCGGTGGCGCCGTGGCTGCAATCACGTGGCATCGAGGTCAAGCGCATCGACACCAGCTACTGGCGGTTGCCGGTCATGTGCATGCCCTGGCTGGTAGGCGAGTTGCGTAACGCTCACATTCTCGTCTGCCGCTCGCTCAACGCCGCCTGGATCTCGTGGCTGGAGGACAACCGTCATCGGCTGGCGACCATCCGCTATCTGATCGATGACGATATCTCGGCCGCTGCCCTCGACCCGCAGCTGCCCGAGACCTATCGGCGGCGGATGGCCCATGTCTCCTCGCACCTGCAGCCGCGTCTGCTGGCGATCGCCGACGAGGTGATCGCATGCTGCGAGCCTTTGGCGAGACACTTCAGTCGCCGCCACGACTCGGTCTCGCTGCTGGCGCCTTCGCTGATCTCGCCGATGCCGACCCATGACCATTTCTCCATGCTGGCGCCACGGGTCGGATTTCACGGCTCCCGGGCGCATCTGGCCGATCTCGAGAACATCACGCCAGCGCTGGTCGACATTCACGAGCGCAACGCGGCGTTGACCTTCGAGATCATGCTGGGGGGGTACTCTCCGGTCTCGCTGCGCGGGCTGCAGCGCGTTCGCACGCCGAAACCGCTGGGGTGGCGGGCATTCCAGCGCTATCGCGACCGCCAGCGCATGCACATCAGCCTCACGCCGATGCGTGACACCCCGTTCAACGCCGGCAAGACGTACATCAAGTTTCTGGACAACGCCGCCATGGGCAGCGTGGGGCTCTACAGCGCGCGCTCGCCGTACCGGGAAATCGTCTCCGACGGCGAGGACGGGCTGCTGGTGGAGGACACTCCCGAGGCCTGGCGCTCGGCGATGCAGCAGTTGATCGATGATCCGGCAACTGCCCGACTCATGGCACAAAACGCCGCTCGCAAGGCGCTCGATATCGGCAACCCGGAAAAGGCCCGGGCCTTCTGGTGGGTAAGGCGCTGAGCGGCAACCGTATTCCCAGTTCGTGTCGTCGTCATGGCGGCAAGCATTCTCAACAATGACAGGAAATCCCACCATGAAACTCGAGTTCACCGCTATCACAATGGTCAGGGGAGAGGAGGACGTCGTCTTCGCTTCGTTCCTGCACCACCTGCGACTGGGATTCGACCGGCTCGTCGTGCTGAGTCATATCGAGCACGACTTCCTTCGGGAGTGCGTTGCCGAATTGCGGGATCGCTATCCGGAGAAGGAGATCGCATTCGTCGAGATCGAGGACGAGCAGGGCTTTTCGAAGCGCAAGGCCGATTACATCAATGGGGCACTGGAGCTCTACCTGAAAAAGGATTGCTACAATGTCGTCTACGGCTTCGATGCCGATGAGTTCCTGACCTTCAAGAAGGGGCTCACGATCAAGGAGTTCTACGCGGCCTTCGCCCAACGCTTCCCGGGGGAGGAGAACCTCAAGCGTTTCTACTTCCGGTTGCCCTGGATCAACGTGATCTGCAAGGAAAGCATCGAGTACCAGCAGGACCTCGAGGGCCAGCTACTGGAAGCGGAGTACTGGTCGCTGGGCGAGCAGGCCTCCGACACCAAGGCGCTGTTCATCTACCGTCAGTCCCACCGGCTGCACATGGGCTACCACTGGCTCATGGCCAAGCAGGATGGCGCCGTCCTGGAACCCGAGGCGGAGATCATGGATTTTGCCCGGGAGTGGGAAGCGTGCATCTACCATCTGCCGTTACGCAGCGTCGAGCAGTTCTTCGCCCGGATCGGCAATTACGTCTCCAGCGCCGCCAAGCAGGAAAAGCACAACCGTTTGAGTCAGTTCTTCATCGACAACCCGCACATCAACCGCCAGCACTTCTTCGAGATGTGCATCGCGCCGGAGCCGAGCTACCCCAGTTACGAAGCGCTCAAGCAGGAGATGGGGCCGGCAATCGAGGAGATGGTGTTGATGGCGTTCACCAAACTGATGGTGAAACCCCGGATCGACATAGGCCGGGCACTGTCGCCGGCGAGCCACTGAGGACGCGGATCGAGACGAGAGACGCGGGAGTACAAGCTGTGAATGCTAGCGGCCGGGTGGCGATCACCTGGCCGCTTGCCGTATGGCACCACGGGTCTGGGTCAGGAAGGCGTGGGCGCGAGACGTCAGGAGGCGACCGGCAGGCGAGAGTCCCAGAGCAGGCGTTCGATGGGCGAGACGTTGGCCGTCAAGTGCGAGGCGGCGTTGACGACGGCGAGATCGATGCCCGGTTGGCTGTAGAAGTCGCCGTTGATCTGGGTGGCATGAATGACCGTGCGGGCGAAGCTCCGGAATAGTCGGCGGTCCGGGCCGATCGGATGGCACCAGAAATCGTCCAGCGAGCTGGGGGCGGTGAGTCCGGGCATGCGGTAGATGGCGTCGCCCAGCGCCAGGGTCGGGCATTCGCCCTCCAACGATATCAAGCCCTCGTTGCCATTGATCGTGACCAGGCCCGAAGCGTGCTCGATCAGGGCTGGCAGATCCCCCGGAGGCATCAGCACCAATCGCTCGCCAAGTCCGGTCTTCGCCGCCAGATCCCGCAGGTGCCGCGTATAGGCTGCGTCGACGTGGCACGTGGGGTCGACGATGGCCAGGCGGGTGTGGCCCGGGGCGAATCGGGAAAATGACTCGACCACCTGGGTCAAGGCCGCCCGCAGGTCGGTGTAGGGAGAATGGAGCCGGATTCGGGGATCGGCAGCGGGCTGGGTGGGAAACAGGTAGTAGGGCTTCCCGCTGGAGATCAGCGCGTGCTGCAGGCTGTTGGCACGACGTCGCTGCAGACCGGCGAGTCCCGCGATCGCCGAGCGGTAGCGGATTCCCGCCGGGAACCCGGCCTGAGCGTGGCCATGTCGAAACAGAAGCGGCGTGGCGAGATTTGCCACGCGGTACGCCAGTTCCCGGACGGCAGCGGTGGCGAATGCCGCTTCGAACGGCCTCGGGGGTAGCTGGCGGGGAAGCGTCGGGCCGATCATGTGATACCACTCGGGATCTCGGGGCAGCAGCGAGTGGCCATCGATGCCCTCACGCTCCAGGGTGATCCAGTGGGGCTGGAAGTAGCCCGGCGCCAGGATGTGACTGCGGATGCCACGCCTGCGTGCGGCGCGGACGACTTCCCGGTGGGCCGTTCGACTGTCATCGAAGGCCACCTGGTCGGTGATACCGTGGCGCTGCCAGAGATCGGTGACGAATGCCGCCAGCATTGGCCAAGGGTCCCGAAAGGTCTCGACGTGAGGACCTTGCCAGGCTGCCTGGTCGGCGAGCGTGAAATTGACCTTGATGACCTTGTGCCCGTCGTCGGTCAGCCGCTCTCCGAGCTGACTGAAGAACGGGGAGCGGGGGCCTTGCAGGAATAGAAAAGCTCGCCTTGCGGGGAACATCGGCTCGATCCCTCTGTGCAGGTAAGCATCGTCGGCGAGGAGCGCCGCGACGCAAGCGGGCCACCAGTGATCTTTCCCGGGAGGCGTGATCGACGGAGACCATCGCCAGGCTTCGTCAGCGGACGGGGTCGGCGAGGCGGATAATGGCACTCCAATCGCGCTACCGGGCATGGGTAGGCTCGAGCTGACTGTAACGCGGCACAGCCGGCCTGCCATGACGCGTTTTGGTGATTCTGACGGTGGTTTAAATCGTCTTGGAGGGATGAGGCTCGTCAGTCTCGCTATCCTGGGTCGGCAAGGTGTCCCGCGTGGGCAGGGCGGTGAGCAGTTCGTCGATGGTGGCGTCCTGGAAGAAGCGCACCAGCTGTTCGCCCCGGGTCGGGCCGATGCCGGGGAATGCCTGCCAGGCGGTGGCGGAACGCGCCCGGAGGACCGGCAGTGGTGCCGCGAGCGCGGCTTGACGCCCGGCCTTGGGCACCGGCGGCATGCCCAGTGCCACCAGCCAGCGCCTCCGGCCCCTGGCTTCCGCGGCCTGGAAAGCTTCGATCCACTGCCGGGCCCTTGCCTCCCCGACCCCGGGCAGCGACTGCAGTCGACCGATATCCAGCGACCGCCAGGAGAGGAGGCCGTCGATCAGTCCGGCGTCCACCAGGGTGCTCCAGGTGGCGGGTCCGACACCGGCCATGTCCAGTCCCTGCTTGCCGCCGAGCCAGGCCAGGCGCGCGAGGAACTGTTCGCGGCAGCCCGCTGATGGGGTGAGACAGGAGAGGGCGTCGTAGCGTGCCTCGTCCGGCAGCGTCAAGTCGGCGCGAGGCGTGGCGGGAATGACGACTCGCTCGATTCGGGGAATGGTGGCGCCGGCGAGGGCGACCTCCACCTCATCGCCGGGACGAACGTCCAGCGCTTCCCAGTGGGACAGCGATCCCAGACTTACCGAGCCGATCTCGCGGTCGTCGAGCAGCACCGGCTCCAGCCGGGCGATGGGCGTCAGGCGCCCGGTGCGGCCTACCGAGATATCGATCGCCTCGACCACGGCGAGCGTTCTCGCCGCCGGGTATTTCCAGGCGATGGACCAACGGGGCGGCTCCGCCCGCCAGCCAGCGCCCGAAGGTCGCTCGGGGCGCTTGATGACGACGCCATCGGAGGCGAAGGGCAGCGCGGCGTGGTACCAGTGGTCACGCCAATGCGCCACCTGCGAGAGCCGGCTGACCGGCCGGGTATAGCTGGCCGTATCGGGAAAGCCGAGCTGCGTCAACCGCTGGAGGCGCTCTTCACCGGCTCGGGGGCCGTCCGGCCAGGCCCAGGCAAAGAAGCCGATCTCCCGGGCCTCCGACGCGGTCAACTGGCGCCGATTCAGTAGCCCCGCGACACGGGAACGCGCCGAAGCGCCGCCATCCCGAGCTTGCACGTGATCGGTCAGCCGCAGATAGAGTTCGCCCTGTAGCGTCACCGGGTCCTCGGTCGCCAGCGCCGCCGGGATGCTTTCGATTTGTCTGACCGCAGCGGTCCAGTCCTGTCCCTTGTCTCCATCGCCCCGGCTGATGGCGCGCTGGAGGCGGCCCTTTCGGTAGACCAGGGTCACGGCGACGCCGTCGATCTTGGGCTGGATCCAGAGGGGGCGATCCGGTTGTCGGGAGAGCCACTCGCCGACGGCCTGGCGATCGGGGAGCTTGTCGAGCCCGGTCTGGGCGAAAGGATGCGCGAGTTCGTCCCGAGCCGAGACAGGCGTGGACTGGGGCGGCGTTGGGGCATCCGGTTCCAGGCAGCGACGCCATCGCCGCCAGCGGCGCTTGGCCTCGTCGTAGACACCGTCATCGACCAGACGCTCGCCACGCTGGTAGTAGGCCTCGTCCCAGGTCTGGAGTTGGCGGGTCAGCGCGCCGTAGCTCTGCTGCCGTGATGCCTGGTCCGTGCCTGGCGGGCACGCCGCGCCCGCGTTGGCCCCATGGGAATGGGGGGCTCCGGCCACGCACAGCCAGGCCAGGATCACGCACCGGATTGCTCTCGCCTTCATATCGTCGCTCCCGGGTCTTTGAATCCTTCAACGACCATTCGGCGACTTTCTTGACCCGCGAGAGGGGAGGGACGACGGCCGGGGCGAGACTCGACGAAACAGCCCCGCGACACGAACCGACTTCAACGAGTGGGTTCCTGTCGCGGGGCTGCATCGTAGAGGGCGCAAGGTTGGACGTGCCGGCTCTGAATCGGGCCGGCACGTGGCGTTCAACTCTTGGCGGTCAGTTTCACGTAGTCCAGCAGGATCTGGGACGTTTCCTGCAGTTCGGCGCGATCGATGGGCTTGGCGTCGTCCGAATCGGGAATCTCGTCTTCACCGCTGGCCTCTCCATCGCTGTTCTTGGCGTCCGCGCTCTCCTGGTCCGAGCCATCGCTCTGGCCCCTGGCATCGGTCCAGTCATCGAGCGGTTCCATGCCCAGCGAGCGCCGCCGCTGATTCTCCAGCGCCAGTTGCTCGGTTTCCTGAGCATCCATTTCGCGCTGGCGCTGCTCCTTGTTGAGACTGATGCTGGTCTGCTGCTCGCGTAGTCGCTTGCTCAGCTGAGCCTGCTTTTCCAGATAGACGAAATCGGGGTCATTGGCGATACGCTGCTCGTGACGGTCCTGCAGTGCCTCGAGATAGCGCCACGGCTCGCCATAGAGACGATATTGCACCGGCCTCACACGATCCCAGGGCAGGGCGTTGTCGAGGGCGCTTTCGCCGATCTGATCCGGGTCGATCAGGCTCGGGTAGATGATGTCCGGTTCGACGCCGCGGTGCTGGGTGCTCTCGCCCGAGATGCGATAGAACTTGGCCCGGGTCAGCTTGAGCTGACCGTGGCTGAGATCGGTGAGCGTCTGCACGGTGCCCTTGCCAAAGGTCCGGCTGCCGATTACCAGTCCACGACCGTAATCCTGGATCGCGCCAGCGAAGATCTCGGAGGCCGAGGCGGAGAGTCGGTTGACCAGCACGGCGAGGGGGCCGTCATAGGCGACGCCGGCATCGGTATCGCCATAGAGATTGATCCGCCCACGGGCATCGCGTACCTGAACGGTCGGACCGCGATCGATGAACAGCCCGATCATCGAGTTGGCCTCCTGCAGGGCGCCACCGCCGTCGTTGCGCAGGTCGAGGACGATGCCTTCGACCTGTTGGGCCTTGAGCTTGTCGATCTCCTTGGCCACGTCGCGGGTGGTGCTGCGGTAGTCGGACTCCCCGGCCTGCCAGGCGTCGAAGTCGACGTAGAAGGCCGGCACGGTGATGATCCCGATCTTGTGGGTCTCGCCGTCGCGCTGGATCTCCTCGACCCGGCTGTGCGCGGCCTGATCCTCGAGCTTGACCGTATCCCGGGTGATCCTGACGGTGTGGGTCCGGGTCACGTCGACGGCCTTGGCGGGAATGATCTCCAGCCTTACCGTCGAGCCTTTCGGCCCGCGAATCAGGTCGACCACTTCATCGAGGCGCATGCCGACGACGTTGACCATGTCGCCGTCCTCGTTCTGACCCACCGCGACGATACGATCCGCCGGCTGCAGGACGCCGGCCTTGTCCGCTGGACCGCCGGGGACCAGGCTCGACACCTTGACGTACTCGCCATCGCTCTGCAGCAGCGCGCCGATCCCCTCCAGCGAGAGCCGCATCTGAATATCGAAGGACTCGCTCTGCTGGGGCGAGAAGTATTCGGTGTGCGGATCCACCGTGCCGGTCACCGCCGACATCAGCAGCACCAGCACGTCCTCGGCATTGGTCTGGCGTACCCGGTTGAGCTGGTTGGTGTAGCGGTCGTGGAGTGTCTTCTGGATCTCTTCCGGCGTCTGGTCGCTCAGCGACAGCGTCAGCGCCGCATTTTCCAGCCGCTTGCTCCAGAGGTCGTCCAGCGCGCTTTCACTGCCTGCCCAGGGATAGTCCTTGCGATCCAGCGCCAGTCGCTCGTCGCTGGTGTAGTCGTAGTCGATGCCACTGTCGACCTTGTCCACCAGCCACTGAAGCCTTGCTTCCACGCGATCCTGATAGCGTGAATAGAATGCATAGACGCGGTCCAGGTCGCCCGACTTGACGGCGTCATCGAGCGATGTGTCCAGATCGTTAAAATTATCGACGTCCCGCTGCAGAAGGTAGGCGCGCTGGTCGTCCAGCACGTCGAGCAGACGCTGGAAGGCGCGTTTCGACCACTCGTCGTCCAGATCGACTCCCGAATAGGAGCCGTACTGCAGAGACTCGGCGACTTCGCTCGCCGCCTGGCTCTGATCGTCGGTTGGGGTGGGACCGGCCAGCGCCGTGACGCTCCATGCCAGCAGTAGCAAACACATGGCCGCGTGCCGAGCGGCGACAGTCAGGGTCATCAATGAAGCACTCCCGGTTTCCTGTACACTCTCTATTCCCTAGAAGACCACCGGATCCATGAATCTTTTTCAGGTCCGGGACCTATTGTAGCAGTCAGTCCGCATGACTACAGACCGACATCCGAGGAAACCCATGTCAGACCACGCCGCCGACAAGGCTCTCGAAGACCGCTTGATCGATTTTCTCCAGCGTTCTCCCTCACCCTGGCACGCCACCGCGAACCTTGTGACCAGGCTGGAGGCGGCAGGATATCGGCCGCTCAAGGAAACTGACAGCTGGAAATTGTCAGCCGGCGAAAAATATTACGTGACGCGCAACGATAGTGCCTTGATCGCGTTTCAGCTACCGGCGTCGTCTCTCGAGACCCTGCGCATGGTAGGTGCCCACACCGATAGTCCGGCCTTGCACCTGAAACCGCAACCGGCGATCGTCAACAAGGGCTGGCTGCAGCTGGGTGTCCAGGTCTACGGCGGCGCGCTGTTGGCGCCCTGGTTCGACCGTGACCTGGGGCTTGCCGGGCGCGTGCATGTTCGTCGTGCCGATGGGAAGCTCCAGGCGGTGCTGCTCAACGTGAGAGAGCCGATCGCGATCATACCCAGCCTGGCGATTCACATGGATCGCGAGGCCAACAACGGCCGGCCCCTCAATGCCCAGACGCAGATGGCGCCGCTGCTAATGCAGGGCGGCGACGCGCCCGACCTGGATCGCCTGCTGAAACAGTGGATCGAGCGCGAACACGGCCTCGAGGTGGCGGATATCGTCGATTTCGAGCTGGGGTTCTATGACGTTCAGCCGCCCTCACGGGTCGGCGTCGGCGGCGAGATGCTCGCCAGTGCGAGACTGGACAACCTGCTCTCCTGTTTCATCGGCGTCGAGGCCCTGTTGGCCTCCGATGGCCGACAGGGCGCGCTGTTCGTCGCCAACGACCATGAAGAGGTTGGCAGTGCCAGCGCCTGCGGTGCCCAGGGGCCATTCCTGGCCGATGTGCTGCGCCGACTCAACGCGGCGCTGGGCGAGGAGGGCGACGAGGGCTTCGTCAGGCTGATCCAGCGTTCGCTGATGATCTCCTGCGACAATGCCCATGCCGTGCATCCCAACTTCGCCGACAAGCACGATGCCAACCACGGCCCGGCGCTCAACGCCGGCCCGGTGATCAAGGTCAATGCCAGCCAGCGCTACGCGACCAACAGCACGACGGCAGCGCTGTTCCATGACATGTGCCGGGAAGCGGACGTGCCCGTGCAGCAGTTCGTGACCCGTGCCGACATGGGGTGCGGCAGCACCATCGGCCCGATCACCGCCACCGAGCTGGGCGTGCCGACCATCGACGTGGGCGTGCCGCAGTTCGGCATGCACTCGATCCGCGAGACCGCCGGTACCCGCGATCCGGCGTATCTGATCCGGGCGCTGACGGTATTCTTCAATCGCGATTCGCTCTCGATCGAGTGATATCCGGATAGGGCGGCACATGTCAGCGTGGCGGACTCCAGAGGAGGCGTGGCCGAGGTGATCGTCGGCACGAGGCCGCGCCCGACCATCGGGAGGAGGGGGAGCATGGCGCTGAATCTGCGGCAGATCGAGGTTTTCCGGGCAATCATGACCACCGGCAGTATCAGCGGCGCGTCACGCGTCCTGATGATTTCCCAGCCGGCCGTGAGTCGGATGCTCTCCCATACCGAGCAGCGCATCGGCTTTCCGCTGTTCGAGCGTATCAAGGGGCGGCTCTACCCATCGCCGGAAGCGCGTCGGCTGTTCCGCGACGTGGAGAACGTCTACCGCGACGTCCAGCGGGTCAACAATACGCTTCATGACCTGACCCAGCGGCGCCATGGGGTGGTGCGCATCGCCGCCAGTTCGAGTCTCGGTCATCAGATCGTGCCTTGGGCGATCACCAGCTTCCGGGAAGAGCATGATGTCCGGGTCAGTCTGGATTGCCAGCGTCATACGCAGTTGCGCGACCAACTGCTCGACCGTCAGGCCGATCTGGGCATCTCGCTGTTTCCGGTGAATCACCCCAACCTGGAGGCCAACCCGCTGCACCGGGCGGGCATGGTCTGCGTCTGTCCGATCGACCATCCGCTGGCGGCGCGCGACACGGTCTCGCTGCCCGAACTCCGCCAATACGACCTGATCGGTTACGGTGCGGAGACCCCGTTCGGCCAGCATATTCGCTCCGCTTTCGAAGCGGCCGGCGAGCCGTGGCGTCCAGCCACCGAAGTCGACTCCCCCCATTACGCCTGCGCCATGGCGGACGCCGGTGCCGGTATCGCCCTGATCGATGAGTTTAGCTGGCACGGCTGGCGTAGCCGGCACCTGACTGCCGTCCCCCTGCCGGTCGAGCAGCGCCTGGTGGTGAGTCTGGCCTATCCGCGGACCGAACCGCTGTCGCAACTGGCTCGTCTCTTCATCACCCATCTCGAAGCGGCGTTCGTTCGTTTCAGCGCCGCTGTCGAAGGCCCGGCTTCCCGGCCTTAATCAAAAGTTATGGGCTGGCGATGAATCGGTATACGACATCATCGCCCGGAATTCAGACACTGAGCCGACCAACAAGACATCAGCAGGTGGATCGGCAATGCGTGAATGGGTAATCGGCGCGGCTCAGATGGGAGCCATTCAGAAGAGCGACACGCGTGAAGCGGTAGTGGCGAGAATGATCGCGCTGCTGGACCGGGCCGCGGCCAGCGGGTGCGATCTGGTGGTCTTTCCGGAACTGGCGCTCACGACATTCTTCCCGCGCTGGTACATGGAGGATCAGGCCGAGGTCGATACCTGGTTCGAGCGCGAGATGCCGAACGCTGCCACGCAGCCGCTGTTCGACCGCGCTCGAGAGCACCGTATCGCCATCTCGTTCGGTTATGCCGAGCTGACGCCGGAAGGGCGCCATTTCAATACTTCCATCGTGACCGACCGTGAGGGCGAGATCGTCGGCAAGTATCGCAAGGTACATCTGCCGGGGCATGTCGAGTACGACACCGAGCGGGACTTCCAGCATCTCGAGAAGCGCTATTTCGAACCCGGTGACCTGGGCTTCGAGACCTTCGACAACGAAGGCACGCTGATGGGCATGTGCATCTGCAACGATCGACGCTGGCCGGAAACCTGGCGCGTCATGGGATTGCAGGGGGTCGAGCTGGTGATGCTGGGCTACAACACGCCGTCGGTGAACTCCCAGAACCGGGGGGAGGGGCTGGAGCAGCGCCTCTATCACTCCGAGCTCTCCGTCACGGCGGGGGCCTACCAGAACGCGACCTGGGCGGTGGCCGTGGCCAAGGCGGGCGTCGAGGATGGGTTTCCGCTGATGGGTGGCTCGATCATCGTCGATCCCGACGGATTCGTCGTCGCCCGGGCGCAGACCGAGGAAGACGAGCTGATCACGGCGACCTGCGACATGGAGCGCTGCCAGTTCGGCAAGAAAACCATCTTCGATTTCGCGCGTCATCGTCGCATCGAACACTATGGGCGCATTACCTCGCAGACGGGTGTCCAGCGCCAGCAATAGTCGCCGCGGAGAAGATCGCTATGCCGAGCATGACAATCACGCTGATCGCCGAGGTGTGGAGATGATAGAGGGCTATGACACCCTGCTGCGTAATGGCACCGTCGTCGACCCTGCCAACGGGGTGCACGAGATCCGGGACATTGCCCTGCGCGATGGAAAGATCGTCGAGGTGGCGCCGACCATTGCCGGTGGGGCAAGACGCGAGCACGACCTGACGGGGTTGCTGGTCATGCCGGGTATCGTCGACATGCACGTGCATCTCTCGCCCTTCCTGGGTGGAGGCTGCGGCCATCGCATGCTGGCGCTGGCAGGCGTGACCACGGCGCTGGATATGGCCGGACCCATCGAGGGCGTCGTCGATCTGGCGGCGAGTCACGGTTGCGGCCTGAGCATCGCCTGCGTCAACTATCTGCGCCCGGGACATACCATCGCCTCCGCCGACCCCGGCCGGGGCGATATCGATGAGGCTTTGAGTCATGCCCTGCGCCAGGGTGCGATCGGCCTGAAGCTATTGGGTGGGCACTATCCGTTGACCGCCGACGCGACGGCGCAGGCCATCGCAGCGGCTGCGGGGCAGGGGGCTTACGCGGCCTTTCATGCCGGCACGCAGTCGGCCGGCTCCAATATCGAGGGCATGCGGGAGGCGTGCGAACTGAGCGCCGGACATCCGCTTCACCTGGCGCATATCAACAGTTACTGCCGCGGCCAGATCCATGATGCCGTCGCCGAGGGCGAAGAGGCGTTGCGGCTGCTAGCGGCCCATCCGCATATCCGTTCGGAATCCTATCTCGCGCCGTTCAATGGTGTCAGCGGCGAGTGTATCGACGGCGTCCCCGGCAGTCGGCTGGCCGCCTTCGGACTCGAACGTGGTGGATATCCGGCCACTGCCGAGGGGATGGCCGAGGCGATTCTGGCCGGCTGGGCGCTGGTCAATCTGGAGCGCGACGGCGTCATCGAACTGGTGGGCGGGTCAGCGGGGCTGGCCGCCTGGCGAGCCTGCGGGTCGCTCATCGGTATCAGTTTCCGTGCCAACCCTCCCGAGCCGCGCCTGCGGCTGGTGACGGCCACGCGGCCCGATGGCCGCTTCGCGGTGGATGCCCTGGCCACCGACGGCGGTGGCATCCCGCGCAACGACATCGTGGCACGCGGCCTCGCGCTGGTGCATCTCGATGCCTTGAGCCTGGATGGCTTCGTGCGCAAGGCGAGTCTACATCCGGCACGGATCCTCGGACTGCGCGACAAGGGGCATCTGGGGGTGGGTGCCGATGCGGATATCAGCGTGCTCGATCTCGAACGCCGTCGTCCGGTGTTGACCTATGCCCATGGACAACGACTGCTCGACGGCGAGGAGGTGGTCGGCCGCGGTGGGCGCCTGATCACGACGCCCATGGGCGAGGCGGCGGTGCGTGCCGCCGGACTGGACGCATTGATCGTTCAGCCGGGCACGATGCTGAAAAGCCCTCAATGACAAGACGTTGGCCGTGCCTCGTCATCAGGAGAGCAACATGACATTCGATGTGATCATTCGTCGTGCCCAGGTCGTCGACGGGACGGGGCGCGAGCCATTCGTTGCCGATGTCGGCATCAAGGGCGAGCGAATCGCGGCGATCGGCGATCTGGATGCGACGCAGGCCGCGCAAGTGGTCGAAGCAGCGGGACGACATCTCTCCCCGGGCTTCATCGACGTGCATACCCACGATGATAGTTGCGCGATTCGCCAACCGGAAATGCGGCCCAAGATCAGCCAGGGCATCACCACGGTCATCGTCGGCAACTGTGGCATCAGTGCCTCTCCGGTCAAGGTCGACGATGAGGTCCCGGACCCGATGAACCTGCTGGGCGAGGCTGACGACTTCTTCGAGACCTTCGAGGACTTCGCCACGGCCGTGGACGCCGCCATGCCCGCCGTCAACGTGGCGGCGCTGATTGGTCATACCACGCTGCGAGCGGGCGTGATGGATCGCTTCGATCGGCCTGCCAGCGACGTCGAGATCGAGGCCATGCGCGAGACGCTGCGCACGGCACTGCGGGCGGGGGCGATCGGCCTGAGCACGGGGCTCGCCTACACCAACGCGCGTCAGGCGCCCACTCAAGAGGTCAAGGCGCTGGTCGAGGTCGTCGGCGAAGCGGGCGGGATCTACACCACCCACATGCGCAACGAGCGCGAAGCCCTGTTCGAGGCGATGGACGAGGCCTTCGAGACGGCCCGGCATGGGCAAGTGCCGCTGGTGATCTCCCACCTGAAGTGCGCCGACATCGACAACTGGGGCAAGAGCGAGCACGCGATCGAGAAGCTCGAGCAGGCTGCGCAACGCCAGCCCTGCCATTGCGACTGCTACCCGTACGCTGCCTGTTCCACCACGCTCGATCTGTGGCGGGTGTCGGACCAGTTCGACATCCTGGTCACCTGGTCGAAGCCACACCCCGAACAGGGCCGGCGACTGCTGTCCGCCATCGCCGAGGAGTGGGGCGTGGATCTGACCGAGGCGGCACGCCGACTGATGCCGGCCGGGGCGATCTACCACAACATGGACGAGCGCGACGTGCGCCGCGTACTGGCGCATCCGTTGACCATGATCGGCTCCGATGGCCTGCCGAGCGATCCCAACCCGCATCCTCGACTCTGGGGCAGTTTTCCCCGGGTGATCGGCCACTACTGTCGCGACGAGGGGCTCTTCTCGCTGCCCGAAGCGATCCGCAAGATGACGTCGATGTCGGCGGCCCGTTTCGGCCTGACCGATCGCGGCGTGATTCGCGAGGGGGCATTCGCCGACCTGACCCTGTTCTCCTTCGACACCATTCTCGATGGCGCGAGCTTCGTCGAGCCGACCACGCCGGCGGTGGGTATCGATTGGGTCATGGTCAACGGCAACGAGACCTGGGTCGATGGCGACGTGCGCCGGCGTGCCGGTCGGCTTCTCCGGCGCGAGGGACCGTGAGGCCGTCGACCCGTTAACACCGGGTTATGGGCTGTCGACGAAAAAGCATGAGACAGCTGCGTGTCGGATCGCCGACACTTTTTTGGCGGGCTCGGTGACGAGCTCGACGACAATGACAACGAAAACGAGGTTATCCCATGTCTATGACCCATCCTGAATCCCGCCGCTGGCGCCGTCTGCTATCCGCCGCCGCCGTCAGCCTGGCCGTGGGCGCGACAGTCGCCATGGCACCCGCTCCCGCTGCCGCGGAAACGCTGACCTACGCGACCAATACCGCACCGAACGGCCTGCGTGGCGCCGCCGAGAAAGGCTTTCTCGATGCGCTCAACGAGGTCTCCGGCGGCGAGATAGAAGTGGTCCCTTATTGGGGCGCGTCGGTCATGCAGGGCGACGAGATTCTCGGCGGTGTCAGCAACGGTGTCGCCGACATGGGGTACATCAACATCAACTACTATCCCAACCGATTGTTGCTGAACGGGGCCTTCCAGCTCTTCCCCGAAGGACCGGAAAATTACGCCGACATCATGTCGGTCTATCACGAAGTCTATGACCAGGTGCCCCAACTGCGAGAGGAGTTCACCCAGCAGGGACAGCACATCATCTACATCTACCCCTATCTGCCATATGCCGGGGTCTTTCGCGAGCCGGTGACGTCGTTCGACGATTTCCGCGGCAAGCGTGTGCGCGCTTCCAGCCAGTGGATGCTCAACCTGTTGGGGGATCTGGGGGCAACGCCGGTGTCGGTGCCGTGGAGCGATACCTACCAGTCGCTGCAGTCGGGTGCCATCGATGGTGTCTTCACCAATTACGACAGTCTCAACCGGACCGGCATGGACGAGGTCGCGCCGAACATCCTGACCTCGCGCCGACTGTGGCTCGCGGTCCCCATGATCCTGACCATCAATCAGCGCAAGTGGGACGCCATGTCCCCGGAGATGCAGGGCTGGTTCGAACAGGCCGCGGCGCAGGCGGAGAAGACCTTTGGCGAATACTACGACAGCGAGTTCGATCGCATCGTCAAGGCGCAGCAGGAAGCCGGCTATACGGTGACGGCCGCGTCGGACGAGGATATCGAGAAGTTCGTGTCATTGCCGGCGGTGGAATCCAACCGCCAGACCTGGATTCAGAGTGCCGAGAAGGCCGGCGCCGAGAAGCCCGCGCAGATCATCGAGCGAATGAAGGCGATCATCGACGCCGGCTCGGGCGGCGCGGCCCATGACTGAGCGGGCGCAGCATGAGCCTCGAGCGGGGACGGAGGCTCGACGGTCGCGGAGGCCGCGCCTGCTGACCCTGCTCAATCGCGGCCTGGCCGAACTGTGCGGCTGGCTGTTGATCGTGGTGGTGCTGTTCATGGTCGTCGATCTGGTGGCGCGGGGATTCTCCCGCCCCCTCTACGGCGTCTCCGAGCTGGCCATGTTCACCATGATCGCGATCGTCTATCTCGGGCTCTCTCACGCCGAGGAGCAGGACGCCCACATCCGCGTCGAATGGTTGCCGGAACGGCTGCAGGGTGTGGCCGGACGCTGTCTCAACGGCTTCGTCACCCTGGTGTCGCTGGTCACGATCGTGATCGTCGGCTGGGCGGTATGGCATAACGCCATCGGTGCGTTCGACAGCCGCCAGGCGATTGCCGGGCCGCGTCCGATCCTCGTCTACCCGATCAAGTTCGTGATGTTCGCCGCGTTGGCCCTGTATGGCCTCCAACTCTGCCGCAGCTTGTCGCGCCAGTTCAGGCGAGCAGCGCACGACGAGTGAGCGGTATCCGGGCCTTGCCGGGCGGGGCGTGACGATTCGACCGGCATCGCCGGACGGTCTCTCGACAGTCTTATTCTGAATACGGATATGATCATGGATTTCACGCTGATAGGTATCGGCGGCATTGCGGTGTTGCTGCTGCTGTTGGTCATGGGTGTGCCGCTGGCCATCAACTTCCTGCTGGTCGGTTTCATCGGTATCGCCACGCTGCTGACGCCGTCCAGCGCGTCATCGTTGCTGGGCGACACCATGTATACGGCGATCGCCTCACCGACCTTTACCGTCTTGCCGCTGTTCGTGCTGATGGGGGCGCTGGCGGCGGCCAGTGGTTTTGCCGAGCAGGCCTACAAGGGGATCCACCGGCTGGCGGCGAGGGTGCCGGGGTCGCTGGCGGTGGCCACGGCGTTCGGTAGCGCGGCCTTTTCCACGGTCTGCGGCTCTTCGCTGGCCACCGCCAGCGTGTTCGGTCGTATCGCCTATCCCGAGATGCGACGTTACGGCTACGACAAGCGCTTCGCGCTGGGCAGTATCGCCTGTTCCGGATCGTTGGCGGCGATGATCCCGCCCAGCGGCATGTTCATCTTGTTCTCGATCTTTACCGGCGTCTCGGTCGGCCAGCTGTTCATGGCGGGCATTCTCCCGGGCATTCTGACCGCGGTCGTCTATACGCTCTCGATCGTGTGGCGCGCCAAACGCCATCCGCAGCTGGCGCCGATCGATGCCGAGGAGCGCGAGGTGACGGTGCGTGACCGAGTACGTGGCGTGCGGGACCTGTGGCAGATACTCGCGCTCGGCGGTGTGGTCATTGGCGGCATGTACAGCGGCCTGTTCACGGCGACCGAAGCGGGTGCCATTGGCGCGCTCGGGGCGCTGCTGCTCGGCCTGGCCGGCGGCCCGTTGCGCTCGATGCCGAAACTGCGCGGGGCGCTGCGCGAGTCGGCGGGCATCACCACGACGCTGTTCTTCATCATCATCGCGGCGCTGTTCTTCAGTCGCTTCCTGGGCCTGACACGCATCCCGTTCGAGATATCCAGTTTCATGGTCTCCTGGGACGTGCCCTCGTGGATGGTGCTGGGCCTGATCCTGCTCATCTGGTTTCTGATGGGAATGGTCGTGGTGCCGGCCGCCGCCTTTGCGCTGACGCTGCCGATCGTGTTTCCGATCGTTGTGGAGCTGGGCTATCACCCGGTATGGTTCTGCGTTATCGCGATGAAAATGTGCGAGATCGCCGGCGTGACCCCGCCCGTGGGACTCAACGCCTTCGCGCTGGCGGGCGCGGCCGGCAAGGGCGTCAAGATCAACGAGGTGTTTGCCGGGGTCTGGCCATTCGTGCTGTGTGACCTGATCGTGCTGGCACTGCTGTTGGCATTTCCCGCCATTTCCCTGTTCTTGCCGGAAACCATGATGTAATGGCGTCGTCATGATCGCGGTGCCACCACCCGAGACGTTGCACCACCCGAGACATTGGATAGAGATAACCCTCATGCTCAAGACCCCTTACCTGCTTTTTCTGGGCGATGTGCCCGACCCGTTGTCCGCCAAGGTGGCGCAGGGCATCCGTGACTGGCGTCCGGAATATGCGTTGGGTCAGTATCGGTTGCCGGGCTGCCAGGCGGACATGAAACTTCCCGACCTGACGATCGAAGAAGCGGTGGCGCAGGGCGCCCAGACGCTGGTGATCGGTGCGGCCAATCGTGGCGGGGTGATCTCCCGCAGCTGGATCGCGGTGCTCGAGGAGGCGCTGGCCGCCGGGATGGACATCGCTTCCGGTCTGCACAATCTGCTGCGTGACGAGCCGGTGCTGGTCGAGGCCGCGCGCGAGCATGGCGGGCGCCTCGTCGACGTGCGCGTGCCCCAGGTCCAGTACCCGATCGGCGACGGCAAGCCGCGTCGTGGCAAGCGTTGCCTGGCGGTGGGAACGGACTGCTCCATCGGCAAGATGTACACGGCGCTGGCGCTGGATATCGCGTTGCGCGAACGCGGCGTGAAGTCGAGCTTCCGCGCCACCGGCCAGACCGGGATCCTGATCACCGGCGAGGGCGTGCCGCTGGATGCCGTCGTCGCCGACTTCATGGCCGGTTCGATCGAGTGGCTGACGCCGGACAACGACGAAGACCACTGGGACATCATCGAAGGGCAGGGCAGCCTGTTTCATCCCTCCTACTCCGGCGTGACGCTGGCGCTGATCCACGGCGGCCAGCCCGATGCGTTGATCCTGTGTCACGAGCCCACCCGCACGCACATGCGCGGCCTGCCCCATTATTCGCTGCCGACGCTCGAACAGCTGCGCGATACCGCACTGCCGCTGGCCCAGGTGGTGAATCCCGCTTGCCAGGTCGTCGGCGTGTCGGTCAACACCGCCGCCATGCCGGCCGACGAGGCGGATCGCTATCTCGAAACGCTCGAGTCGCGGCTGGGGCTGCCGTGCGTCGACCCCTATCGTCAGGGCGCCGAACGACTGGCGGAGGCGGTGGCGGCATGTTGAGACTGAGCGTCGAGGAGCAGGTCTTCCCGCTCGCCGAGGTGTTCACCATCTCCCGCGGCTCGCGCACCGACGCGCGGGTCGTGGTGGCGACCCTGAGCGACGGCGTTCATGTCGGGCGCGGCGAGTGCGTACCCTATGCGCACTATGGCGAGTCGGTGGCGAGCGTCATCGCGCAGATCGAATCGCTGCAGGACGATCTGACCAACGGGCTGAATCGCGAGGCGCTGCAGGCCCGGCTGCCGGCCGGGGCGGCGCGCAATGCGGTGGATTGCGCGTTCTGGGATCTCGAGGCCAAGCGCAGCGGGACGCCGGTCTGGCAACTCGCCGGGCTGTCGGCACCCGTGGCCGAGATCACGGCATTCACGCTCTCGCTCGATAGCCCGGCGGTGATGCGCGACAAGGCGAGGCGTCATGCCGCGCGCCCCCTGTTGAAGCTGAAGCTGGGCGGGGAGGGCGATATCGAGCGGCTGCGAGCGGTGCGCGAGGGAGCGCCGGATGCGCGGATCATCGTCGACGCCAACGAGGGCTGGGATCGCGAGGCCTACCAACGTCTGGCGCCGGCCCTGCTCGAGCTGGGAATCGACATGGTGGAGCAGCCGCTGCCTGCCGCGGATGACGCGGCACTGGCGGATATCGAGCGGCCGTTGCCGGTGTGTGCCGACGAGGCCTGTCACGACCGCAGCTCCCTGGCGGCGCTGATGGGGCGCTACGACATGATCAATATCAAGCTCGACAAGACCGGTGGTTTGACCGAAGCTCTGGCGCTCAAGCGCGAGGCGCGGGCCCTGGGATTCGAGGTGATGGTGGGGTGCATGGTGGGGTCGTCGCTGTCGATGGCACCGGCATTGCTGGTGGCCCAGGGGGCGGCCGTGGTCGATCTCGACGGGCCGCTGCTGCTGGCCCGGGATCGCGAGCCTGGCATGCGTTTCGACGTCGCGGGCATCCACCCGGCTTCGCCGCGCCTGTGGGGCTGAAGGGGCGTTTCGCGCGAGGATCGAGACAAGAGAATGGATGAGATGACACAGCGCACGGTGTACGTGAATGGCGAGTACGTCGCGGAGCGGGATGCCAGGGTATCGATCTTCGACCGGGGATTCCTGCTCGCCGATGGCGTCTACGAGGTCTCTTCGGTGCTGGGCGGCAAGTTGATCGACTTCCCCGGCCACATGGGGCGCCTGAAACGCTCGGCCGCCGCGCTCGAGATAGCGCTTCCTTGGGATGATGAGGTGCTGCTGGCGATCCACCGCGAGTTGATCCGGCGCAACGCGCTGGACGAGGGGATGGTCTACCTCCAGTTGACCCGAGGCAGCGCCGGCGACCGGGATTTTCACTACCCCGACGCCGATACCCAGCCCACGCTGGTGCTGTTCACCCAGGCCAAGTCGCTGGTCGACGCCCGCAGTGGCCGAGAGGGTATCCGCGTCGCCACGCAGCCGGACTGGCGCTGGGCACGGCGTGATATCAAGACGGTGCAACTGCTCTATCCCGCCATGGCCAAGATGGCGGCGAAGGCGGCCGGGGCCGATGATGCCTGGTTGGTCGAGGACGGCATGGTGACCGAAGGGGCTTCCAACAATGTGTGGATGCTGACGCACGACGCCACCCTGGTGACCCGCGAGCTCTCATCCGCCATTTTGCCGGGCATTACCCGGGCCGCCGTCATGACGCTCGCCGAGGCGCTGTCGCTGCAGCTCGAGGAGCGGGCGTTCAGCGTCGAGGAGGCACAGCAGGCCAGGGAGTGCTTCGTTACCTCGGCCTCCTCGTTCGTGACACCGGTCATCGCGATCGATGGGGTCCCGGTCGGCGACGGAAGCCCCGGCGAGGTGGCCCGGCGCCTGCGAGCGGCGTATATCGAGGAGAGTCGCCGTCGCGCCCTCTAAGCCATCGTCGGCCGGCTCGAACGAGTCGGCCGATCGCGGCCCAGCCGGAAACGACAAGGCCCGCCGATCGCGAGAACGGCGGGCCTTGTCGTGATATCTGGTGGCTACGCCCTGATTCGAACAGGGGACCCCATCATTATGAGTGATGTGCTCTAACCAGCTGAGCTACGTAGCCTGAAGGGCAAATCGAGTCGCCCGACAACGGTTGCGAATACTACCATAACCCGATGAAACGTCAACGCTTTTCGAAATCCATATCCAGTTCGGGGGCGGCCCCGGCTAGACGTTGAAGCGGAAGTGCATGACGTCGCCGTCCTGGACCACGTAGGCCTTGCCTTCCAGGCGCCACTTGCCGGCTTCCTTGGCGCCGTTCTCGCCGCCGAGGGCGACGAAGTCGTCATAGCTGACCACTTCGGCGCGGATGAAACCCTTCTCGAAGTCGGTGTGGATCACGCCCGCCGCCTGGGGTGCGGTGGCGCCGACCTTGACCGTCCACGCCCGAACTTCCTTCACGCCCGCGGTGAAGTAGGTCTGCAGGCCCAGCAGGCCATAGCCGGCCCGAATGACGCGATCGAGCCCGGGCTCCTCCATGCCCATCTCGTCGAGGAACATGGCGCGCTCCTCGTCCTCGAGCTCGGCGATCTCCGCTTCCAGCTTGTTGCAGACCGGCACCACGACGGCGTTCTCGCTGGCGGCGATGCGGCGCACCGTATCGAGATGGGGGTTGTTCTCGAAGCCGTCTTCGTTGACGTTGGCGATGTACATGGTCGGCTTGAGCGTCAGGAAACCGAAGCTGCGAAGCTGGCGCTGTTCATCCTCGTCCAGGCCGAAGCTGCGTAGCGGTTGACCCTCGGCGAGATGGGGCTGGATGCGGTCGAGGATCGCCTTGGTGGCGATCGCCTCCTTGTCGCCGCCCTTGACCACCCGGGCCAGACGCTGGATCGAGCGCTCCACCGCGTCGAGATCGGCCAGCGCGAGCTCGAGGTTGATGGTCTCGATGTCGGCGGTGGGGTCGACCTGGTTGGCGACGTGGATGACGTTGTCGTCATCGAAGCAGCGCACCACATGGGCGATGGCGTCGGTCTCGCGGATGTTGGCCAGGAACTGGTTGCCCAGGCCCTCGCCCTTGGAGGCACCCTCGACCAGGCCGGCGATATCGACGAACTCCATGGTGGTCGGCACCACTTTTTCCGGCTTGACGATCTCGGCCAGCTTGTCGAGCCGCGGGTCGGGCATCGGCACGATACCGGTATTGGGCTCGATGGTGCAGAAGGGGAAGTTCTCGGCGTCGATGCCGGAACGCGTCAAGGCGTTGAAGAGCGTCGACTTGCCGACGTTGGGTAGGCCGACGATGCCGCAATTGAAACCCATAGGATGTATCCGAGTTGATGTGCAGGAAAGCTGAAAGAGAGGCTCGCTATTCTACGGCACGCCGCAGCAGAAGGAAGAGGAAAGAACGGCGCTGCGCGCCCGGAAGCAACGCTCTCGAATGCCGAGGCAGCCCTATTTCGTTCTCTTTCTCATCGCTCAGCTCTTGAAGCTGTGCAGGCGATTCATCGCCTTGGCCCATTGGCCGTCGAGGGCGTCGGGGAGGGTGTACACGGTTTCGAGAAGCGCATCGTCGATGGCCTGGCGCTCTGCCTTGCCGGGACGCCCGAGCACGTAGTTGGTGACCAGCTTGGCGCTGCCGGGATGGCCGATGCCGATACGGAGGCGGTGAAAACCGTTGGTATTGCCCAGCGCGCTGACGATGTCGCGCAGACCGTTGTGCCCGCCGTGTCCGCCACCCGTCTTGTAACGAGCGCAGCCGGGAGCGATATCGAGTTCGTCATGGGCGACGAGAAGCTCGTCAGGGGCGATCTTGAAGAACTGGCACAGCGCGGCCACGGAGGCGCCGCTGCGATTCATGAAAGTGGTGGGGTTGAGCAGATGTAGGTCATGTCCGCTCAGACGGATCTTGGCGTACAGACCCAGAAACTTGCGCTCGGGACGCAGCGTCTGCGCTGCGTCCCTCGCGAGTTGCTCGACCAGCCAGGCGCCGGCATTGTGGCGAGTGTCTTCGTATTCCGGCCCCGGGTTACCGAGACCAATGATCGCTTTCACTACCATGCCGACTGCCTGTTATCCGGTCTTTGACGCAAGATTATGCGTCGCCTTTCGGCTCGCCATCTTCGTCGACGCCTTCACCGGCGACTTCGTCGTCGCGCGACACGGTCGGGTGCGTCACGCTGACGACGCCGGCATCGTGCTCTTCGCCATGGGTCAGCTCGACCAGGGTCACACCTTCCGGCAGCTTGAGGTCGGAGAGGTGGATGGTCTCGCCGAGGCCCAGGTTGGCGACGTCGACTTCGAGGTACTCCGGCAGCTTGGACGGCAGGCAGCTGATCTGGACGTCGTTGTTGAGCACGTGGATCACGCCGCCTTCGTCCTTGACGCCCTTGCAGCTCTCTTCGTTGAGGAAGTGCAGCGGGACGTTCAGGGTCAGCTCGTGGGTCGCATCGACGCGCATGAAGTCGGCATGAGTGATCAGTGCCTTGTACGGATGGCGCTGGAGGTCACGGATGACGACCTGCTCGCTCTTGCCGTCGACCTTCATGTCGATGACCGAGGAGAAGAACGCTTCGTCTTCGATCGCCTTGTAGAAGGCCGGCTTGTCGATGGTGATCGGCTGCGGGGCGGCTTCGCCACCGTAGATGATGGCGGCGACCTGTTCGTTCTTGCGGCGCAGGCGGCGGCTCGCACCTTTCCCCAGCTCCTTACGAACATTGGCGGTCAGGGTGTAATGGGACATTGATTGTCACCTCTAGTGGTCAAGTAAAGGAATCGGCATCGCCCGCGACCAGACGATGCCGTTCCAGCAGGGACCATCGCCATCACGGCAGTGGCCCACGTATCCACGCGTGCCTCGCTGTTCGTTTCCGTCCCGTTTCCGGTGTCGGGAAGTATCAGTGAAACATCGCGCTGACGGATTCTTCGTTACTGACACGCCGGATGGCTTCGGCAATCAGGCCGGCGACCGTCAGTTGACGGATCTTGCCGCTGCGACGTGCAGGTTCGGAGAGCGGTATGGTATCGGCAACGACGAGTTCGTCAAGCACCGAGCCACTAATATTGTCCACGGCGGGTCCGGAAAGGATCGGATGCGTGGCGTACGCGACCACACGACGGGCGCCGTGAGCCTTCAGCGCCTCGGCGGCCTTGCACAGGGTGCCGGCGGTATCGACCATGTCGTCGACCACCACGCAGGTGCGGTCCTGAATGTCGCCGATGATGTGCATCACCTGGGCCTGGTTGGCCTGCGGGCGGCGCTTGTCGATGATCGCCAGGTCGACGTTGAGCTGCTTGGCGATGGCGCGAGCACGCACCACACCGCCCACGTCGGGGGAGACCACCACCAGATCGTCGTAGTTCTGGCGCTCGATGTCGTCGAGCAGGATCGGCGAGCCGTAGACGTTGTCCACCGGCACGTCGAAGAAACCCTGGATCTGGTCGGCGTGGAGGTCCATGGTCATGACCCGGTCGACGCCGGCCTTGACCATCATGTCCGCCACGACCTTGGCCGAGATCGGCACGCGAGCGGAGCGCACGCGGCGATCCTGGCGGGCGTAGCCGAAGTAGGGCACCACCGCGGTGATCCGCGTTGCCGAGGCGCGGCGCAGCGCATCGACCATCAGGATCAGTTCCATCAGGTTGTCGTTGGTCGGCGCGCAGGTCGACTGGAGAATAAAGACGTCTTTACCGCGCACGTTTTCGTTGATCTCGACAGCGATTTCGCCATCGCTGAACTGGCCGACCGTGGCATGGCCGAGCCGGTTATCGAGACTCTCGGCTACCTTGGAGGCGAGTCCGACATTGGCGTTACCGGTAAAAACCATCAATTTAGACACGCGCGGCCACCTTTGGGAGCTGTTGAAGGTCAGTAGGGGACATTCGGTTCAAGCCAGGACGGGGGACAAGACTGCCGGTAGCGTACGAGACGAGAGGTTGCCGAAACACCATGCCAGCCCGCTTGCGATGCGGGGCGGCGTCGAAGTCGCGCGTCGAGACGGCAGGGAAAAGAACCGCAACGTCGGTGGGGAAATCGTGTGGGCTGAGCGGCCATCGCGTCCCGGTTTCCGTTTGCAGGCTTGTCGAAATTCAGGAAGTGGCTGGGGTACCAGGATTCGAACCTGGGAATGCTGGTACCAGAAACCAGTGCCTTACCACTTGGCGATACCCCAGCAATCATCGGTCGCGCTCATTATGCGCAAAAGCGCAAACCGTTGGCTAGGTTTGAGGGCAAAACCAGTCGTGAAGTCGTCATTCGTCTGAAAAGACTGGTGAAAACCGCGTAGGTCACCGGTTTCCAGAGCGAAGACGTCACGCTTGGGCCTGACCCAAACCTTCGGCAAGATCCAACGCCTGGTGCAGCGGCGACGGATTGCAACCGCGGGCCTTGAAGGCTTGCCATTCATCCGGGACCTGCTGCAGTACCTGATCGGCCTGCGTTTCGCCGTCCAGCGGACAGAAGACGCAGGCGCCGGTCCCCGTCAGCATCGCGTTGCCGTACTGGCCAAGCCAGTCCAGCGCGCGATCGACCTCGGGATGAAGCGCTCGCACGATGCTCTCGCAGTCGTTGCGCCACACCGCTTCGGGGCCAGCCCCGTCGAGTGCGCGACGCATACTAATGACCGTGCTATCGCGTGTCAAACCGGGGTGGCCGAAAATCGCCGCCGTGGAAATTTCCACGCCAGGATGGAGGATGACGAACCAGGCGGGCTCGAGATCCACGGCACTCAAACGCTCGCCAACGCCCTCCGCCCAGGCGGTGCGGCCCCGCACGAACACCGGAACATCGGCGCCCAGCTCCAGCCCCAGCGTCGCCAGCCGCTCGAGCCCGAGCCCGAGACCCCAGAGGCGGTCGAGCGCCAGTAGCGTGGTGGCGGCGTTGGAGCTGCCGCCTCCCAGTCCGCCACCCATCGGTAGGCGCTTCTCCAGGGTGATGGCCGCGCCCTGCCGACAGCCGGTCTCGCGCTGAAGCCGGCGGGCGGCGCGAACGATCAGGTTGTCCGCTTCGGCGACGCCGGCGAGTGCCGGCGACAAGACGATATCGGTTCCCCGGGGCTGCGTCTCGAACCGCAGCGTGTCGCCGCGATCCAGGATCTGGAACAGCGTCTGCAGCGAGTGATAGCCATCCTCGCGACGCCCGGTGATCCGCAGCAACCGATTGAGCTTGGCCGGCGCGGGCAGCGTCAGCGATCTCATGGCGACCCGTCCGCCGCCGGTTCGGGCGCTTGGTCGCTGCCGCTCCCCGGTTGCCACTGGTTGACCACCAGCGTGGCGCGGATGTCATCGTAGGTCATGATCAGGCGGCTCGGCAGCCACAGCGAATCGGCATAGGTCCAGTCCCGGTAGTGAATGGTCCAGCCATCCTGGCTCAAGGTCTTGGGGAAACCGAGTTCATCATCGCTCTGCTGATGGGGCCGGCCTGGCGCGGGGAGTCCTCGCACCCAGTAGTCCAGCGCCGATATCGGCAGCGACCAACCCAGCTGTTGCTGCATCAGCGCTTCCGGCGAGGACGCCTCGAAGCGACCATCGCCGGTGGTCAGGGTGACGGCACCCCGGCGGCCTTCGAGGACGCTGCGCCCGGCACCGAAGGGGCCGCTGATCAGCATGCGGTAGTGATCGGGCGCCTGGGACCAGTCCAGGTTGGCACTGCGGCTCTCTTCGGCGGTACGTAGCCCGACCTTGCCGACGACCTTCCAGGTATCCAGCGCTGCCAGATCCTGTTGTTGCCGCTGCCAGTCGTCAGGCTGCCGCGGCACGTCCGGGGCCGGGGCCTGTCCGGCGCAGCCGGCCAGCCAGGCTAGCAGAAGCAGTACCCCTAGTGGCTGCCACCAGCGTCGAGACGGGAGCGACAGGTAGCGTGGCTGAGCATTGGCGAAAAGACGTGGAGACATGGCAAATTCCTGTCGGGTGCGGATGATTCCGGCGTGCATATCGGGGCGCATACGATAACAGGGGCGCCAGGTCGTCACGAACTGCGAGTTCGTCCACCTCGCCCCCCGGGGCCTATGGCTGCGGGGCCAGCTGGGGATAGCGGGTCAACAGGGCGTCGATATCCGGATGGACTTCGCTGTCGGCGAGCGCAGATTTCACCAAGGCACGGGCCTCTTGCTGATGGTCGAGTACGACCAGCACTTCGGCGAGATGCGCGGCGACCTCCTGATCGGGTTGCCCGGCGTAGGCGCGGCGCAGATAGCCCAGCGCCTTGCGGGTCTCCCCGCGTTTGAAATATACCCACCCCAGACTGTCGAGGATCGCGGGGCTCTGCGGCTCGAGGGCGTGAGCCCTTTCGATGAGTTCCTGCGCCTCGTCGTAGTTCTCGGTGGTCGTCGCCAGGGTATAGCCCAGGGCGTTGAGCGCAGCGGCGTTGTCCGGGTGCCTGGCAATGAGTTGACGCATCTGGCTCATCATCGTCTCGACGTTGCCGCGTTCGAACTCGCGCATGGCGCGAGTGTAGAGGAGGTCGGCGTCGTCTGGGGCCTGCTCGAGGCTGCTGGCAAGCAGGGCATCTGCCGCCGCTGTCCGATCGACATTGTCGAGAGCCTGCAGGCCGATCTGAGTCAGCGCGACGCGTTGACCGGGGTGGCGCAGAATCTCGATACGCAAGAACTGCTGGGCCTCGTCGGCGCGACCGTTGGCGGTGAGCATACGGGTGGCCAGCGCACGCGAATCGAGGAAACCCGGGCCCACGGGTACCTGGCGGTAGTAAAGAAGGGCGTTTTCGATCTCGCCCTGGGTCTCGGCAATGCTGCCCAGCACCAGATAGGTGGCCGGTGGCGTGTCATCGCGGTCGAGCAGCGGCAGCAGCAACCGGCGGGCGGGTTCGATCGCTCCCGCGTCGAGATAGAGCTGGGCGAGGCCGATACGCAGCGACGGGGTTGCGTTGTGCCGCGCCAACAGTTGATCGATCTGACCTTCGGCGGCGGCGATGTCGCCACTGGCGATCTGGGCCTGGGCCAATGCCAGCAGGAACCGGTCGTCATCGGGGGAGAGCTCCTGGCCACGCCTTGCGGTCGCTGCGGCCTGGGCGTAGTCGCCGGCTTCGAGGGCGATCTGGGATCGGGCCAGCCAGAGCTCGGGTAGCTCGGCGTGTTGCCGTGTCAGGCGTTTCAGACGCTGCTGGGCCTCGTCCACCCGGCCGTCGGCGGCCTCCAGCCGGGCCGTTGCCATCTGGGCATCGGCATCGTCCGGGAAGTTGGTGGTGAAGTCGCGCAACTGCGCAATCAGCGGCGGCAATTCCGCTTGGGACTCCACCATCAGGTCGGCCAGATCGAGCAGTTGGGCGTCTTCCCCCGCCCGGGCGAGTTCCAGCCTGTGCTGCAGGGCCGCCGGCCAGTTGCCGCGATCTATCGCGATCCCCGACAGCAGCTTTTCCGGGGCCGTATCCTCAGGCGCCAGTTGCTGCCAGCGCTCCGCCGTGGCATTCAGCAGCGCCGTGTCGTCGGTATAGCGCGCGGCCAGGGTGGCACGCTCGGCCAGGGGGGCGGAGCGGTAGCGCTCGGCAGCCGCCAGGTAACCCACCGCGGCACGATGAAAATCGCCGCGTTGGCCAGCCATCTCGGAGAGCAGCACCTGGGAGAGACCTTCGGCATCGAAGCCGCTGGAGACCGGCGGTGCCGTCGCTAACGGGTCATCGACAGGCGGCGACACGGAACCGCCCGACAGGCTCTCGCAGCCAGCCAGCAGAACCGCACAGATAGCGGCGGATAACAGACTTTTAGGCATGCGGTCCTCGAGATCGATCAGTCGGTCCAGCATAGCGGCTGGCGGGCCGGGGTCAATCGCGGAGAGAGCCAACGCGGGCCTGATTCATTGCCTGCTAAGCGTCTTCCGGTTGTGCTAAAATGGCGCCGCTTCGCTCGACGGGTGACACATAGGCCTGCCCCTTGGGGCTGCGCGTCGCGTCCGCCCAGGCTTCGTTGGGTGACGGGATAAGGAAGCGACTCTTATCGGCGTCCCGCGCCTTGCCTGAACGCACTCGACGCAGCAACGCGCCTCGCGGCCTATAGTGTGAACGGTCCCCGGTGGGGGCCCGCCGTCGGCTGGCATGTCTCGGCGTCTTGGCCACTGGCCGGTCGCGAACATTGGTGGGGCGTCTGACGACCTGACATCCGTCGCGTTCCATCCCGGCGCGCCGCATGATGTACGAAGGGGCGAGGGCCGGGTCCACGCAAGAAAGTGACCGTGATTTCATGACGCTGCTAGCACTGGGTATCAATCATAGGACGGCCGCGGTCGACATGCGCGAGCGTGTCGCCTTCTCGCCGGCACAGCTCGAGTCCGCGCTGGCGCAGCTGCGGGCTCTGCCCGACGTGCGCGAGGCGGCAGTGCTCTCCACCTGCAACCGGACCGAGTTGTACTGCATCACCGTAGCCGAAGGTGAGCGTCAATTGCTGGAGTGGTTGGGGGCATTCCACGGCATGCCGGCCGAGGAGTTGCTGAACTGCGCCTATCACTATCACGAGGGCGAGGCCGCGAAACATCTGATGCGGGTGGCGGCCGGGCTAGACTCGATGGTGCTGGGCGAGCCGCAGATTCTCGGCCAGCTCAAGGATGCCTATCAGATCGCGCGTCAGCATGCGGGACTCGGCAGCGAGCTGGAGCGTCTTTTCCAGCATACGTTCTCCATCGCCAAGCAGGTCCGAAGCGAGACTTCGATCGGCGAAAACCCGGTTTCGGTCGCTTACGCGGCGGTCAGCCTGGCCAGCCGGATCTTCGACGATTTCAGTCGCGCCCGCGCTCTGTTGATCGGCGCCGGGGAGACGGTCGAGTTGGTCGCGCGCCATCTTCGCGAGGCGGGCATCATGGGGCTGACCGTCGCCAATCGCACCCTGGCACGAGCCCAGGCGCTGGCCGACGACTGCGGTGGACGGGCGATCGAGCTCAGTGCCATCCCGCAGGCGCTGGAGCAGGCGGACATCGTGATCGCATCCACGGCCAGCGAACTGCCGATCCTCGGCAAGGGCATGGTCGAGCGCGCGCTCAAGGTGCGCCGTCACCGGCCTATCTTCATGGTCGACATCGCGGTTCCGCGGGACATCGAACCCGAGGTAGGCGATCTCGACGATGTCTTCCTTTATAGCGTCGACGATCTGCAGCAGGTGATCGCCGAAAATCGCCGTCATCGCGAGGTCGCCGCGCGTCAGGCCGAGGCACTGATCGACAGTGGCGTCGAGCACTGGCTGCATCAGCGCCGGGTTCGCGGCGCCGGGGACCTGATTCGGCGTTATCGTCAGCACGGCGAGGCGCTCAGGCGCGACTCCGAAGCGGAGGCGCTGGCGCAACTGGCGCGCGGCGAGGATCCCGAAACGGTGATCAAGCGACTCTCGCACCAGTTGGCCAACAAATTGATGCATGGCCCGACGCTGCGCCTGCGCGAAGCATCGGGTCAGTCACGTCACGATATCATCCAGGCGGCCGATAACCTGCTCATCGAGGGGCCCGCCAAGACACAGGACTCGGTATGACAATACAGGAATGGGCATGAAAGCGTCTTTGCGCGAACGACTCGACGCCTTCCAGGACCGCTTCGAGGAGCTGTCCGCGCTGCTTTCCGAGCCCGAGGTGATCGCCGATCAACCGCGCTTCCGGGACTACTCTCGCGAGTATGCCGAGCTCGAGCCACTGGTCGGGGCCTGGCTCGCCTATCGCCGCACGGAAGGTGACATCGAGGCGGCCGACCAGATGCGCCAGGACAGCGATCCGGAGATGCGCGAGATGGCCGAGGAGGAGTGGCGTTCGTCCCGAGCGGAACTCGAGGAGCTGGAGGAGGAGGTCAAGCGCCTGCTGGTGCCCAAGGACCCGGATGACGACAGCAACGTCTTCCTGGAAGTTCGCGCGGGCACCGGTGGCGACGAAGCCGCGCTGTTTGCCGGCGATCTGTTTCGGATGTATTCCCGTTATGCCGAGCGCCAGGGCTGGAAGGTCGAGGTGGTCAGTGCCAGCCATGGCGAGCAGGGCGGCTACAAGGAGATCATCGCGCGGGTCAAGGGCGATAACGTCTACGCGTCCTTGAAGTTCGAGTCCGGTGCGCACCGGGTACAGCGCGTCCCGGCCACGGAATCCCAGGGGCGTATCCACACCTCCGCTTGTACCGTCGCGGTCATGCCCGAGGCGAGCGAGGTCGGTGATGTCGATATCAACACCAACGATCTCCGCGTCGATACGTTCCGCTCCAGCGGTGCCGGCGGCCAGCACGTCAACACCACGGACTCCGCCATCCGCATCACCCATCTGCCGACCGGGCTGGTGGTCGAGTGTCAGGAGGAGCGCAGCCAGCACAAGAACCGGGCCAAGGCGATGTCGCTACTGGCGGCGCGACTCAAGCAGGCCGCGGTGGACTCGCAGCGCCAGCAGCAGGCCGATACCCGACGCTCGCTGGTGGGGTCGGGCGATCGCAGCGAGCGGATCCGAACCTACAACTTTCCCCAGGGGCGGCTCACCGACCACCGGATCAACCTGACGATCTACAAGCTGGGTGAAGTCGTTGCCGGCGATCTCGACGAAGTGATCAGACCGCTGGTCAACGAGTACCAGGCCGATCAACTGGCGGCCCTGCAGGGCGAGTGATGACGATCGACGAGGCCCTGCGCGAGGCGGCGGCGCAACTGGTGGTATCACCCACGGCGCGGCTCGACGCCGAGGTGCTGCTGGCCCATGTCTGCGCCGCCAACCGGACCTGGCTCTATACCTGGGGCGATCGTGAGCTGACGTCGGCGCAGCGGGAAGCGTTCCAGGCCCTGATCGCCCGGCGGGAGGAGGGGGAGCCGGTGGCCTATCTGGTCGGATCGCGCGAGTTCTGGGGGCTGAGTCTCGAGACGTCGCCGGCGACGCTGATCCCCAGGCCGGATACCGAGTGTCTCGTCGAGGTGGCGCTCGAGGCGGCATCGACGCCCGCCGGCGAGCTGCTCGATCTGGGCACCGGTACCGGCGCCATCGCACTGGCCTTTGCCAGTGAACGGCGTGACTGGCAGGTGACCGGCGTCGATCTCTCGGCCGATGCGGTGACGCTGGCGCGGCGCAATGGCCAACGGCTAGCGATAGCCAACGCCCGCTTTCTCCAGAGCGACTGGTTTTCCGCGCTTTCGGGACATCGCTTCGACCTGATTCTCTCCAACCCGCCTTATATCGCGGAAGACGATCCGCATCTGCAGCTCGATGACGTCCGTTTCGAGCCACGCTCGGCACTGGTAGCGGAGGCTGCGGGGATGTCGGATCTGGCCTGGCTGGTCGAGCATGCGCCGGACTACTTGCGCCCGGCGGGGTGGCTGTGGGTCGAGCATGGTCATCGCCAGGCGGGCACGGTGCGAAAGGCGCTGCTTGATCGCGGTTTCCGCGGTGTCGCGTCGCGGCGCGACCTGGCCGGCCACGAGCGGGTGAGCGGCGGCCAGTGGGGTTGACTCGAAGTGCCGGCGTTGGCCGTCAGCGTTGAACGAGGGTGACCGGGCTCGCTGGAGGTTTGTAACGCCTCTGTGATAGTAATAACGCCCCCGTGAGCGGCAGCGAGACCGCGAGTCGTGATGTGGCGCTTCGCTGTCGACCGCGTGTTTTCAGGGAACCCTTCTCATCCATCGGCTTGGAACAATTACACCAATGAAAGCCAAATCTCGAACTCTCGATCGGATCGATCTCAACATACTGCGTTGCCTGCAGGACAATGCCCGTATTTCCTACGTGGATCTGGCGTCGCAGGTGGGTCTGTCGACCACACCCTGCCTGGAGCGGGTCAAGCGCCTCGAGCGTTCCGGTATCATCCGGGGGTACAAGGCCATTCTCGATCCTCGGGCCCTGCGTGCCAACCTGCTGGTATTCGTCGAGATCAGCCTCAACACGCAGTCTCCATCGGTATTCGACGAGTTTCGCAAGGCGGTCGCCAAGCTGCCGCAGATCCAGGAGTGCCATCTGGTCTCCGGACAGTTCGACTACATTCTCAAATGCCGTATTCCCGAAATGTCTGCCTATCGACAACTGCTGGGCGACGTGGTGCTGACGTTGCCCGGCGTCAAGGAGTCCAAGAGCTACGTGGTCATGGAAGAGGTCAAGGAGGAGTTGGCGTTGCCGATTCCCGACTGCCTGCCGGAAGACGACCGATGATGCGTGGCTAGGGCTGGCCGATAACGGCAGCTTTCGTGACCAGGAAAGTTCATGAACGACGAAGCACTATTACGCTACAGCCGTCACATCATGCTCGACGAGATCGACATCGTGGGGCAGGAGCGTTTGCTGACCTCCCGCGTGTTGATCATCGGTGCCGGTGGATTGGGATCTCCCGCGGCCCTCTACCTGGCGGGAGCTGGCGTGGGTTGTCTGAGCATTGCCGATGACGACATCGTCGAGCTGTCCAACCTGCAGCGTCAGGTTGCCCACACGGAAGGGCGCCTGGGGCAGTCCAAGGCGTGCTCGGCGGCGGAAGCGGCGCGGGGCCTGAACTCGGCATGTGACGTACGAGCTCTGGAAGCACGTCTCGTCGGAGAGGCGTTGATGGCGGAAGTCGCCCTGGCCGATGTCGTGCTGGACTGCACCGACCGATTCTCCAGTCGCTTCGACATCAATCGTGCCTGCGTCGAGAGCGGGACGCCGCTGGTGAGCGGTGCGGCCATTCGCTTTTCCGGCCAGTTGGCTGTCTTTGATCCTCGGCAGCGCCAATCGCCGTGCTACGCCTGCCTCTACGGTGAGCAAGGCGACGATGAGGCGCTCACCTGTGCCGAGAGCGGGGTGATTTCACCACTGGTCGGCTTGATCGGCAGCTTCCAGGCACTGGAGGCGATGAAATTGATCACGGGGGCGGGGCGGCCTCACCAGGGGCTGTCCACATTCAACGCGCTGGAAGGCGAGTGGCGTCATTTCGCGCTGCCCAGAGATCCTGCCTGTCCGGTGTGCGGCAACCGCTAGATATACCTGGCATTGCGAAGGGGCGGCGATGGTTCACGGTGACCTGCCGGCGATAGGCAGCGGCGAGATGAGTCGGCCTTTGCCAACGACGTGAACCTTGATGACTGTGCCGCGCATTCAACCGGGTGCGGATAGGGTCGGGACGCCTGCACGGCAACACTAAAGTCGACGAAAAATCCGTCTTCTCTCTCCCATGATATCCTGATAACCTAATATCCATAGTAGTTGACCGGGGGTTATGTCTACCATATGTTGATTTCCGGCGTGCAAAAACCAGCATCATGATTTGGTGAATTGAGGCAAGCGCACCTGGTGTGCGTGCCCGGAGGTTCATGGTCGCGATACCGCGATCTTTGGCCCCGCCGGCTCCATCGTAGCGATCGAGCCGGCGGGGCATTTTTTTGTCCATTAGTGCGATAAAACGCCCGCTGATCATTTCCCTCTTCCCCCGCTTTACGATTTCCGCTCCAGGTCGATCTCAAGATTTTGATATCTATGCCGATATCCAGATTCAGTGCGGCTTTTTTTAGCCAGTCGGCACTTATGTAACCATCAGGAAGTAGCACTTTTTAAGCACTTTTCTTAATCTGGGTTAATTAATCCAAAGCGTAATGTGGGGCAAACTAACTTTAATTAATCTACGGTCGAACACTGCTCAGCCGCATTGAGGTTGCCGGGCTGTATCATAGGCGGATATTCGGTAAGGCCATGAAATTGACGATGAGGGATCTTCAGCACGTTCAGCAACGGGCAAAAAATGCGCCGCGCAAGGGTACCCTGGCTTACCACGCTCAGATTTCCGGGATACCGTTGGGGACATTGAAAACTCGGGTCAAGAAGCTCGTCGACAGGGGCGTCGACAGAGAGCGTGCCATCGAGATCGCGCTAAGTCAGCCCATCGGGCCCCAGGGGCGACCGAGAAACCCCACGCACCGCTAGACCCATTGCTCGCCTGACTGATCGCGCGGGGCACGGTGAAATGGCGAAAGCCCCCGAGGCGTCATCAGGGGCTTCAAGGCGAAAGCGAGAGACGGTGATGATTGGCTCGTTACGAGGATCGAGCGTCATCATTCCATTGCGGATTGCCGTCACGCATCAGGACCCGGTCTCCATCGGGCTTGTCGTCCAGCTTGGCTTCATGCACCTCGCCATCATAGCGATACCGGACATCGTAGCCCACGGTCTCGTCCTTGCTATCATTGACAGTACTACAGCGCTGTTCGGTGGTCTGATAGGTGTCGCCCTGTTGCATCTGCTGCTGGACCTGGTTTCCGGCCACGCCGCCACCGACGGCACCCGCCGCGGTCATGATCTTCTTGCCACTACCGCCCCCGAACTGATTACCCACGACGCCACCAACGATGGCACCGATAGCGGTACCGGCGATGCGGTTTTCGTCTTTCGCCGGACGCTGGTGGGTCACCGTGACGTTCTTGCACACTTCGCGTGGTGTATCGGTGGTCTGTACGATCGGTTCGACGCTGACGATCTCAGCGTACCGAGGCCCGCTTTCCGAGGATTGATAGGAGCCGACGGCGATCCCTCCGGCAATACCCAGTGCGGCAATGACGCCACCAATGATGATCGGTTTGTTCATGACCTTGCTCCTCTCTGTGCTCTCCGCAGTGCCGAACTGTTAGGCGTTCGATGCGGCAGTCTACGCAACTCTTGTGATGTCCCTATCGTTTGCCGATTGGCATGATCTTCGGAGAGCGCCACTCCATGACCGCTTCCGTAGATCGGATGATTATAGTCTCGAAACATACGAAGATCGCCGGATCGAAGGGTTTTTGAACACTGTTTTCATTTTGGCGATGGGGTGTCGCCAAATGGGGACAATCCCGGGTGGCGAGCGTCAGGTCAAGCGGCTGAAGGTGCGAGGCGATTTTTTCGCGAGGGTTGAAGAGGGCGGGACAAGAGGCAGGGAGGAAAGGGGGAATCCGTCGGCGCCGGTGCCGGCGCCGATCTGGATACCGATAGGGTTTACAGTTCGAACTGGTCCAGTTTGCGGTCGACTCTGGCCTTCTTGAGTTTGGCGACCTTGGGTAGACCATTCTCGAACGGGGGAAAGTCCTCGCCCAGAATCAGCGGCGCGAGATAGCGGCGGCCAGCTTCGCTGATATAGAGGCCATCCTCGCTGATGTATTCCCGCGGCATGAACTTCTCGTGATTGGCGATCTCCGCCAGCGGGGCCGGTTCGATCTTCCATTCGTAGGGGGTATCGGAGACACGCTTGATGGCGGGCATCATCGAGTTCTGGCCTGCCAGCGCGAGTTCGACGGCGGCTTCGCCCACGGCGTAAGCCTGGTCGACATCGGTCTTGGAGGCGATGTGGCGCGCGGCCCGCTGCAGGTAATCGGCCACCGCCCAGTGGTACTTGTGGCCGAGATCTTCCTTGACCATCGAGGCCAGGGTGGGGGCGACTCCGCCGAGCTGCTTGTGGCCGAAGGCATCGGTGCTGCCCGAGTCGGTAAGGAAGGTTCCGTCGGCGTACTGGGCGCCTTCGGACACCACGAGCACGCAAAAGCCGTGAGACTTGACCGCTTCGTCGATGCGCGCCATGACCTTCTCCCGGTCGAACGCTATTTCCGGAAAGATGATCAGGTGCGGCGCTTGCTGCGGGGACTCTCCGGAGAGGGCGCCGGCGGCAGCGATCCAGCCGGCATGTCGTCCCATCACCTCGAGGATGAAGACCTTGGTGGACGTCGAGCACATCGACTCGATGTCGAGTGCCGCTTCGCGCGTCGAAGTGGCGACGTACTTGGCGACACTGCCGAAGCCGGGGGAGTTGTCGGTGATGGGGAGATCATTGTCGACGGTCTTGGGAACGTGGATAGCCGTCAACGGGTAGCCCATCGTCTCCGAGAGCTGGGAGACCTTGAGACAGGTATCGGCGCTGTCGCCCCCGCCGTTGTAGAAGAAGTAGCGGATGTCGTGGGCCTTGAAGACCTCGATCAGGCGCTCGTACTCGGCGCGGTGCGTCTCGATGGACTTGAGCTTGTAGCGACAGGAGCCGAACGCGCCGCCGGGCGTGTGGCGTAGTGCCGAGATCGCTTCCTCGCTCTCCTGGTTGGTATCGATCAGGTCTTCCAGAAGCGCGCCGATGATGCCGTTGTGCCCCGCGTAGAGATGACCGATGCGATCCGAGTGACGACGGCAGGCTTCGATCACCCCGCAGGCGCTGGCGTTGATGACGGCAGTGACGCCACCGGACTGGGCGTAGAACGCATTGTGCTTGGCCATATCGGCTCTCATCTCCTGAGGTTCGGTTGTGCTGATCTCACGTCGTCGGCCCGGTTTGCTCGGTCGCATCCCCGTGCGGACTTCGATGACGGTCTCGCGCTGGCAATGATCGACCTCGAATCATCACGAGAGGATGAAACTGGCGGGCCAATCGAATGACACCTCCCTGTCGAGGGCCGGGGGCACGAAAGCGGGCCCAGCATAGCCGAAAGGCGAATGCCTGTTAATACGAGGCGAGATTGAGGGACACGATCAATTTTCTGCGACTGAGGGATGAGTGGGGGACCAGTTTGGCTGATCGACCGAGTTGACTTGCCGGCTGGGCCGGGCAGGCAGTGACGGCCGCGTCGCCGGAGGGCGTCCAGTGGTCCGCCCCGGGAGGCCATGCTAGGCTCGCCGGTTAATGTGAGGGAGAGTTCGAATGCACATTCATGTAGTAGGGGTCTGCGGGACTTTCATGGGGAGTCTGGCACGCCTGGCCAAGATGCTGGGGCATCGGGTAACGGGGTCGGACGCCAACGTCTATCCGCCGATGAGCCTCCAGCTTCAGGAAATGGGCGTCGAACTGACGGAAGGCTATGATGCCGAGAACCTGCAGCCGGCACCTGACCTGGTCATCGTCGGTAACGCGCTCTCCCGGGGCAATCCGGAGATCGAGGCGCTGCTGAACGCCAAGCTGCCCTATGTCTCCGGGCCGCAGTGGCTGGCGGAGCAAGTCCTGCCGGGGCGTCGGGTCCTGGCAGTGGCCGGGACGCATGGCAAGACGACGACTGCCAGCCTGCTGGCCTGGATACTGGAATGCGCCGGCCTCGAGCCAGGCTTTCTGATTGGAGGCGTACTTCGCAACTTCGGCCTCTCCGCTCGTCTCGGCGGGGCCGGTGCACCGTTCATCGTCGAAGCGGACGAGTACGACACGGCCTTTTTCGACAAGCGCTCGAAGTTCGTCCACTACCGGCCGGATGTCGCCATTCTCAACAATCTGGAGTTCGACCATGCCGATATCTTCCCCGACCTGGCAGCCATCGAGCGACAGTTCCACCACTTCGTACGCACTGTGCCGGGTAACGGCTCGCTACTGGTCGCCGATGACGAACCCGCCCTGGAGCGAGTATTGAGCCAGGGATGCTGGACACCGGTTCAACGCTTCGGCCGACTGCCCGCGAGCGAGTGGCGACTGCTGCCGGATCCGGACGACAGCCGCGTCTTCACCGTGGTTTCGGGAGGCGAAAGTCATGTCGTCCGCTGGGGAATTAGTGGCCGGCACAATGCCGCCAACGCCGTGGCCGCCCTGGCCGCAGCCAGTTGCCTGGGCGTCACCCTGGCCGATGGCTGTCGAGCGCTGGCGACATTCGCCGCGCCCCGCCGACGTCAGGAGATCCGCGGCGAGGCGGGCGGAATCCAGGTTCTCGATGACTTCGCCCACCATCCCTCGGCCATCGCGTTGACGCTCGAGGGGTTGGACCAGGACCGGCATGGGGGCCGGTTGCTGGCAGTGATCGAGCCACGCTCCAACACCATGCGTCTGGGGGGCATGAAAGCACGTCTGGCCGATAGCGTATCGCGGGCCGACAGCGTCTGGTGGTATCAGCCCCCCGGGCTCGACTGGTCGCTGGCGGAAGTGGTGGCCGGGCAGGGAGCCAGTCGCGTCGAGACCGATCTCGATGCGCTCGTCGCCGACGTCGTCGCACAGGCGGTATCCGGTGATCGGATCGTGGTCATGTCGAACGGTGGATTCGGTGGCATCCACGACAAGTTGTTGCAGGCATTGGAGGTACGCCATGGCCGTTCGCGATGAGGCGATTTCCGTGAAGCCGTATCGGGCACCGATCGCTGTCGCGCTCACCGGTGCGTCCGGCGTCCAGTATGGGCTACGCCTGATCGAGTGCCTCATCGCCGCCGAGCATGAGGTCTACGTGATGGTCTCCAAGGCCGCTCATCGTGTGATCGCCGTCGAGACCGAGATCGAACTGCCGGCCCAGCCGGACCGGCTGGCGCGGGACCTGACCACGAGATTCGGTGCCGGGGAGGGGCAGGTGCGCTGCTTCGGTCGCGAGGACTGGATGGCGCCGGTGGCGTCCGGTTCCGGAGAGTGGCAGGCACTGGTCGTCTGCCCTTGTTCGACCGGCACCCTGTCCGCGGTGGCCTGTGGCGCCAGCAACAATCTGATCGAACGTGCCGCCGATGTGGCGCTGAAGGAGCGGCGAAAGCTGATCCTGGTTCCCAGAGAAACGCCGCTATCGGCCGTCCATCTCGACAACATGCTGAAGCTGACCAACATGGGTGGCGTGATACTGCCGGCCGCTCCCGGTTTCTATCATCGCCCGGACAGCGTCCAGGCGATGATCGATTTCGTCGTGGCACGCATTCTCAACCAGTTGGGTGTGCCCCAGACGCTGATGCCGCGCTGGGGCGATTGAGCAAGCACGAAAGGCGTTAGACGGGGGCGAAGAGGACGACGCGAAGGACCTCCAGTGTCAGCGAGGCCGCACAGAGCCAGGGCCAGGGAGGCATGTCGCGGTCTGGCCGCTGAAAATGCTGATAGCTGATGCGCGTCAGGGCGCAGACGATCAGCCCCAGCAGGGCGCCGCCGATCAAGTCGCTGGCCCAGTGAACACCAATCACCAGCCGGGACAGGGCCATGGGGACGCACGCGACAATACCCAGCCAATAGGCATACCCGCGATAGCGCTGCGGTATCACCTGGGCCGCAAAAGCGGCCGTCAGTCCCACCACGACCACGATCGTCGAGGTGTGGGCGCTGGGGTAGGACATCGATCCCGTCAGGTAATCCGGTGTATCCGGGCGGGCTCGCCCCGCCAGGGATTTGAACACCGTGTTGACGGTGGCGACGAGAATCAGGGCACCGGCGATATGCAGCAACGCGGCGAAGCGCCTTGCCAGCAGTAGCCACAAGAGCCAGGGCGCCATCAGGACCCCGATGCCCAGTGCATCGCCCACCTTGGCCAGGACCTCGCTGGTTCCGACGAGCCAGTTGCGCTGCAGCAGGCTGGCCAGGGAATGAATCTGCTGGTCCATCGGCAGCGGGCCACTGTGCATCAGGACCCAGGTGGTCCAGACGATCAAGGCGATCAGGCTGGTCGCGAGTAACGACAACGAGGCCAGCGGAAACTCGTTGGCTGGGGATGGCGAGCACAGCGCATGCCAGCCTCTGGAGAGTCGTGGGCTGCGCGCCATGCGTTTCTCCAGCCAGCCGTGCAGACGGCCCTCCCCACTGAGCTGATATCGAATCCACGAGAACAGCAGCGCCAGCACCAGCAGCGAAACGGACAGCGTCAGCAGCCACCGTTCGGCACCGGGAGGCAACTGCATCAACTCCTCCCACGAGCGGCCGAGCAGGTAGCCGGGTAGCAGGTAGACCGGCGCCCACGCTATCGCGGAGACCAGGTTGACGAGGGTGAAGCGTTTCGTCGGCATCGCCAGCATGCCGGCGATCATGGGAATGAAAGGGCGGACCGGCCCGAGAAAACGGCCAACGATGACTGACAGGATGCCGTAGCGCTGAAAGAATTCGTGGCCTCGTGCCAGCCACTGGGGATGGCTCGATAGCGGCCACCAGTACGGAATACGGTCGCGCTGCGTACGGCCCAGCCAGAAACTCAGGTTGTCGCCGGCGAACGCGCCCAGGATACCGACGATCAGAACCGACCACAGCGGAACGTCGTCATGCCCGGCGATCGAGGCTGCCGCACCCAGCAGTACCACGCCAGGGACGACGATACCGACGACCGCGAGTGACTCGACCAAGGCCACTACGAAGATGATGAGCAGCAGCAGTTCCGGTGGGGGGGCGAGAGAGTAGAGCCAGTGAGTAAAGTTCAAGCTTGCGGCTCCAGCAGTTTGTTGGCGGCAGTTTCCAGGCGTTGCGAAAAGCGGTCGGCGCTCTCCTGAGCGCGCAGTGTGCAGACACGGCTGAAACTTTCCAGGGATCCGATCTCCGGATGTGCGACCGACGTCACGGCATTCGAGAGCCGCTTGGCGGCTGCCACGGCCCCCGCCTCGCCAGCGTTGGGCAAAATGAGCCAGAAGACATTGGCATGATGTTCACCGAGCAGATCGCTCTGGCGGCTGTTGTCGGAAATCACTTCGCTGAAACTCGCCGACAGTATCTCGCGCATGTGGCCACCGAACTGGTCGCCGGCCTGGTCCAGTTGTGGAATGTAGAGCACCAGCACGCTCAGTGGTCGGTCGAGCGCGGACGCCCTTGCCACCTCCATATCGAGACTCCTGGAGATGAACTCTCCAGCGGGCTGCGTGTCATCTCGCCATGGCCTCAGCGTGAACCGCAGGGCGCGCGTACCGCCAGGCAGCAGCGTCAGGGCCGCCGCCGCAAGAGAGAACCACCAGCCGAACATCAGATTGATGGCCGTCATGTGCGCATCGCCGAGCAGCAACAGCCATAGTGGTACCAGAAGCAGCGTCAGGAGCAGGGCCGGCAAGGGGGGCAGCAGCAGATAGCCGAGCGTGATCGATAGTCCCAGCCACAACATGGGGTTATGGCTGCCCGGGGCCTCCAGAGCGCAAAGAATCAAGCCGCCGACCAGCAGGATATGGTCGGTGACAGCAGGACGCAGACGGCCCAGGTATTGCAGCGGCACAGAGATCAGCAGCGCGATGGCCATCAATGTGGGCGGGAGTATCAGATCGTAGTGGCGCATCAAATGTTCCCACACGGCAAGACCCAGCAATAGCGCCAGCGTGAGAAGATGGGCGATCAACTTGTATCGGCTCAATGCCAAGGCTGCACCTCCGGAACCGCAGCGGATCGTTTGCCATGGTAACTCGCGAAGCGATCCCCGATCTCCGTCAAGGGCGTCGACCACACCTCTTTGTGCGGTGCAATCGCATATCGCAACTGCTGACGTCGCTGGCGAGCCGATTCCGGATCGGAGGCTACCAGAATGACGGCAATACCGTAGTCATTGAGTCGGTAGGCGCGTTCGTAGAGCGCCAGTGTTTCCTGAAGGCGGCGGGACAGGGTCGCCATGTCAGCCGCCGTCGAGCGAGCACAGCCGAAAACCACCACTTCCGCTTGTAACGCCTCGCGCTCGGCTCGCTTCAGTTCTCGCTGAATGTCGCCATCCAGCTGGGCAACCGGGAGCAGCCAGCTCGACGTGGCGTGCGCCGGTGTCGCCGTGGGGCTCGTCCGACGCTCCAGGCAGTGCAGCCAGGCGATGGCCAGCGACAGGCCGGCAACGATGGCGGTGGGTAGCGGCAGGGTCCATCCGATGTAGACGAGGCTCAAGCCATAGATCAGCCCGCTGAGCGCGGGCCCAGGCTTGCCTGACATCCCCAGCAGGCACAGCGGCAGTATCCACAACCAGATGTGACTGCTGGGCTGGAGGGTGGCAAGCATGGCGACGCTCGACACGACGATTGCAACGGGAACCCAGCGAGAGAGGCGAGAGGGGCCAATCATCAGCACCGCAAACGCGATGCTGCTGCCCCAGGCCGCCACCGTTATGGCGCCTTCCGCCAGCCAGCCCGTGAGCAGAGCGAGCAGCAACAGAAGCGACAGTAGGATTCGTGAGCCGAGGCTTTTGTACTTGCTTTGCATGGTGGCTTATATTGGACCGATTGCGAATGGCTTGCTCGATTCGTCTCTCACTATCGCACGTGCCGAGAACAGCCGTATAGCGTCAATTGCGATCAAGGACAAAGCCTTATCGTCCGTTCGATGCCAAGCTTCGCGGCCGGTCGAGACGCTCTCGATGCGACGCCGAGCGTCGTTCGTTGCGGGCTACCACTGACAAGAGATAGTACACCATGCAGCAGACTACGACCCATCGGGTCGAGGATATCGCCCAATATATGCAGGACCTGGGGCGGCAGGCTCGCATTGCGAGTGCCGCATTGAGGCGTGTCGACAGCGGTCGGAAAAACGCCGCGCTCGAGGCCATTGCGGCGCGCCTGGATGGCGCCAGGCCGGCGTTGGCGGCGGCCAACCGGGATGACTTGGCCCGTGGTCGCGAGAACGGTTTGAGCGATGCGCTGCTCGATCGTCTGGCACTGACCCCCGACCGGATCGATGCCATGATCCTCGGCGTCCGTCAGGTCGCTGCGCTTGCCGACCCGGTGGGTCAGATAGATGGCTTGAGCTATCGGCCGAGCGGAATCCAAGTCGGGCAGATGCGAGTCCCGCTGGGCGTGGTCGGCATCATCTACGAGTCCCGTCCCAATGTGACCGTAGAGGCGGCGAGCCTGTGCCTGAAGTCGGGGAATGCCTGCATTCTCCGCGGCGGCTCCGAAGCGGCGTCCAGCAATGCGACCATCGCCGAGTGCATAAGCGATGGCCTGGCGGATGCCGGCCTGCCCGCCGCCACCGTGCAGGTCGTCGCGACGACGGATCGCGCGGCAGTGGGAGAGCTGATCACCATGCCCCAGTTCGTGGACGTCATCGTGCCGCGTGGAGGCAAGTCGTTGATCGCTCGCGTTGCCGGCGAGGCGACGGTGCCGGTCATCAAGCACCTCGATGGCGTCTGCCACGTCTATATCGATGCCAGCGCGGACCTGGACAAGGCGGTGGCGATCGCGGACAACGCCAAGACCCAGCGCTACTCTCCCTGCAACACCATGGAGACGCTGCTCGTCCACGCCGATATCGCGGGTCAGGTGCTACCGCGGGTGGCGGCCATCTATCGCGACAAGAACGTGGAAATGCGTGGTTGCCCGCGCACCCAGGAGTGGGTCGGCGATGCCTTGGCGGCAACCCCCGAGGACTGGGCGACGGAGTATCTGGCACCGATCATCTCCATCCGGGTGGTGGACGATTTCGATCAGGCCGTCGATCACATCAACACCCATGGATCCCAGCATACCGACGCCATCGTGACCGAGAACCTGACCCTCGCCAGGCGGTTCCTCGGCGAGGTGGACTCGAGTTCGGTGATCGTCAATGCCTCGACGCGCTTCGCCGACGGCTTCGAATACGGGCTGGGAGCGGAGATCGGCATTTCCACCAACAAGCTTCATGCCCGAGGTCCTGTCGGTCTCGAAGGCCTGACCACGCGAAAATACGTCGTCTTCGGTGACGGCCATGTGCGGAGCTGACATGCCGGGCTCCTCGATTCCGCGAATCGCGATGCTGGGCGGGACGTTCGACCCGGTTCACGTAGGGCATCTACGTAGTGCCGTCGAGCTGGGAGAGGCGCTGGCGCTGGATGCGGTGCACATGATTCCGGCCCATGTCCCCCCGCATCGCAAGGCACCGGGTATTTCCGCCGAGCACCGCCTGGCGATGCTGAAAGCCGGTATCGGCGACACGCCGGGACTGGTGGCCGACGATCGGGAAGTGCGGCGTCCGGGGCACTCCTACTCCATCGATACGCTGATGTCGCTGCGCGAGGAGTGGGGCGAGCAGGCGCGACTGATCATGGCTGTGGGTCACGATGCGTTTCTAGGGCTCCCGGAATGGCACCAACGGGATCGGTTGTTGTCACTGGCGCACATCGTGGTGATCGACCGGCCCGACTACGAAGCTCCGCTGGAACCGGCATTGGCGTCGCTGATCGAGGGTCGAGAGGTCTCGACGGTGGAGTCGATGATGGCCGCCCCCGGCGGGCACCTGCTGCGGCTGCGGCTGCCGAGCCGCATGGCCATTGCCGCCACCGAGGTACGGTGGCGTCTGCAGCAGGGGCTCAGCGTGCGCTATCTGATTCCCGAAGCGGTGGAGCGCTATATCGCCAGTCATGCCCTCTATCGCCATTCATGAGCGATATCGAGAGGAGGGGACTGGCGTTAATGGCCTATCCGCGTAAAATGCGCGACTCCCGGATCCCGGGGGTCGCGATTCCTTTCTCCGGAAGGGGTTATATGACGAGGAGCTATGCAGACAGATACGCTTAAATCATTGGTGGTGGACGCGCTCGAGGAGCTGAAGGCGCGCGATGTCGTCGAGCTGGACGTGGCTGAATTGACCAGCGTCACCGATGTCATGGTCGTCGCCAGCGGCACGTCCTCGCGGCACGTTTCCGCGCTGGCGGACAACGTGATCGAGAAAGCCAAGGAGGCCGGCCTTCGCCCGTTGGGCGTGGAGGGACAACAGAGCGGAGAGTGGGTGCTGGTGGACCTGGGTGATGTGATCGCACATGTGATGATGCCCGAGACCCGGCAGCTCTACGATCTCGAGCGTCTCTGGGCCGACCTGCCCGCCGACTCCCGGCGAGCCACCGGTGATTCGGACCGACAAGAGTTGCGGGGATGAAAATCCGGCTGTTGGCGGTCGGCTCGCGCATGCCGGCATGGGTCGAGGCCGGTGTCGATGAGTACCGCAAGCGAATGCCGCGGGAGATGCCGTTCGAGATCGTCGAGATTCCAGCCGGTTCCCGTGGCAAGAACGCCGACGTGGCGCGGGCCATCCAGACCGAAGGCGACCGGATGCTGGAAAAGCTGAGAGATCAGGAACGTATCGTGGCGCTCGAGGTCAAAGGAGCGGCCTGGACCACAGAGCAGCTTTCCCGACAGTTGGATGCCTGGCGCCTGGAAGGGCAGGACATCGCCCTGGTGGTCGGCGGCCCGGATGGTCTCGATCCAAGGGTCGTGACCCGCGCTCGACACTCCTGGTCGCTGTCCGCACTGACGTTACCGCATCCGCTGGTGCGGGTCGTGCTGGCAGAGCAGCTCTATCGCGCCTGGACATTGCTCACAGGGCACCCGTACCACCGTTGAGTCAGAGAGTCAGTCGCTTGTTTCCATTCGATACCGCCGACAGCGACGCCGTTGGACGCCTTGCCCGCGCCGGGGCTTACCTTGCCCTGAGCCGCCATTCTCGTCATGCGTAAGCGCCGCGCGAACGTCAAGAATCACGAGCAGGAAGTTCGTGTCTTCCGCAACCGCTCGCTGGTCGCCGCGCTGGTCATCGTGCTGATGGCCGGGGCACTGGTTTCCCGCCTGTTCTACCTGCAGGTCATCGAGCACGACGTCTTCATCACCCGCTCCGACAACAACCGCATGCGGGTCGAGCCGCTGCCTCCCCGACGCGGTCTGATCTACGACCGGAACGGCAAGTTGCTGGCGGAAAACCGGCCAACCTACAACCTCACCATCGTGCGCGAACGTGTCGATGATCTCGATACCACGCTGCAGCGGCTGATCGATATTCTCGATCTGCCCGAGGACGAGGTGGCAACCTTTCGCGAACGCTCCCGGCAGCGTCAGCGGCCTTACCAGCCGGCGCTCCTGATGAGCGACCTCACCGAGGACCAGATCGCGCGCCTGGCGGTAAACCGGTACCTGCTTACCGGCGTCGAGGTCGAGGCTCAGCTGATGCGCTACTACCCCGATCCCATCGTGATGTCGCATGTGCTGGGCTATGTCGGGAGAATCAACGAGGAGGAGCTGGCCGACCTGGACTCGGGAAATTACGCCGGCACCCACTTCATCGGCAAGACCGGTGTCGAGTACACCTACGAGGATCAGCTTCACGGCAAGGCGGGTCTTCGCAAGGTCGAGACCAACGCCCGGGGAAGAGTTCTGCGGGAGCTGGATCGGGACCCGCCGGTACCCGGGAAGGACATCACGCTGACCATCGACAGCCGTCTTCAGCATATGGCGTACGACCTGCTGGATGGTCGACGTGGCGCCATCGTTGCGATTCAGCCCAAGACCGGCGACATCCTGGCGATGGTTTCCGCACCGGGTTTCGATATCAACAAGTTCGTCACCGGCATCTCCTACGACGACTACCGGGCGCTGCAGGAGAATCTCGATCTGCCCCTGTATAACCGGGCGGTTCGGGGCCAGTATCCCCCCGGCTCCACGGTCAAGCCTTTCGAGGCCCTGGCGGCGTTGCAGGATGGAGTGGTCAAGCCCAATGACGTCATCTACGACCCGGGCTATTTCCAGTTGCCCAACGATACGCGGCGCTATCATAACTGGCTGCGCTGGGGTCATGGGCGTGTCGATCTCGAGCGGGCGCTGGAGGTCTCCAACAACACCTACTTCTACACCATGGCTTACCGGCTGGGCATCGATCGCCTCTCCGCGTTCATGCACCAGTTCGGCTTCGGCGAGATAACATCGCTGGATGTGCAGGGCGCGTCAGCAGGGCTGATGCCATCCCGCGAATGGAAACGCGAGAAATACAACCAGGTCTGGTATCCCGGCGAGACGCTCTCCGCGGGCATCGGCCAGGGGTATTTCATGGCCACGCCGCTTCAACTGGCCGCGGCCACTGCGACGCTGGCCAACCATGGCCACTGGGTCCGGCCGCATCTGGCCAAGGAGATCGGTGACCAAGCCATCCAGCCGCCTTTCGCCGGCACCAAGCCGGATGTCCAGGTCGACCAGGCCCGCTGGTGGCAGGACGTCTACAAGGGCATGGAAGCGGTACTCCACGGGTCCGAGGGCACGGCTCGCAAGGCGGGAGCCGGCCTGAAGTACCAGATGGCGGCCAAGACCGGCACCGCTCAGGTATTCTCGTTGGGGCAGAATCAGAAGTACGACGCCGATGAATTGACGGAGCGACTCCGCGATCACGCGCTGTTCATCGGCTTTGCGCCGGTGGAGGACCCGCAGATCGCGATCGCGGTCATCGTCGAGAACGCCGGTGGCGGTGTCTCCGGCCTGGGCCGTGAATTGACCGACGCCTGGCTGTTGCCGGATGGACAGCTGAAAGACTGGCCCGACACCACGGTCAACGAAGAAGTCGAGAGTATCGATGGCGATTGATTTCCAGCGCGTGGCACCGCGAACGCAACGCGCCCGAGTCGGGCGCAAGCGCTCGATATGGTTGCGCATTCATCTCGATCCCTGGCTGCTGTCGATTCTGGTGCTGCTGATCTCTTTTGGTCTGGTAGTACTCTACAGCGCCAGCGGCATGTCGTTTTCGACGACGATGGCCCAGGCTTCGCGCATGGGAGTCGCGCTGCTCGGGGCGATCGCCATCGCCCAGTTTTCGCCCGTCACGCTGTTTCGGTGGACGCCGGTCGCCTATGGCGCGGGGCTGTTGATGCTGGTCGCCGTCGAGATCATGGGGGATATCGGCATGGGAGCCCAGCGCTGGCTGGAGGTCGGCCCCTTGCGCTTCCAGCCCTCGGAATTGATGAAGATCGCCATGCCGATGATGCTGGCCGCCTACCTCCATCGGCGACCTCTGCCGCCGACATGGCGCGATCTTCTGGTCTGCGGGGTGATCGTCGGTGTCCCGGTGCTGCTGATCGCGCGCCAGCCCGATCTGGGGACCTCGTTGCTGGTCACCTGTGCTGCCGTCTTCGTGATCCTGCTGGCGGGGCTTTCCTGGAAGTTCATCCTGACGCTGGTGGCCATGGCCGGGGGCGCGATGCCGCTACTGTGGATCAACATGCATGACTACCAGCGGCAGCGGGTGTTGACCTTTCTCAACCCGGAGAGCGATCCACTGGGCGCCGGCTGGAACATCATCCAGTCCAAGACGGCGATCGGCAGCGGGGGACTGGAAGGGAAAGGCTGGGGGCTGGGGACGCAGTCTCAGCTCGAGTTTCTGCCCGAGCGCCATACCGACTTCATCGTCGCCGTACTCGGGGAGGAGTTCGGGCTGATCGGCATGTGCACCATCCTGATCCTCTACCTTCTGCTGGTCTCGCGAGGCCTGGTGATGGCCAACAATGCCCAGGATACCTATGGACGCTTGCTGGCCGGCAGCATCGTGCTGACGTTCTTCATCTATGTGTTCGTCAATATCGGCATGGTCAGCGGCATCCTGCCGGTGGTCGGGGTGCCGCTGCCGCTGGTCAGCTACGGCGGGACCTCCAGCGTGACCTTGATGGCCGGGTTCGGTATTCTCATGTCGATTCATACGCACCGGCGGCTGTTGACACACTGACGCTGGGCAAGCCGCAATCAGGGAGCAAGTCACGCATGCCGCTGCGTTGGAGACGAGAATTTCGATTCAGCCTCACTCTGCTGCTGGCGGGGCTGCTGAGCATGGCGAATGCAGTCGCGCAGGGCGACGAGAACTTCGATCCCGCTACTCATCCCGAAGTGAAGGCGATGCTCGATTCGCTGGCTCGCCAGGGGATGTCGCAGGATGAGCTCGATGCCGCCATGCGGGCGGCGAAGTATCGGCCCCAGGTGCTGGAGGCGATGAGCCATGCGGCCGAGCGCCGGCTTCGCTGGGACGAGTATCGCGACATCTTCATTCAGCCCGAGCGGATAAGGCAGGGGGTCGCTTTTCTCGAGGCCAACCGGGAAGCCCTGGAACGCGCCGAACGGCGCTACGGCGTACCGCCGGAAGTCGTCGTGGCGATTCTGGGCGTCGAGACTCAGTACGGCCGGCACAAGGGAACCCACCGTGTGCTCGATTCCCTGTCGACGCTGGCGTTTCACCATCCCGCGAGGGGCGAATTCTTCCGTGGCGAGCTCGAGGCCTTTCTCGAGATCACGCTGGGGCAGGGTGTCGACCCCGGGACGCTCTACGGCTCCTACGCTGGCGCCATGGGATATCCCCAGTTCATTCCAACGAGCTACCAGGCCTATGCAGTCGATTTCGACGGCGATGGTCTGAAGGACCTGTGGAACAATCCGGTCGACGCCATCGGCAGTATCGCCAATTACTTCAGCGAGCATGGCTGGCAGCGCCACCAGGCGGTGCTGGTCGAGGCCAGTGGCCCCGAGGCGATGCCTCCGGATGTGAGGTTCAACCGTACCGAGCCGCCGGATACTACGGTCGAGGCGCTTGCGCGCGCGGGTATCCAGCCGACGGCGGGCAACCTGCAGCCGCAGGACAAGGTCGTGCCGCTGGCGCTGGATTTCGCCGACGGCCACGTCCGCTACGTCATGGGGCTCGACAATTTCTACGTCATCACACGTTACAACCACAGCCATCTCTACGCCATGGCGGTGGCGACGCTGGCCCAGCGCATTCAGACGGCCATGGATGAGGGGATATGAGGGGGCGTGGCCTGGCTCGGCGCGGATTGCCGGCGATCCTGCTGGTATCGATACTGGCGGGGTGTGCCGGCGGTGGCGGCTCCCAGCAGGGTGGCGGTCGTTACGCGATGGACCAGGACGCCTATCCCGACTCTCCCGAGGATGTCGCCAACGTGCCGGACGCGGTGCCCAGGGTCGAGCCCCGATCCAGAAGTGGCAACCGCTCGACGTATAGCGTATGGGGAAAGACCTATCATGTGCTCGACGACCCGACCGGCTACTCGGCGGAAGGTCGCGCGTCGTGGTACGGGGTCAAGTTCCAGGGCTACGACACCGCCAATGGCGAAACCTACGACATGTACAAGATGTCGGCGGCGCATCGCTCGCTTCCGCTGCCGACCTACGCCCGCGTCACCAACCTCGACAACGGTCGCAAGGTCATCGTGCGCGTCAACGATCGTGGCCCGTTTCACAGCGATCGCCTGATCGACCTCTCCTACGCGGCCGCAGCCCGGCTGGGAATCCTGAAGGGCGGAACGGGGCGGGTGAAGGTGGAGGCGATCGACCCCGTGGCCTGGGCGCGCACTCATGGTCGGTCCAGCCCGGCGGGGGGGCGTGCCGAGCAGGCCGAGTTGGCATCGCGGTCGGGATCGCCCCGGCCTGTGTCGGGGGCTCCGGTTTCGAAGCCGACCGCACCGAACCGGTCAGCCGATTCGAAGTCGGGCGTCGGCACGGCGACGGATTACGAGGCGGCGATCGACCCTCTTCTCGCGGCGGCCGGCGACGGTGGAACCGCAAGCGCGGTCTCTGCGCGGCCCGGCCGTGCCACGTCCTCCTCCGGCGGTGCTGCGAGTTCGTCCGCCGGGCAGCGCTACGTTCAAGTTGCCGCGCTGGGCTCGCTGGCCGGGGCAGAGGCGCTGAAAAGCCGCCTCCAGGGCTTGCTGTCGCGGCCGGTTCGCATTGACAATGCGTCCCCTCTCTATCGTGTCCAGGTCGGCCCCATCGAAGACCTGGCGTCGCTCGACTCCATCAGAGCTACCTTGCGAGACGCCGGCTACGGCCAGGTGTTGCTGGTGGCGCCCACTCAGTAACCTCTTTCAGTGAGAACCCGATTGTCATGAAAGCGTTGTTCACTTCGTCTGTTTCACGTCTGGTCATCTCGGCGTCATTGTGTCTGGGACTGCTTTCATCGCCGGTCAGCGCCCAGCAGCCGACCCCCGATAGCCAGATGTCCGCGACCAATCCTGAGCCCGGTCAGTTGATTCCGTCGCCGCCGGATCTGGCAGCTTCTTCCTGGGTGTTGATGGATGCTTCCACGGGCCAGTTGCTGGTGAATCACAACGGCGATCAGCGGCTACCGCCAGCCAGTCTGACCAAGATGATGACGGCATACATCGTCGAGCAAGAGATCGACGGTGGCAGCATCTCCGACACCGACATGGTCAGCGTGAGCGAGAACGCCTGGCGCACTGGCGGTTCGCGCATGTTCATCCAGGAGGGGACTCAGGTCAGCGTGGAGAACCTGCTGCGCGGCGTGGTCGTGCAGTCTGGCAACGACGCCAGCGTGGCGCTGTCGGAGTACGTCGCCGGAAGCGAGTCGGCCTTCGCCGACCTGATGAACCAGCAGGCCCAGCGCATGGGCATGAAGAACAGCCACTTCATGAACCCCACGGGGCTGCCGCACGAAGAGCACTATTCGTCCGCCCACGATCTGGCGATTCTCGCGCGCCATATCATCAAGGACTTTCCCGATCACTATCAGGTCTACTCCGAGAAATATTTCACCTATAACGATATTCGCCAGCCCAACCGTAACCGCCTGCTATGGCGTGATCCGGACGTCGACGGCCTGAAGACCGGACACACGGAAGCCGCCGGCTACTGTCTGGTCGCTTCCGCCAAGAAGCAGGACACGCGCCTGATCGCCGTGGTCATGGGTACCAATTCCGATGAGGCGCGGGCGGCGGAAACCCAACGCCTGCTCAACTACGGTTTCCGTTTCTTCCAGACCCGCAAGCTCTACGACGCCGGTTCCGTGCTCAATGAGGCACGGGTCTGGGGCGGCGACAGCGACACCGTGCGCCTCGGCGTCAAGGATGCGGTCAGCATGACCGTGCCCCGGGGTAGTGCCGACAACCTGACCGCACGCCTCAATCTGCCGGAGACGCTGCATGCGCCGATCCAGGCCGGGCAGCAGGTCGGCACGCTGGAGATCAAGTCCGGTGACGAGGTGCTGGGTCAGGAGCCGCTGGTCGCGCTGGAAAGCGTCGAAGAGGGCAGCATCTTCAAGCGCGTCTGGGACTCCATCGTGCTGTTCGTGACCGGGCTGTTCAACTGAGCCCTGCCGAGGCGCCGCTCGGGCGGTGCCTCACCCAGCGCTCCGGGAGAATTCCCCCGGCGTGCTGGGTCGGCTTCGGTTGGTGAGTCGGGTAATGTTGAGTAGAATGCTCGGAAATGTCTTCCATGCTCAGATGCCATGACCCAGACTCCCAGCGATGTTGATCTTCCCCGACCCAAGGTCGAGTTCCCCTGCGATTACCCGATACGGGTGGTTGGCGACGCCTCCGATGACTTCGTGGCGGTCGTCAGCAGCGTGATCGAGCGTCATGCGCCGGGATTCGATACGGCGTCGATCAAACTGTCGGACAGCCGCAATGGCCGATTCCAGTCACTCCGCGTGGTGATTCATGCCACCGGAGAGGAGCAGTTGAATGCGCTGTTCCAGGATCTGAAAGCGACCGGTCGGGTTCACATGGTGCTATGACGCCGATGTCCGCGCTGTCACTCTACCGCCTCGGGCGCCAACCCTACCTGCCGGTCTGGCAGGCGATGTCGCGCTTTACCGATGGCCGCGATAGCCAGGAGCCGGATCAGCTATGGCTGGTCGAACACGAACCCGTGTTCACGCAGGGACGGGCGGGCAAGCCGGAGCATCTGCTGATGCCGGGTGATATCCCGGTGGTGGCCAGTGATCGAGGCGGGCAGGTGACCTATCATGGGCCGGGCCAGATCGTGCTGTATCCGCTGCTGGACGTCCGTCGCCGTGGACTGGGTGTGCGCGAGCTGGTGACGTTGCTCGAGGGCGCTGTCGTCGATCTGCTGGCCTGCCATGGCATTTCGGCGCGGGCGCGCCCGGATGCTCCGGGAGTCTATGTCGGTGACGACAAGATTGCCTCGCTGGGTCTACGGATTCGGCGGGGGTGCAGCTTTCATGGGGTCGCTCTCAATGTCGATATGGATCTTTCTCCATTTTCGCGCATCAATCCGTGCGGCTATTCGGACCTGAGGATGACTCAACTGCGTGATCATCTACCCGGGCCAATCTCGTTTGACCGTGAAGCCACCAGGTTGGCCGACTGCCTTGCGCAGCGGCTGGCAGCGGAGCTCGAAGCGAAACCACGGTGGCCACAAGCTTTTGAACCGGTAGCGACCGTGTAGCTATCGGCGTTCCAAGACCTATCAGGAAGGGACCTATGACCGAGACGACAGTGATACAAACGCCCGCGGCCAAGAAACCTGCTCGCGCCGAGCGGGGTGTCAAACTGCGTGGTGCCGACAAGGTGTCGCGGATTCCCGTCAAGGTCATCCCGACCGAAACGCTGCCGAAGAAGCCGGATTGGCTGAGGGTCAGAATGCCGGTGTCCCCGCAGGTGACGCATATCAAGCAGACGCTGCGAAAGCATGGACTGCACACCGTCTGCGAAGAGGCATCCTGTCCCAATCTGGGCGAGTGCTTCAGCGGCGGTACGGCGACGTTCATGATCATGGGTGACATCTGCACCCGGCGTTGCCCGTTCTGCGATGTCGCGCACGGCCGACCCAATGCGCTCAACGAGAAGGAGCCGCGCGAGCTGGCCGAAGCCATTGCCGAAATGCGGCTCAATTATGTCGTCGTCACCTCGGTGGATCGGGACGATCTGCGCGACGGCGGTGCGCAGCACTTCGCCAACTGCATTCGCGAAATCCGGCGTGACAGCCCGGAGATCGAGATCGAGGTTCTGGTACCCGATTTTCGCGGTCGGATGCAGGTGGCGCTAGACATTCTGGAAGGCGAGGCGCCCGACGTTTTCAACCACAACCTGGAGACGGTGCCGTCGCTGTATCGCAAGGTGAGGCCCGGTGCGGACTACCAGTGGTCGCTGGACCTGTTGAAGGGTTACAAGGCGCGCCGCCCGGAAGTCATGACCAAGTCAGGGCTGATGCTCGGGGTGGGCGAGACCGACGAACAGGTCATAGAGGTCATGCGTGACCTGCGTGCCCACGATGTCGACATGTTGACTCTCGGGCAGTACATGCAGCCGTCCCGCAACCATCTGCCCGTCGATCGCTGGGTGCATCCCACGACGTTCGACTGGTTTGCCGAGCAGGGCAGAAGCATGGGATTCACCCATGTCGCGTCCGGGCCGCTGGTGCGTTCCTCGTATCATGCCGACAAGCAGGCCCATGGGGTCGAAGTGAAATAACGTCTCCGCTTAAGCGATTATCGACCGGGCCCACCGCTTCCATCGGTGGGCCCGTGCCGTGTCTGGTGCCCGGTTTCCGCAGCGCTGGCGTTGGCGGCGATCGTTTTTTTGGGTGTCGATGCATCTGACTTCGAATTAGAGGCGTATTGCGGTAGTGGTTCGTCCCGCGCGAGCCAAGATTTCTAATCAATCGGCTCGATGAGCGCGGCCGTGCCGTGGCCATCTCATCGAACGCGACTACGATGATATCCACATAAGCCCCGACGATGTGTCCGTACTGAAGAGTTAAACTATGATCGCACCTAGCATGCCTGGGCGGGAGAAGGAGCGCTTGAGCGCCCTGCAAGACCTGCAACTGCTCGATTCCAAGGCGGATGAAGGCTTCGACCGGTTGACGGAGTTGGCGACGCAGATTTTCGACGTGCCGATGTCGTTGATCACGCTGATCGATGAAGACCGGCAGTGGTTCAAGTCACGTCAGGGGTTGAGTGTTTGCGAGACACCGAGGCGGATCTCCTTCTGTGGCCACGTCGTGGCCGATGGTCAGCCGATGGTGATCAACAATGCGTTGCGAGATCCCAGGTTTTCGGACAACCCGCTGGTGACTGGGGCGCCCTTCATACGCTTCTATGCGGGCTATCCGTTGTTCGTGGCGCCGGACATCTGCATCGGTACCCTCTGTCTGATCGACACGCTCCCGCGTACGTTCGAAGAGACCAGCATGCAGCGCATGAAGTTGCTCGCCGCCCAGGCCGAGGAGCTGATTCACCTGCACGTGCTGCGCGTTCGTGCCAATCTGCGCGAGGTGCAGGTTCAGGCCTGATCGATCCTAGCCATCGTTGGCAGGGAGACACAGTAGCGTCGGCGTCTCGATCGGCGTCATGGGCGCCCGGAAATGGGCGTTCAGCTCCGGCAGCAGCTCGCGCACGAAACGCAGGAAGAGCTCCGTCACCGGTGTCGGGTAGCGATCCTTGGGGTAGACCGTGCACCAGGAGCGCCGCAGCGGGAAGCCCGGTATCGCCGGACTCGCCAGTAGGCCCGACGCGAGCTCCAGTTGCACCGCCAGTCTCGGTAGTACGGCGACTCCGAGATGCGCCATGACCCCCTGCTTGATGGCCTCGTTGGTGCCGAGTTCGATGGCATGGGGGAGTGAGATGCGTTCCCGCGCCGCGAAATCCTCGAAAGCCGTTCTGGCGCCCGAGCCCGGCTCTCTCATCAGCAGGTAGTGCCTCGCGAAATCCTCGAGGGTGGCCTTCTCGGCGGTCACCAACGGGTGGCCCGGCCACACCACGGGAATCAGTTCGTTGTCCAGAATGGGCATGAAAACGAGATTGGGGTCGTCCGGCACCATGCCCATGATCACGAGATCATCCCGCCTTTCCGCCAGCCGCTCGAGTGCCTGTCCCCTGTTGCAGACGCGCAATCGAATCTGAACCTCGGGGTAGCGGGCGCGAAAGCGGGCCAGAATGTGCGGGACCACGTATTGCGCGGTCGAGACAGCAGCCAGGTTGAGTTCGCCGCGAATGGTGCCGGCCAGTTCGGACAGCTCCATCTGAAGGCTGGAGACCTGACCGAAGATCGACTGCACCGAGGCGGCCAGGGCATCGGCGGCCGGCAGGATGTGAAGCGTCTTGCCGGCATACTTGAACAGCGGCTGGGTGAGGGCCTGCTCGAGCTGCCGGATCTGGGCGCTGACGGCGGGCTGCGTCAGACCCAGTTGCTCCGCCGCGCGTGAATAGGACTGCTGCCGGTGGACTGCCTGAAAGACCTGGAGCTGACGGAATGTCAGGCGATTGAGCAGATTGGGTCTCGACATTCGTTACGCTCTCGCGGTCAGGTATAAGGTAGAGCTTATAGGTTGGCAAAAAAATATCAATTTTTCTATTGGGTCCCGGGTGGCTAGCGTAGAGGAAACGGTAACCAACGTTCATCCGCCTACCGGGAGAGCTTACGGTGTTCAAGAAGCTGCTGATTGCCAACCGTGGCGAGATCGCCGTGCGTATTGTACGGGCCTGTGCCGAGATGGGCATCCGTTCGGTCGCGATCTATACCGAGCCTGACCGTTTCTCGCTGCACGTCAAAGGGGCCGACGAGGCGCATTTCGTCGGAGAAGAGCCGCTGGCGGGTTATCTGGACCCGAGGCGCGTCGTCAATCTGGCTCGGGAAACTGGCTGCGACGCCATCCACCCCGGCTACGGGTTTCTGTCCGAGAGTGCCGAGTTCGCCCGGATCTGCAGCGAGGCCGGCATCGCTTTCGTCGGCCCGAGTGCCGAGGTCATCGCCAAGATGGGCGACAAGACGGCGGCGCGAGCGGCCATGCGGGAAGCCGGTGTCCCCATTACCCCGGGATCCGAAGGCAATCTCGCCAACCGCGAGGAAGCGCTGACGGTGGCGGAGGAGATCGGGTATCCGATCATGCTCAAGGCGACCTCCGGTGGCGGTGGGCGGGGTATTCGTCGCTGCGATACGCCCGACCAGCTGACCCAGGCCTGGGACCGGGTGATCTCCGAGGCGACCAAGGCGTTCGGCAGCGCCGAGGTGTTCATGGAGAAGTGCGTCGTCGATCCGCTGCACATCGAAGTTCAGGTGCTGGCGGACGGCCATGGCGGCGTCATCCATCTGTTCGAGCGCGACTGCTCGATCCAGCGCCGCAACCAGAAGCTGATCGAGATCGCTCCCAGTCCCCAGTTGACTCCGGAGCAACGCAGCTACGTCGGCAAGATGGCGGTCCGCGCCGCCAGTGCGGTGAACTACGAGAACGCCGGTACCGTGGAGTTCCTGGTCAAGGACAACGAAGTCTACTTCATGGAGATGAATACCCGGGTCCAGGTCGAGCACACCATCACCGAGGCGATCACTGGGGTCGACATCGTTCGCGAGCAGTTGCGCATCGCTGCGGGGGAGAGGCTGGCTTACCGCCAGGAGGACATTCGTCACCAAGGCTACGCGATCCAGTTCCGTATCAACGCCGAGGACCCCAAGAACGACTTCCTGCCCAGCTTCGGCCGCATCACGCGCTACTACGCACCCGGCGGCCCCGGCGTCCGCACCGATACCGCGATCTATACCGGTTACACCATCCCGCCGTACTTCGACTCGATGTGCCTCAAGCTGATCGTCTGGGGAATGACCTGGGAGGAGACGCTCAACCGGGGCATCAGGGCGCTGAACGACATGCGCCTCCAGGGGGTAAAGACCACTGCGCCGTACTACCAGGAAATCCTTCGCCACCCTGCGTTCCGCGCTGCCCAGTTCGATACCGGGTTCGTTCCCGCGCACCCGGAATTGCTCAACTACTCCGTCAAGCGCAATCCGGAGGAGATCGCCCTGGCGATATCGGCGGCCATTGCAGCCTATGCCGGGCTCTGAGCGGGGCCAACTCGTAACACGACGAACCGATCGGGACCAGAATCAGGAGACAAGAATGAACGAAGCCGAGCCGTCATCCGTCAAGATCAGCGATGTCGTTCTGCGGGACGGGCATCAATCGCTGCTTGCCACGCGCATGCGCACCGAGGACATGCTGCCGATCTGCGCCAAGCTCGACGCGATCGGGTTCCACTCCCTGGAGGTGTGGGGCGGTGCCACCTTCGACGCCTGCGTACGATTCCTCAAGGAGGATCCGTGGGAACGCCTGCAGTCGCTCCGCGAGGCGCTGCCCGACACGCCGCTGCAGATGCTGCTGCGTGGCCAGAACCTGCTTGGCTATCGTCACTACGCGGACGATGTCGTCGAACGGTTCGTTGCGCGCTCGGCCGACAACGGAATCGACATCTTCCGGGTCTTCGATGCGTTGAACGACCTGCGCAATCTCGAGACCGCCATGAAGGCCGTCAAGGCCAGCGGCAAGCATGCCCAAGGGACGATCTGCTATACGGTCAGCCCGGTGCATACCCGTGACATGTACGTCGAGCAGGCCAAGCGACTCGTCGACATGGGAGCCGACTCCATCGCGATCAAGGACATGGCGGGCCTGCTGACGCCGTACGCGACCGGCGAGCTGGTGGAGGCGCTGGTCGAAGCGGTAGACATTCCGGTCCATCTCCACGCCCACGCTACGTCCGGGCTGGCGTCCCTGAGCCAGATGAAGGCGATCGAGGCGGGGTGTCGGCATATCGATACCTGCATCTCCGCCTTTGCCGGTGGCACCAGCCATCCGTCGACCGAGGCGATGGTGGCGGCGTTCCAGGACACGCCCTACGACACCGGCCTGGACCTGGTGGCGTTGAAGGAGATCGGCGACTACTTCCGTGAGGTTCGCAAAAAATACGCGGCTTTCGAGAGCGAGTACACCCGCGAGGACGTCAGTGTCCAGATCTGGCAGGTGCCGGGCGGGATGATGTCGAATCTCGCCAATCAGATGAAGGAGCAGAACGCCCTGGGGCGGATCCAGGACGTATTCGACGAGATCCCCAAGGTCCGTGCCGATCTGGGTTATCCGCCGCTGGTGACGCCGACCTCGCAGATCGTCGGTACCCAGGCCGCCATGAACGTGCTGACCGGCGAGCGTTACAAGTCGATCACCAATGAAGTGAAGCGGTACCTGCTGGGCGGCTACGGTCAGCCGCCCGCGGAAGTGAATGCAGATGTTCGTCGCAAGGCGATCGGCAACGAGTCGGTCGACGAGGGCCGGCCCGCCGACCACATCAAGCCCGAGATGGCCAGGCTCGAGCAGGAGATCGGCGATCTCGCCAACAGCGAGGAGGACGTGCTGACCTTCGCCATGTTCCCCGATCTCGGCCGGGAGTACCTGCAGGGGCGGCGCGACGGCACCCTGGTGCCCGAACCGATTCCGGCGGCCGAGGCTTCCGGGGGCGGCCGGCCGGTGTCCGAGGGCGTGCCGACCGAGTTCGTCATCGACGTCCATGGCGAGTCCTACGAGGTGCAGATCACCGGCGTCGGTAGCGACAGTGGTCGCAAGCGCCGGGTCTATCTGACGCTGGATGGCATGCCTGAAGAGGTCGTGTTCGAGGCCAAGGACGAGTTCGTCCAGGAAGGCAAGAGCGGTGGGCGGGCCAAGGCCAGCTCTCCGGGGCACGTCACCACGTCGATGCCGGGGAATATCGTCGACGTGCTGGTTGCCGAGGGGGATAGCGTCAAGGAGGGGCAGGCCGTGCTGATCACCGAGGCGATGAAGATGGAGACCGAGGTCCAGGCGAGAGTCGGCGGCACGGTCAAGGCCGTTCACGTGGCCAAGGGGGATCGGGTGACGCCTGGTGAGGTCCTGGTCGAGATCGAGTAGGGGCCCCGGGGGCGCTGCGGCGTCACTGACGGTAAGACGAAAAACGCGGAGCCCAGGCTCCGCGTTTTCGGGTTACGTGGATCGGCAGCGCGCCGGTTGACGTGCGGCCTACTCCTCGACCTGGATGATCTTCATGGTGTTGGTGCCGCCATGGGCGTTCATGTGATCGCCCCGGGTCAGAATGACGTGATCGCCCTTGTCGGCGAGCCCGCGATCCACCAGCTCCTTGATCGCGCCGGCATTGATCTCGGTCAACGGGAAGCGCGAGCTGTCGAAGACCAGCGACACCACACCCCGGTATAGGGCCATGCGACGCTGAACCATGGGCGTCTCGGCCAGCGCCACGATCGGCAGTCCGGAGCGGATGCGCGAAGCGATCAGCGGCGTGTAGCCGGAGGCGGTCAAGCAGGCGATCGCCACCACGCCGGAGAGGTGGTTGGCGGCGTACATGGCGGACAGGGCCAGGGTTTCGTCGATGCGGGTGAAACCCTCGTGGATGCGGTGCTGAGACTGCTGTGCAGCGCGTTCCCGCTCCGCCCCCAGGCAGAGCCGGTTCATGGCGCGAATGGTTTCCACCGGATAGTCGCCGGCGGCGGTCTCCGCCGACAGCATGACCGCGTCCGTGCCGTCGAGAACCGCGTTGGCGACATCGAAGACCTCAGCCCGGGTCGGCAGGGGCGACTCGATCATCGACTCCATCATCTGGGTGGCGGTGATCACCACCTTGTTGAGGGTCCGGGCACGCGCGATGATCCGTTTCTGGACCCCGATCAACTGGGCGTCGCCAATCTCGACGCCAAGATCGCCGCGGGCAACCATGACGGCCTCTGAGGCGCGGATGATATCGTCCAGGGTTTCCGGGTCGGCGACCGCCTCGGCGCGTTCGATTTTCGCGACCAGGCCGATCTCCTGGCCGGCCTCGCCGAGCAGCTCGCGGGCGTACTGCATGTCGGCGCCACTGCGCGGGAACGAGACCGCGAGATAATCGACACCGATGTCGATCGCGGTCTTGAGGTCTTCCTTGTCCTTGTCGGTCAGGGCCGCCGCGGACAAGCCGCCACCTTGCTTGTTGATGCCCTTGTTGTTGGTCAGCTTGCCACCAACGATGACCTTGGTGTGGATCCGGGGACCGTCGATGCGATCGACCTCGAGTACCAGTCGGCCGTCATCGAGCAGCAGCTTGTCGCCAGTCTCGACGTCGTCCGCCAGCTCCTCGTAGTCGCAGCCGACGCGCTCGCTGTCGCCGGCGTTGCGATCCAGCGAGACGTCGAGTATGAAGGACTGTCCCTTCTCCAGTTTCACGCCGCCCTCAGCGGCAAAACGGGCGATCCGGATCTTGGGGCCCTGCAGGTCGCCGAGTGCCGCCACGGCGCGGCCGTGACGATCCGCCGCTTCGCGCACGGCCTTGAGACGGCGCCGGTGATCCTCGGGATTGCCGTGGGAGAAGTTCAAGCGAACGACGTCGACCCCGGCTTCGATGATCGCATCCAATACTCCCTCGCGATCCGTGGCGGGTCCCAGGGTGGCGACGATCTTGGTGCGGCGAATCGGGCCGTGAAACGCGTGCAGCATGGAAATTCTCCTGGCAACTGGGTGAAATCGTCTCGCCGCGCTGGGAAATCGGGAATCGAAACGCGGCGATGGCATGTGGTTATTTTACAACAAGCGGGCCATCCTGTCCGGCGCCCATCGATACGCTATTTCATCATAGACAGGTCCATCGTCGACAGTGCTGCACCATCGACGAACGTCGTGCCGCCGCGAGAGGGCGCGCGTTCCGACGACAGCCGCTGGCATCGCATCACGGCTGTGCGACAGGGTGATGACGACCTCTGCCCGAGTGTGCCGTGCCGAAGAGGGCAGGAGAGCAACGGAAGGTTGAGAGAACGCATGGGCAATCTTCATCCGCCGCTTGGAATTCATCCTGTCAGCCCCATGATGAAAGGCCATTGACATGGTGCTGGCGTTGCTGCCCAAAGTCGAGCTACGGCTGGCGCCTCGAGAAAGGCTAGGGTAGGGTAGGCGGATTTTCCGGCCGGCCCTGGTAGCCAGGCGGCCGTCGAGCACGTCATCGGTCGCCGCACGATATCAAATCGCCGCACGATATATAAAGAAGCAGGAGCGCTATGGGCAAGTCACTGGTTATCGTCGAGTCACCGGCCAAGGCCAAGACCATCAACAAGTATCTCGGCAACGATTTCGTGGTGAAATCCAGCGTCGGGCATATTCGTGATCTGCCGACCAGTGGTTCCTCCAAGCAGGCCAGCGATCCCAAGGAGCGCGCCAAGCAGGCGGCGATCACACGCAAGATGTCGCCGGACGAGAAGGCGAGCTACAAGAAGCAGAAGCAGTGGGACCAGTTGATCCGCCGTATGGGTATCGATCCCGAACATGGCTGGCGGGCCAACTACGAGATCCTGCCGGGCAAGGAGAAGGTGGTCGACGAGCTCAAGAAGCTCGCCGACAAGAGCGACACCATCTATCTCGCGACCGATCTGGACCGCGAGGGGGAAGCGATCGCCTGGCACCTGAAGGAGACCATTGGTGGCGACGACTCCCGCTACAAGCGGGTGGTCTTCAACGAGATCACCAAGAACGCCATCCAGGAGGCTTTCAAGCAGCCCGGCACCCTCAATATCGCCCGGGTCGAGGCCCAGCAGAGCCGGCGCTTCCTGGATCGCGTGGTCGGCTTCATGATCTCTCCGCTGCTCTGGAGCAAGGTCGCTCGAGGGCTTTCGGCGGGGCGTGTCCAGTCGGTGGCGGTGCGTCTGATCGTCGATCGGGAGCGCGATATCCGGGCGTTCGTGCCGGAAGAGTTCTGGGACGTGCATGCGGATACCGTGACCGCCGATGGCGAGCCCGTAAGGTTCGAGGTCGTGCGTCAGAACGGTGAGGCGTTCCGGCCGACTTCCGAGCAGGAGACTCTGGAGCGGATCGCCCCGCTGCGCCAGGACAGCCTGGAAATCACCAGTCGTGAAACGCGGCCGACCAGTTCCAAGCCCAACGCGCCGTTCATCACCTCGACCCTGCAGCAGGCCGCGAGTGGCCGTCTCGGATTCTCGGTCAAGAAGACCATGACGCTGGCCCAGCGGCTCTACGAGGGCGGCTACATCACTTACATGCGTACCGATTCGACCAACCTGTCCCAGGATGCGGTCGCCGGTGTGCGCGATTACATCCAGTCGTCGTTCGGCGTGCGTTACCTGCCGGATGCGCCGAATCGCTACTCGAGCAAGCAGAATGCCCAGGAGGCCCACGAGGCGATTCGTCCCTCCAATGTCAGCCAGCGGGCCGACGACCTGCCCGTCGAACGCGACGCCCAGCGGCTCTACGAGCTGATCTGGCGCCAGTTCGTGGCTTGTCAGATGGTGCCGGCGGAGTATCTCGCCACCACCCTCACGATCGAGACCTCGGGCTTCGAGCTCAAGGCCCGTGGCCGCGTGCTCAAGTTCGACGGCTATACCCGGGTGATGAAGCCGGTCGCCAAGAAGGACGAGCAGACCCAGTTGCCGGATATCGGCGAGGGCGCGAGCCTTACGGTCGACCGGATCGACCCGCAGCAGCACTTCACCAAGCCCCCCGCGCGCTATACCGAGGCCAGCCTGGTCAAGGAGCTCGAGAAACGTGGGATCGGGCGGCCTTCGACCTACGCCGCGATCATCTCGACCATACAGGACAGGGGCTACGCCAAGCTCGACAACCGACGCTTCTACGCCGAGAAGCTGGGCGAGATCGTGACCGATCGCCTGGTGGAGTCGTTCAACGACCTGCTGGACTACGGATTCACGGCGAGGATGGAAGACCGTCTTGACGAGGTTGCCGAGGGGCACGAGCAGTGGCAGCAGCTTCTCGACGCTTTCTACGCCGATTTCAAGCGCAAGCTGGAGCGTGCCGAGGGCGAGGAGGGCATGCGGCCCAACGAGCCGATCGAGACCGATATCACCTGCCCGACCTGCGGTCGACCGATGCAGATTCGGATCGCGTCGACCGGCGTGTTCCTGGGGTGTTCCGGCTACAACCTGCCTCCCAAGGAGCGCTGCAAGACCACCATCGACCTGATCCCGGGAGAGGAGGCGGTGCCAGCCGAGGCGGACGAGGCCGCCGAAACGGAGGCCTTGCGTGCCAAGCGGCGTAATCCGAACACCGGTACGGCGATGGACAGCTATCTCATCGACGAGGGGCGCAAGCTCTACATCAGCAACGACGATGACGGTTACTACGAGATCGAGCAGGGTCGCTTCCGGATCAAGGGTTACGACGGCCCGGTGATCGAGTGCGACAAGTGCGGTTCCGAGATGCAGCTCAAGAGCGGGCGTTTCGGCAAGTACTTCGCCTGCACCAACGAGGCTTGCGGCAACACTCGCAAGCTGTTGAAAAGCGGCGAGGTCGCGCCCCCCAAGATGGACCCGATCCCGATGCCGGAACTGGCCTGCCAGAAGGTCGACGACCACTACGTGCTGCGTGACGGTGCCAGCGGCCTGTTCCTTGCAGCCAGCCAGTTTCCCAAGAACCGGGAGACACGCCCGCCGCTGGTCAAGGAGCTCAAGGCGCATGCCGATGCTCTGCCGGAGAAGTATCACTTCCTGCTCGAGGCGCCGAGCGAGGATCCGGATGGCCGGCCCGCGCAGATCCGCTTCTCGCGCAAGGCCAAGAGCCAGTTCGTGATGACCGACGAAGACGGCAAGGCAACCGGCTGGCGAGCGGTCTATGAGGACGGGCGCTGGCAGGTGGAGGACAAGCGCAAATGACGTCGCCGGCCCGTACCAACCAGCTGCTCTATCAGGCCGAGCTGCTGCTGGCGATCGAGCCGGGCGACGACGAACAGGCGATGGCACGTCGCATGGCGCTGGAGGAGGCCGCGCTGGGGCAACTGGAGCTGGCGCTGAATGCGCTGCTGCGTGAGGTCACCGAGCATACCGACCTGGCTCATGATGACTGGCGCGCCTGGCTGGGGGCAACTTCGTTCAGCGTCGCCGAACTGGAGCGCCTGCGGGCGCTGGCCGGCGACCCCGAGAGCTGGCTTTCGCTGTTGCTGTCACGCCTGGCGGCGCTCCATGGCGACGATGGCGCAGCCCGTCGCGATACTCGCGTCGGATTGATCGCCAGTGGCGGCGAACCCGCGCTGGGGGATGCCCTGCGCTGGTGCGTGGTCGAGTTCAAGACGCTGCTGCCGGACCTGCGTGAAGGCAGCCTTGAATGGTGACTGGCGCTGGTTGGCCATGTTAGGCTGGAAAGAGACATCAACGACCGGGGCCCAGGCTCTGGTCGTTTTTTATTGGTCTCATCTTTGACTTGTGTCGTCACCGCCACGACAAGAGAGGTTAGCCGTGTCCGATACCGCGATTCTGGAAATCGTCGAACTCGCCGATGGCGAGGTGGTGCTGCGTCCAGCGGAGGCGACGGGCGAGCCGCTGGTCTCGATCCGTTTTTCCGAGGAAGCGGTCGAACTGCTGCGCCGCAGCCGCTTCGATGTGGCGCGCGAAATGCTCGACCATGCGATCACCCGCACCCATCTCTGGGAAGGCGATGAAGAAGACGCTGCCGAGGAAGCACCCGCCACCGTGCACTAGTGCCACTCCCTGGGTTCCCTCGATGTTCACGCTATTTCCTGCTGCTTCTCGGCAAACCACCACAGGAGTCTAGGCAATGGCTCAGCAGTTAACGGCTGCCGCTTCGGTCGGCGGCGTGACCGAGACGCTCGACAGCGAGGCGATTCGGGAAGCGCGGAGAGATCTCGCGGCCTGTTTCCGGATGGCGGCGGCGCTGGGGATGGGGGAAGGCATCTGCAATCACTTCTCGGCGCTGGTGCCCGGGCGAGACGATCTGTTTCTGGTCAATCCCTATGGCTGGGCTTTCGAGGAGATTACCGCCTCGAGTCTGCTCATCTGCGACTTCCACGGCCGGGTCTTGGCCGGTGATGGCGTGCCTGAGGCGACCGCGTTCTACATCCACGCGCGTCTGCACCGACACAAGCCCGGCGCTCGGGCCGCTTTTCACACGCACATGCCCAACGCCACCGCGCTGACCATGATCGCGGGCGAACCGCTGTTGTGGGCGGGGCAGACCGCACTGAAGTTCTATGGCCGGACCTGTGTCGACGAGTGTTACAACGGCCTGGCACTGGACGATACGGAAGGGGATCGGATCGCGGCCGCCATGGGGGACGCCGATGTGGCCTTTCTGCGTCATCACGGCGTGATCGTGACCGCGCCGACGATTGCCGAGGCCTGGGACGATCTCTACTTCCTGGAGCGCGCCGCACAGGTGCAGCTCAAGGCGATGGCATCCGGCAGGGAAGTGCTGCCGGTGCCGCCGGAGATCGCCGCCCGGACCGCAGCTCAGATGCGTGCGGAGGATTCGGAGAGCGCCAGGCTGCATCTGTTGAGCGTACGCCGGCGGCTCGCGCGTTCGGCACCCGATTATGCCGAATGACGCGCCCGATACTACTGGGTCAGCCCTGCAATCAGCGCCGTGACGACGGCGGTCACCACGGAGACCAGCGCGATCACCAGCAGGCTGCGCCGTCGTGTGGCGCTGAAGAGGAAGAAGGTGGGGAACGCGACGGTCATCGCGATCATGGAGATTACCCAAGCGTAGTTGGCCATCGAGCTGGCGGCTCCTGAGTCGATAGTGTGGCGTTTCATTGACGGCGCATTATACAGATCGTGAAGGCTGCTGCGTCGTCCGGCGGCGTGGTGACCCAATGATATCCAGAGCGTATTCGGGGGAGGGTGTGCAATGGCGACAGGCCGGTCAGTCACCGAAAGCGGTGCGCTTCGCCTCTCGACGGCCGTGGCCGCGTTCATCGGCGTCCTGGCGCTGACGGTCTCGGTGCTGTCCGGTTCCCAGGCGATTCTGCTCGATGGGCTATTCAACGCGATCTACGCCGTGGTCGGTCTTTTCACGCTACGGGTAGGGCGTCTGGCCCTCTCCCCCGACGACGATACCTATCCGTTCGGTTACGGCTACTTCGAGTCGATGGTCAACGCCTGCAAGGGCCTGCTGATGCTGGGCGTCTCGGCACTGGCCCTGTTCAATGCCGTCACGGCGTTGCTGACCGGCGGCAACGCGATCGCGGCCGGCATCTCGATCGTCTACGCGGGCGTGGCCACCGCGTCCTGCGTGGCGACGGCATTCGCGCTGAAACGAATCAGCCGGCATGTCAGCAGCCCCTTGCTCGAGGCCGATATCGAAAACTGGCGGGTCAATGCGCTGATCTCGGCTGCGGTGCTGCTGGCGTTCTGCCTGATTCCCTTGGCCCAGGCCCTCGGCTGGTACGCCATCGTGCCCTATGTCGACTCGTGGCTGGTGATCGCCGTCGTGCTGCTCTGTCTGGGGGTTCCCATCCGCGTTGCCAGGCGTGCGATCCTGGAACTGCTGAACCGTTCGCCGCAGCCCGCCATCGCCGAACCTGTCCGCGCTGCGCTGACGTCGGCACTGGCATCGCTTCCCACCGAGGCTATCTACATCCGGATGGTCCGGCCGGGCCGGCTGCTGTACGTCACCGTGCATGTCGTGCTCGAGCAAGGACATCCGCTCTCGATCGCCGAGGCGGATCGCTGGCGAGCGACGCTCGATACCTGTGTGCGCCAGATATCGACACCGGTGCTGGTCGAGACGCTGTTCACCGGCGCCCGGCGCTGGGCCGCTCCCAGCGCGGGGGTCGATCCTGTGGACGCGGAAGCGACAGGGCCTGAAGGCGGTGCCGAACGGGACGACGGCCGGTAGCCTGCCGTCCGTCGGGTCCGAGGTGTCAGCGCAGTTTGGTCAGTCGCAGTTCGGCGATCTGGGCGGGGGGCAGGAAGGAGTCCGAGCGCGCTTCCTCCCAGTAGTTCTGGAAGACGACGTGCCGGCTGTTGCCGTCTAGCAGCTCGTCCGGCCTCAGGAAAGTGAACAGCTTGTCGTAAGACTGGATCTCGTCGGCGGAGACGCGCCGGATGATGTGCTCCGGTCCCAGTTCCGCGGGGTGCTGCAGCCCGGCCGCGGCCAGCATTTCGGCCAGGCCCTCGAGCGTGTTGCGGTGGAAGTTGTAGACCCGCTCGGATTTGTCGGCGACGTCCAGATGGCGGCTGCGTTTCGGGTCCTGGGTCGCCACGCCGCTGGGGCACTTGTCGGAGTGGCAGTTGAGCGCCTGGATACAGCCCAGCGAGAACATGAAGCCGCGCGCCGCGTTGCACCAGTCGGCACCCAGCGCCAGGGTCCGGGCGATATCGAATCCCGAGGTGATCTTGCCGGCGGCACCGATCTTTATCTCCTCGCGCAGTCCGGCGCCGACTAGGCTGTTGTGGACCAGCATCAGGGCTTCGGTCAGCGGCACGCCGAGACGGTTGATGAACTCCAGCGGCGCGGCACCGGTGCCGCCCTCGCCACCGTCGACGACGATGAAGTCGGGGCGCTGACCGGTCTCCCGCATCGCCTTGACCATCGCGAACCACTCCCAGGGATGACCGATGGCGAGCTTGAAACCGACCGGTTTGCCACCGGAGAGTTCACGCAACCGGCCGATGAACGCCATCAGCTCCAGCGGCGTGGAGAAGGCGCTGTGGCCGGCCGGCGAAACCACGTCCTCGCCCACGGGTACCTCGCGAGCCTCGGCGATCTCGGCGGTGACCTTGGCCGCCGGCAGGATGCCGCCGTGGCCCGGCTTGGCGCCTTGAGACAGCTTGATCTCGATCATCTTGACCTGCTCGTCGCGCGCGTTGGCGGCGAACCGCTCCTCGTTGAAGCTTCCGTCGTCGTGGCGGCAACCGAAGTAGCCGGAACCGATCTCCCAGACCAGATCCCCGCCGTGAATCCGGTGGTAGCGGGAGATGGAGCCCTCGCCGGTATCATGATAGAACCCGCCCTTGCGGGCACCGGCGTTGAGCGCTTCGATGGCATTGCCGGAGAGGGAGCCGAAACTCATCGCCGAGACGTTGAACACACTGGCGGCATAGGGCCGGCTGCAGAGGCTGCCGCCGACCTGGACCCGGAAGTCGCTGTCCTCGATGTGGGTCGGTCGAAGCGAGTGGTTGATCCATTCGTGTCCTGGCGCATACATGTCGATCAGGGAGCCGAAAGGCTTCTTGTCGCTTTCGTTCTTGGCCCGCTGATAGACCACGGCGCGCTGTTCGCGGGAGAACGGGCGCTCATCGAGATCGGACTGGATGAAGTACTGCCGGATCTCGGGGCCGATCGACTCGAGGATATAGCGGCAGTGGGCCAGGATCGGATAGTTGCGGCTGATGGTACGACGCTTCTGGCGAGTATCGTGAAACCCGAGCCATGACAGCCCGCCGAAGATCGCAACGCCCCACCACCAGTGGGAGGATGAGGTGAGGCCGAGCAGGGAAACGGCCAGCAGGCATAGGCTGGCAATGAAGGCGGCGTTGCGTAGTGGCAGACGCGAGAGGCCAGTGGCTTGGCTCATGCGGACATCGGCTCCGGGCAGGTGAAATAACGGCGACACCGGGCGTCGCCGCGGTCAAGAATAGCGCAACCCCCGGCGTTGCGGCCAACGCCACTCGACGCTATTTTGAGACACCGTTCCGGACGCTTCGCGACCCTGATTCGATGGCCGCTGCGGTACCCCATCGACCTTTCGAATTCCGATACGTCGGACCTTTTCGCACTCAATGCAAGGAATGCCGCACTTGCGACATCATCGATCGTTCCTGCGTCTGCGACTGATCCTGCTGATCCTCCACGGTTACGTCGGCTGGCGTCTACTGCCGGGACTGTCGGCGGGCACCTGGGTCAGCATCATCGTGGCCGGTTACCTGCTCTGCAGCGCGCTGGCGATCCCCCAGGTGATCCGGGTGACCTGGCTCAACGGGCGCTGGGTGGCATGGCCTATCGCCTTGATGACCGGCATCTTTTCGTTCCTGCTCCAGCTCACGCTCGCCCGTGACTTGCTGCTGGCGGGATGGTGGCTTGTCGCCGCGCCGTCGAACACCGCGATCTTCCTCACTGCCTGGGGCGTGCTGGCGGCGACCGTGCTGCTGTCGGCTTACGCCGTCTGGCAGGCGCGGCGGGTGCCTCGCGTCGTCGAGGTGTCCGTTGCCGTGTCCGAGCTCCCCCCGGGGCTGGCGGGGTTCGTCATCCTGCAACTGAGCGATCTCCACGTCGGTCCGACGATCAAGCGAGGCCACCTCCGGCGTATCGTCGAGCGTTGCAATGCCCTGACGCCGGACATGGTCGCGATCACCGGGGATCTGACCGATGGCCGTGTCGCCGAGCTGGAAGGGGAGGTCGCGCCGCTGGCCGATCTGAGCTCCCGGTACGGCACCTTCTGCGTCACCGGTAACCATGAATATTACAGTGAAGCCGAAGCATGGGTGGCTGCGCTTCGCCGCCTGGGCCTGCGAGTGCTGGTCAATGAGTTCGAGTGCCTCGAACACGACGGCAGCGTGCTGGCGGTGGCCGGCATCACCGATCTGACGGGGGGCTACTACGTTGCGGCGCATCGCAGCGACCCTCTGGCCGCTGCGAAAGGGATTCCGGAGGGTGCCACCAGGCTGCTGCTCGCCCACCAGCCCAACTCCGCGCCCGAGGCAGCGGAGGCCGGATTCGATCTCCAGCTCTCCGGGCACACCCACGGTGGCCAGATGTGGCCCTGGAACTTGCTGGCACGCCGAGCCAACCGGTTCCTGGCTGGGCTGGGGAAGCAGGGGCGGATGTGGGTCTACACCAGTCGGGGTACTGGCTACTGGGGGCCGCCGATGCGGTTTGGCGCGCCGTCGGAGATTACCCGAATCCGATTGACCCGCGGGCCGGAAGCGGGCTGAACCGCCTCGTCTTCCGGTGAGGGGCGGCTAGGCTGAATCCGACCACAACGACAAGGGACGGGGCCGTGTTCGATTCACGCAGCGCTGGACTCTCGGTGTCGTCGTCGCGGTCTGCTTGCTGTTGCTGATCAGCTACGCGGCGCACTGCTATCGACCGACGAAGCCCTGTGCGGACGATAACCTGACCGGCCGCTCCGCCGCGCTGTTCCCGGTGGTCCCGAGCATCGTCGGCACGGCGATCGGCGGGGCCGTCTGAGCGCCGGCCCCCGACGGTTCATGCCGCCTTTGCCTTGCGGTTGAACGTCTCCAGCAGCTGGTCGATACGCTGAAAGCGATCCTCCTCCTTCTCCATGTCACCGTAGAAGCGCAGGGTATCGGCACCGTCGAGCTTGTACTCGGCGGGGTGGCGCTGAATCAGCTCGACCAGTGTCATCGGGTCGACCCGCGGGTCCGGGCCGAAGGTCACGCGTCCGCGCTCGGCGCCGGCTTCCAGCTTGGCGATCCCGAGTCGTTCCGCCCGCTGACGCAGCCCGGTCTGGCGGAACAAGGTCTTGAGCGGCGCCGGCAGCAGCCCGAAGCGGTCGATCATCTCTACCTGGAGTTCCTTGAGTGCCGCCTCGTCGGCCGCGCTGCTGATCCGCTTGTACATGATCAGGCGCTGCTGAATGTCCGGCAGATAGTCGTCGGGAATCAGGGCCGGCAGGTTGAGGCTGATTTCGGTGCCGTCGTCTAGCGGCGCTTCGATGTTGGGCGTCTTGCCGGCTCGGATGGCCTTGACCGCGCGATCCAGCATCTGCATGTAGAGGCTGTAGCCGACGGTTTCCATCTGACCGCTCTGTTCGTCGCCGAGCAGCTCGCCGGCGCCACGGATCTCCATGTCGTGGCTGGCGAGGGTGAAGCCGGCCCCGAGGTCGTCGCTCTGGGTGATGGCCTCGAGTCGCTTGATCGCGTCCTTGGTCATCGCCTTGGGTGGCGGCGTCAGCAGGTAGGCGTAGGCCTGGTGGTGGCTTCGACCGACGCGGCCGCGCAACTGGTGCAGCTGGGCCAGTCCGAACTTGTCGGCCCGTTCGATGATGATGGTGTTGGCGCTGGGCACGTCGATGCCGGTCTCGATGATGGTCGAGCAGACCAGCACGTTGAAGCGCTTGTGGTAGAAATCCGACATGACCCGCTCCAGCGCCCGCTCCGGGAGTTGGCCGTGGGCCACGCCGACCCGTGCCTCCGGTACCAGTTCACGGATCTTCTCGGCGCTGGATTCGATCGTCTTGACTTCGTTGTGCAGGAAGTAGACCTGGCCGCCGCGCAGCACTTCCCGGAGGATCGCTTCCTTGACCACCGGCTCGTTGCGCTGCTGCACGAAGGTCTTGACCGAAAGGCGTCGCGCCGGCGGCGTGGCGATGATCGACAGGTCCCGTATCCCGTTCATGGCCATGTTGAGCGTGCGTGGGATGGGCGTGGCCGTCAGGGTGAGGATGTCCACTTCGGCGCGCATCTGCTTGAGGCGCTCCTTCTGCGCGACTCCGAAACGGTGCTCCTCGTCGATGATCATCAGCCCCAGGTTGGAGAACTTGACCGACCGGGAGAGCAGTTTGTGGGTGCCGATGACGATATCGGCACGTCCCTCTCCGATGCGCTCCAAAGCGTCGCTTTCCCCTTTGCCGCCGGTGAAGCGCGAGAGCATCTCGATCTGTACCGCGGTGTCGGCGAAGCGATCGCGGAAGTTGTCGTAGTGCTGCTGGGCGAGCAGGGTGGTCGGTACCAGCACCACCACCTGGCGACCCGAATTGACGGCCAGGAAGGCGGCGCGCATGGCGACTTCGGTCTTGCCGAAGCCGACGTCGCCGCAGACGACGCGATCCATCGGGCGAGGGGCGGTCATGTCCCCGATCACGGCCTCGATGGCCGCGTGCTGGTCGGGCGTTTCCTCGAACGGGAAGCTGGCCGCGAACCGGAGGTACTCGTCGCCGGGCGCGTCGCTGGCAAACCCCTCCCTGGCTTCCCGCCGGGCGTAGATGTCGAGCAGCTCGGCGGCGGTGTCGCGAACTTTCTCGGCCGCCTTGCGCTTGGCCTTGTCCCAGCTATCCGACCCCAGCTTGTGCAGCGGGGCAAGTTCGTCGCTGGCACCGGCGTAGCGGGAGATCAACTGCAGGTTGTCGACCGGCACGTAGAGCTTGGCGCCGCCGGCGTACTCCAGGGCCAGGAATTCTGCTGCCTGGCCACCCGCGATGAGCATCTCCAGCCCCTGGTAGCGGCCCACGCCATGGTGCTGATGGACCACCGGCGACCCTGGGCGCAATTCGGAGAGATGGCGAACGGCCAGTTCGTTGTCGTCGGTGGCCTTGGCGCGGCGCCGGGTCTGGCGCACGACTTCACCGTAGAGCTCGGTCTCGGTGATGATCGCGATGGCGGGATCGCCCAGCCACAGCCCTTCTCCCAGTGCGCCTTCGGTGATCGCCAGGGGCTGGCCGGCTTCGAGAAAATCTTGCCAGTTCTCGATATGCGGAATATCGCGATGCAACGGGGCCAGGGCTTCGTCCAGCGCCTCGCGTCGGCCGCGGGACTCGGCGACGAACAGGACGCGCAGATCGCGATGCGAGTCGAGGAACGCTTCCAGTGTTGCCAGCGGGCGCTGGGCCCGGGCGTTGATCGCGACCGCCGGCGGTGATTGCGTCGCGCTGGCGGCGACATGAGGCGCTTCCGGGTCGGTCACGAACTCGAGCCGCGGGTGCTGCTTGATCGCCGCGAATACTTCGGCGGCGGGCACGAAGGCTTTTGCCGGCGGCAGCAGCGGGCGGGTGGGATCGACGCCGAGGTTGTCGAAACGACCCTCGATCGAGCGCCAGTGGTGCTCGGCGGCATCGAAGACGTCGGGTAGCAGCGCGACCCGAGTCTGGTCCGCGAGATGCTCGAAAAGGGTGGCCGTCTCCTCGAAGAACAGTGGCAGGTACTGTTCGAGTCCCGGCGAGGGAATGCCCTTGATCGCATCGACGTAGAGCGGGCACTGGCGCGGGTCGACATCGAACAGCGTCTCGAAGCCCTCGCGGAAACAGGCGATGGCCGAGCGCGAAAGCGAGTATTCGTGCGCTGGCAGCAGATCGATACGCTCGATCCTGTCCCGGGTGCGCTGGGTATCGGGATCGAAGCGACGAAGGGTGTCGATTTCATCGTCGAACAGATCGATGCGCAGCGGCGCGTCGACGCCCATTGGGAACAGGTCGATCAGCGAGCCGCGCATGGCGTATTCGCCGGGTTCGTAGACCGTCTCCACGGCCCGGTAGCCGGCCCGGGAGAGGCGCTCGCGGAAGCTTTCCCGGTCGAGCCGCTCTCCGGTCGCCAGCGTCAACACTCGGCCTGCCACGTAGTCGCGTGGCGGCAGCCTCTGCATCAGGGTATTGACCGAGACCAGCACGATCCCTTGCGTGCCCTCCTGGAGCTCGCGCAGCGTGCGAAGTCGTGCGGAGACGATGTCCTGGTGCGGCGAGAAGCTGTCGTAGGGCAGCGTTTCCCAGTCGGGGAACGGCATGACCGGGACCGAGGCATAGAAGCGCAGGTCACTCTCGAGACGCTGCGCGCTGGCGGTGTCGGGGGTGACGACCAGCAGCGGCGCATCATCGGCGATCCGCGCCAGGGCCAGCGCGGCCGCGCTTCCCTGGGGCAGTTGGCAATAGGTGGTTTCGCGCTTGCCGGTCGGCAGCGGCGGGGCGAGCGGTGTGAAGTGCGACATGGGCCTTTCGAGCGACGAATTTGCGTTGAGGGATGATAGCAGGCCGTGGCGAGGCCGGGGGCGCCGAGTCGTATTTCTTGTCTTCGGTGGGGGAGCTGCCGGCTACGACCTTTGTAGTGAAACTACAACAGTTGCGACCACGCAATGATTGCGGCCCGTTTCGTAGGGTGAGGATAATAATGGGGTTTTTGAGTCGACTCGATATCGCCCAGCGCGGCTGGATCCTTGCTCGAGCGACACCCCCCACCATCCGATGGAACGACCGGCTCGACGAGCCCGTTCGACCGCCAATTCGACCAGAGAGAGACAAGCTTGTGAGTCAGGATCAGCTCGATACCGTCTTCCAGCAGTGGCAGGACAACGAAGCTCGCGCCGAGGAGATGATTCCCCTGCTGGGCAAGCTCTATCGCCAGTACAACGTGATTCCGTCGCTGTTCGGCCGCTCGCTGATCAATCGCTCCGTCACGCGAATTCTCAAGAACCACCGCTACGTCCGCAAGGTCGAGGGCACCGAACTGTCGATCGCCGATACGCTGCCGATGGTGCGGGCGATGACCGAGCTCGGGCTGGGGCCCGCGCACATCGATATCGGCCGCCTTGGCGTGGCGTTCAAGAACGCAGGCGAGACCGACGTCGTGGCGTTTCTCAAGCGTGAACTGGCCGACATCGTGGGCTGTCACGACAGCAGCGGCATGGGTGGCGAGCCCCAGGACGTGGTGCTCTACGGTTTCGGGCGGATCGGGCGCATTCTCGCCCGGATCATGATCGAGAAGGCGGGGGGCGGCAATCTGCTGCGCCTGCGCGCCATCGTCGTGCGCGGCAGTGGCGACGATCTCGAGAAACGGGCCAGCCTGCTGCGTCGCGACTCCGTGCACGGCCCCTTCTCCGGGTCGATCGACGTCGACTACGACAATCACGCGCTGATCGCCAACGGCCATTACATCCGAATCATCTACGCCGACTCTCCGGCCGAGATCGACTACACCGCCTACGGCATCGACAACGCCATCGTGGTCGACAATACCGGCAAGTGGCGTGACCGTGAGGGGCTGGCCCAGCATCTGGAATCTCGAGGCGTCTCCAAGGTTCTGCTGACGGCGCCGGGCAAGGGCGATCTCAAGAACATCGTCCATGGCATCAATCACCAGACCATTGGCGACGACGATCGCATCGTCTCGGCGGCTTCCTGTACCACCAACGCCATCGTTCCAGTGTTGAAGGCGATCGACGACGAGTTCGGCATCGTCCACGGCCATGTCGAGACCGTTCACTCCTATACCAACGACCAGAACCTGATCGACAACTACCACAAGGGGGATCGCCGGGGTCGTAGTGCACCACTCAATATGGTGCTGACGGAAACGGGTGCAGCCAAGGCGGTGGCCAAGGCGCTGCCGGCGCTATCGGGCAAGTTGACCGGCAACGCGATTCGGGTGCCGACGCCCAATGTCTCGATGGCGATCCTGAACCTCTCCCTCGGCAAGGCGACCGACCGCGAGGCGCTCAACGAGTATCTGCGCCAGATGGCGCTGCACTCGCCGATGCACAAGCAGATCGACTATGTCGACTCGCCGGAAGTGGTGTCATCGGACTTCGTCGGCAACCGTCACGCCGGCGTGCTGGATGCCAAGGCCACCATCGCCAACGATCGACAGGCGGTGCTCTACGTCTGGTACGACAATGAATTCGGTTACAGCTGTCAGGTGGTGCGAATTCTTCAGTACATGTCGCGAGTCTGTCACCGCTATCTACCTGCCACCCCCTGAGTCGTTGGTTCGACTTTGGTCTAAGATATTGGCTTTCGCTGTCCAAAGTCCCGGTCCTGCCGGGACTTTTTCGTGTTGCGACGGCCGGGTCGGCATGCCGGCGAGTAGTCTTCCGAGGCCCGCATCATTATACTGGTGCCCGTTTTTTAGGTGCGGTCCCTAGGCAACGGTCCGCGGAAGCCACTTTCATTTCTGGTAAGCAAAGCATCGAATTCCGTGACGTCATCTTTCCCGCCTGCGACGCTGCCGGTGGATAATCAAGCTGCCTGACGTCCGTCGGCTCTTTCCTTACGAATATCAGATTCGACAACTGGGCGAGACTATGATCGAAGTCAAACGAGGCCTGGATCTCCCCGTCGCGGGGGCGCCGGAGCAGCGTCTCGACGAGGGGCGCGCCGTGCGTCACGTCGCGCTGCTCGGGTCCGACTATGTCGGCATGAAGCCGACCATGGAGGTCCGTGAAGGCGATCGCGTGAAGCGGGGCCAGGTGTTGTTCACCGACAAGAAGGTGCCGGGGGTGCGCTATACCGCGCCCGGGGCCGGCGAAGTGGTTGCCATCAATCGGGGTGAGAAGCGTCGCCTGTTGTCGGTCGTCATCAAGCTTGATGAAGAAGAACAGAGCGAAACGTTCACGGCGTATGGGGTGGACGGGTTGGCGTCGCTCTCACGCCAGCAGGTGGTCGATCAACTGGTCGCGTCCGGCTTGTGGACGGCGTTGCGCACGCGGCCGTTCTCCCGGGTTCCGGCGCTCGATGCAGTGCCGGCGGACATTTTCGTGACGGCCATCGACACCCATCCGCTGGCGGCAGATCCCAGGGTGGTCATCGATGCGGACAGCGATGCCTTCCGTCAGGGGCTGGAGGTGATCCGGCATCTGACCCCCGGAAAGCTGTTCGTGTGTCGCCGTGGCGACAGTCCCTTGCCGGGAGATGACCTCGAAGGCGTCGATGCCCAGGGCTTCGACGGCCTACATCCCGCCGGCTTGGTGGGGACGCATATTCATTACCTTTCGCCGGTGGGACTGCAGCGCCAGGTGTGGCATCTCGACTACCAGGACGTGATCGCCATCGGCAAGCTGTTCGTCGATGGCCATCTCGATCCGACCCGCGTCGTCGCCATCGGCGGTCCGCGGGCCAAGAACCCCCGCCTGGTCCGGACGCGGCTGGGCGCGAGCAGCGACGAGTTGCTCGAGGGCGAAATCGAGCAGCCGGAGGGGACGCGGGTCATCTCGGGATCGATCTTCGGTGGCACGCAGTGCGAGGGGAGCCGCCAGTTCCTGGGACGCTTCCATCGTCAGTTCTCGCTGCTGGAAGAGGGCAACAAGCGCGCCTTCATGGGCTGGCTGTCGCCCGGTCGCAATCGCCATTCGGTGATGGGGATCTACGTCTCCCAGTTCCTGGGGCTGCCCAACTACGCGCCCAATACCTCGACCAACGGCTCCGAGCGCGCCATGGTGCCGATCGGCGCTTACGAGAAAGTGATGCCGTTGGACATCATGCCGACCCAGTTGCTGCGCTCGCTGATCGTCGGCGACATCGAATCGGCGATGCAGCTCGGCTGCCTGGAACTGGACGAGGAAGACCTCTCGCTGTGCACCTACGTGTGCCCCGGCAAGTACGAGTATGGTCCCATCCTGCGCGACAACCTGACCATGATCGAGAAAGAGGCCTGACGATGGGGATTCGCAACACGCTCGACAAGCTGGAGCCTCATTTCGAGAAGGGCGGCAAGTACGAGAAGTTCTACGCCCTCTACGAGGCGGTCGACACCATTTTCTATTCGCCGCCCAGCGTCACCAAGAGCATGACGCACGTGCGCGACGGGATCGACCTGAAACGCATCATGATCACGGTCTGGGCCTGTACTTTCCCGGCCATGTTCTTTGGCATGTACAACGCCGGCTATCAGGCCAACATGGCGATTGCCGATGGCTTCAGCGCGATCGGTGGCTGGCGCGAGACGCTGACCATGGCGCTGGCGGGTAGCCACGATCCGGCGAGTATCTGGGCCAACTTCGTCCTTGGCGCCACCTACTTCCTTCCCATCTACCTGGTCACGTTCGTGGTGGGCGGTTTCTGGGAAGTGCTGTTCGCGGTCAAGCGTGGCCACGAGGTCAACGAAGGCTTCTTCGTGACCTCCGTGCTGTTCGCGCTGACGCTGCCGGCGACCATTCCGCTGTGGCAGGTGGCACTCGGCATCACCTTCGGCGTGGTGATCGGCAAGGAGATCTTCGGCGGTACCGGCAAGAACTTCCTCAACCCGGCCCTGACCGGGCGTGCCTTTCTCTACTTCGCCTATCCGGCCCAGATCTCCGGTGACAGCGTCTGGGTGCCGGCTGACGGCTATACCGGCGCCACGGCGCTCTCCAATGCGTCGCTCAACGGCATGGAAGGCCTGCATCAGCAGTACAGCTGGTGGGATGCCTTCTTCGGCTTCATCCAGGGGTCGGTGGGAGAGACCTCGACCCTGGCGATTCTGATCGGCGCGGCGGTGCTGCTGCTGACGCGTATCGCCTCCTGGCGCATCATGGCCGGTGTCATGCTCGGCATGATCCTGACCTCCACGCTGTTCAACTTCGTCGGCTCCGACACCAATCCGATGTTCGCGATGCCGTGGTACTGGCATCTGGTGCTGGGCGGGTTCGCCTTCGGCATGGTGTTCATGGCCACCGATCCGGTGTCGGCGTCCATGACCGATCGCGGCAAGCTGATCTTCGGTGCGCTGATCGGGGTCATGACGGTGCTGATCCGCGTGGTCAACCCTGCATTCCCCGAGGGCATCATGCTGGCGATCCTGTTCGCCAACCTGTTCGCGCCCCTCATCGACCACTATTTCGTGCAGGCTAACATCCGGCGACGCCAGAAGCGGCTCGCGAGCCTGGCGCCGGCGCCCACGCCCACCGAGAAGGAGGCTGTCTGATGGCGAGCAACAACTCGATCAAGAAGACGCTGATCGTCGCATTCTCACTTTGCGTCGTCTGCTCGGTGGTCGTCTCTTCCGCAGCCGTGGTTCTCAAGCCGAAGCAGGTTCAGAACCAGGAGCTGGATCGTAAGAGCAACATCCTCCAGGTGACCCAGCTCTACAAGCCGGGCGACGATGTCGAGGAGAAGTACGCCGAGCTGATCACCCCGCGGGTGGTCGATCTCAAGACCGGCGAATATTCCGACGACCTGGATCCGGACAGCTACGACCAGTTCGATGCCGCCAGGGACCCGGCCACCTCTCGCACGCTGTCGGGTGAGGACGATATCGCCGGCATCGGGCGTCAGGAGAACTACTCCACGGTCTATCTGGTCGGCGATCCCGACGATCCGGAGCAGATCGTCATGCCGATCCGGGGCCAGGGGTTGTGGGGCCTGATGGAAGGTTTCTTGTCCGTGCGTGGCGACGGCAATACCATCGTGGGGCTATCCTACTATGACCAGTCGGAGACGCCGGGCCTTGGTGGCGAGGTCGACAACCCGCGCTGGAAGGCCAAGTGGGACGGCAAGAAGATCTACGAGGGCGATGATTTCCAGGATCCTCAGATTCAACTCGTGAAAGGCGGTGCCAGCGGCGAATACGAAGTCGATGCGCTGTCGGGGGCCTCGCTCACCAGTCGGGGCGTCACCAACATGTTGCGGTTCTGGCTGAGTGACGAGGGCTACGCCCCGTACCTGGCCCGATTCCACGACGATTCCCAAGGAGGTGCGTGAAGATGGCTACCGACTCCGTGAAAGACGTCGTCCTGTCGCCGGTGTTCAAGAACAACCCGATTGCCTTGCAGGTACTCGGGATCTGTTCGGCGCTGGCGGTGACCAACTCCATGAGCGTCTCGCTGGTCATGGGTCTGGCGGTGATTGTCGTCACGGCCTTCTCCAGCATGTTCGTATCGTTGATCCGCAATCACATTCCATCGTCGATCCGCATCATCGTGCAGATGACGATCATCGCGTCGCTGGTGATCGTGGTCGACCAGGTGCTGCGCGCCTATGCCTACGACATGTCCAAGCAGTTGTCGGTGTTCGTCGGCCTGATCATCACCAACTGTATCGTCATGGGGCGTGCCGAAGCCTATGCCATGCAGAACGGGCCGGTGATGAGCTTTCTCGACGGCGTCGGCAACGGCCTGGGGTATGCGGTGATCCTGCTGATCGTCGGTTTCGTGCGTGAACTGCTGGGCTCCGGCAGCGTGTTCGGCCTGACGATCCTGCCGACCGTCCAGAGCGGCGGCTGGTACGTCCCGAACGGCCTGATGCTGCTGCCGCCGTCCGCGTTCTTCGTCATCGGGCTGATGATCTGGGTACTGCGCTGGTTCAACCCGGAGCAGATCGAGAAGACCGAATATCGCATCGTTGCCAACAGCAAGGCCAAGATCAAGGAGACCGCCAATGTTTGAGCACTATCTCAGCCTGTTCGTGAAGGCGGTCTTCGTCGAGAACATGGCGCTGGCCTTCTTCCTCGGCATGTGTACCTTCCTGGCCGTGTCCAAGAAGATCTCCTCGGCCATCGGCCTGGGCATCGCCGTGATCGTGGTCCTGACGATCACCGTGCCGGTCAACAACCTGATCCTGAACTACCTGCTCAAGGCGGGCGCGCTGAGCTGGACCGGTCTGGAAGGCGCCGAGAACATCGACCTCAGCTTCCTGGGACTGTTGAGCTACATCGGCGTCATCGCCGCCATCGTCCAGATTCTGGAGATGTTCCTCGACAAGTTCGTGCCGGCGCTCTACAACGCCCTGGGTGTGTTCCTGCCGTTGATCACGGTCAACTGCGCCATCATGGGGGCATCGCTGTTCATGGTGCAGCGCGACTATACCTTCGGCGAGTCAGTGATTTACGGCGCTGGCGCCGGCGCTGGCTGGGCCCTGGCCATCATGGCGCTGGCGGGTATCCGCGAGAAGCTCAAGTACAGCGATGTACCGGGCAGCCTGCAGGGTCTCGGCATCACCTTCATCACGGCAGGGTTGATGTCGCTGGGCTTCATGTCCTTCTCCGGCATTCAGCTCTGACACCAACATGACCGGGTGGCGTCGTGACAGCGGCGCCGCCGCAAACAGGAATATAGGAATCCGACATGGTTGATACATCCATCATCGTGCTCGGCGTCGTCATGTTCACCGTGATCGTGCTGGGATTGGTGGCCATCATTCTGGCGGCGCGCAGCCGGTTGGTGAGCAGCGGCGACGTGGCGATCGAGATCAATGGCGACCCTGACAACACCGTGACCACACAGGCCGGGGGGAAGCTGCTGCAGACGCTCGCCGCCAACGGTATCTTTCTCTCCTCGGCGTGTGGCGGCGGCGGCTCCTGCGCCCAGTGCAAGTGCCAGGTGAGTGACGGCGGCGGTTCGATCCTGCCGACCGAAGAGTCTCACTTCACGTTGCGCGAGAAGAAAGAGGGCTGGCGCCTCTCCTGTCAGGTGCCGGTCAAGCAGGACATGAAGATCCGTGTCCCCGACGAGGTGTTCGGGGTCAAGAAGTGGGAATGCGAGGTGACGCAGAACCCCAACGTCGCGACCTTCATCAAGGAGCTCAACCTCAAGTTGCCGGAAGGCGAGGAAGTCGCATTCCGGGCCGGCGGCTACGTGCAGCTGGTGGCGCCGCCCTACGACATCAAGTTCTCGGACTTCGATATCGAGGAGGAGTACCGCGGAGACTGGGAGAAATTCGGCCTGTTCGACATCTCGCACAAGAGCGACGAGGAGGTGATTCGCGCCTACTCGATGGCGAACTACCCGGAAGAGAAGGGGCTTCTCAAGTTCAACATCCGTATCGCGACGCCGCCGCCCAAATCGAACCATCCGCCGGGCCTGATGTCGACCTACGTCTTCGCGATGAAGCCGGGCGACAAGGTGACCGTGATGGGACCGTTCGGCGAATTCTTCGCCAAGGATACCGACGCCGAGATGGTCTTCATCGGCGGCGGCGCGGGGATGGCACCGATGCGCAGCCATATCTTCGATCAGCTCAAGCGGCTGAAGTCGTCGCGCAAGATGTCGTTCTGGTACGGTGCGCGTTCCTGGCGGGAGACGTTCTACAACGAAGAGTACGACCAGCTGGCCGAAGAGTTCGACAACTTCGAGTGGCACCTGGCGCTCTCCGATCCCCAGCCGGAAGACAACTGGGAAGGGCCCACCGGGTTCATTCACAACGTGCTCTACGAGAACTACCTCAAGGATCACCCGGCACCGGAGGATTGCGAGTACTACATGTGCGGGCCGCCGATGATGAATGCCTCGGTGATCAAGATGCTGACCGATCTCGGCGTCGAGCCGGAGAACATCATGCTGGATGACTTCGGCGGATGATCGGATCGCAACGGCGCCGAGCGACAGGGCCGATCCTTCTGGGGTTGGCCCTGTTGCTATTCGCACTGCTGGCCGGGTGCGAGCGTGACCCTCAGTCCTACCGGCTGGAAGGGCCGATCTTCGGTACCGGGTTCCATATCACCTTCTACGGCGACTATGACGACGACCAGCTCGCCGACATCGAGCGCTCGGTCAAGGCGGCGCTGGACCGGGTCGATCACCTGATGTCGACCTACAAGCCGGACTCCGAGCTCTCCAGGTTCAATCAGGCGCCGGTCGGGGAGCCGTTCCAGCTCTCGCCGCAGACCGCGGAAGTGGTCCGCGAGGCCATTCGGATCGGTGACATCTCCGACGGTGCCTTCGATGTCACGGTCGGTGCGGCGGTGAACTTGTGGGGGTTCGGGCCGGACAAGCATCCGGATCGCGTACCCGGCGACGACGCCATCGCCAAGGCGCTGCAAGAGGTCGATTACCAGGCGCTGAAGCTCGATGGCAATACCCTGACCAAGACCAAGCCGGTCTATGTCGATCTGTCGGGCATTGCCAAGGGGTATGGCGTTGACGCCGTGGCGCGGGCCCTGGATGCCCTGGGCGTCCAGCGCTACCTGGTCGAGGTGGGTGGCGAGATCTGCACGCGAGGCAGCAAGCCCGGCGACGAGCCGTGGCGGATCGCGGTGGAAAAACCGATCTCGAACGAGCGCAGCGTGCAGCGTATCATAGAGCTGGACGATTCGGCCGTGGCGACATCGGGCGACTACCGTAACTATTTCGAAAGCGACGGCAAGCGATACTCGCACACCATCGATCCCCGCACCGGCCGGCCCATACAGCATCACCTGGTCTCGGTGACGGTGATCACGTCCGACTGCATGACGGCCGATGCGCTGGCCACGGCGGTGGAGGTCATGGGGCCGGACGCGGGCTATGCCATGGCCGAGCGGGAAAACCTGGCGGTCTATCTCGTTGTCAAAACCCCGGATGGCTTTGAAACTCGGGCCTCGACCGCGTTTCAGCGCTACCTGAAAGACTCGGATTAGGAGGATCAGTCATGACGATCTGGATTCTGGCCTTTGCCATCATGCTGCTGCTGGTCGGCGGCATGGCGATCGGCGTCATCCTCGGGCGCAAGCCCCTCGCCGGCTCCTGCGGCGGTCTCAACACGCTGGGCCTGAAGAACGGGTGCGAAATCTGTGGCGGCAACGATGAGGTCTGCGAGGAGGAGAGTCGCAAGAACCTGGCCGGAGCGCGTCGGCGCAGCGACGAGAATCGCGGCGCGGACCTGGGTTACAACGCCGTCAAGCGTTGAGCGACATGCGGGGCAACGGCGTCGCCACGAGCCAATCGAATCGGAAGCCATCGGGTAAGGAGTAGGCGAAGCACATGGCAGTTCACAATTACGACCTCGTGGTCATCGGCTCGGGGCCCGCGGGAGAGAGCGCGGCAATCAATGCGGCGAAGCATGGCAAGCGTGTCGCCATTGTCGAGCGGCAGTCCTCGGTCGGTGGCAACTGCACGCACTGGGGGACCATCCCCTCCAAGGCGCTACGGCACCAGGTCAAGCAGATCATGCAGTTCAACACCAACCGCATGTTTCGCGATATTGGCGAGCCCCGCTGGTTCTCGTTTCCGAAGGTTCTGGAACGCTCCCGGGTGACGATCGATCAGCAGGTCGAACTCCGCACCAAGTTCTACTCCCGCAACCGTATCGATCTGTTCTTCGGCGTGGCCCGTTTCCGCGACGAACACACCGTCGTGGTTCGCGACAATCACGAAGGCGCGGAAGAGCTCAGTGCGCCGCAGTTCGTGATCGCCACCGGGTCGCGCCCTTACCGGCCCGCGGACGTCAACTTCCGTCACCCGCGGATCTACTGTTCGGACACCATTCTCGGCTTGTCGCATACGCCGCGCACCCTGATCATCTACGGTGCCGGTGTGATCGGGTCCGAGTACGCCTCCATCTTCTCCGGCCTGGGCGTCAAGGTCGACCTGATCGACACTCGTGAGCGGCTGTTGTCGTTCCTCGACGACGAGATCAGTGACGCGCTCTCCTATGAGCTGCGCAACTACGGCGTGTTGATTCGGCACAACGAAGAGTATCGCAGTGTCGAAGGGGATGAGGCCGGCGTGGTGGTCAATCTGGAGTCCGGCAAGCGCCTGCGCGCCGATGCCTTCCTGTGGGCCAACGGACGCACCGGCAATACCGACGAGCTGGGGCTGGAGAACATTGGGCTGGAAGCCAACGGTCGCGGCCAGTTGCAGGTGGACGACCACTATCGTACGGCGATCCCGCACATCTATGCGGTGGGGGACGTGATCGGCTGGCCGAGCCTGGCGAGTGCGGCCTACGACCAGGGCCGCAGTGCCAGCGACGAGTTCCTCGGCGAGGATTTTCGTTTCGTCGACGATATACCCACCGGGATCTACACGATTCCCGAGATCAGTTCGGTGGGCAAGACCGAGCGGGAACTGACCGAAGCCAAGGTGCCCTACGAAGTGGCTCAGGCATTCTTCAAGGATACGGCCCGTGCGCAGATCACCGGCGATACCGCCGGCATGCTCAAGATCCTGTTCCACCGCGAGACGCTGGAGATTCTGGGGATCCACTGTTTTGGCGACCAGGCCTCGGAGATCGTCCATATCGGTCAGGCGATCATGCAGCAGAAGGGCGAGGCGAACACGCTGCGCTACTTCATCAATACCACTTTCAACTACCCCACCATGGCCGAGGCCTATCGCATCGCGGCCCAGAACGGCCTGAACCGGCTGTTCTGAATCCGGCCAGCCAGCGCGCCCGGTCAGTCGGGCGCGCCCACGCTGACTAAGGTCAGGCGAGTCGAATCACGGCTTCTCTGTCGTTTGCTGACGTTCGATAGCGATCTGCAGCGCCGGGTTACGATAGCGATAGACACGCAGACTCTTCAGAAACACATCGTCTTCCAGCCGCTGATCGGATCGACGGGCGCGGGTTCGCGTCTTCGGTGGATGTGCCGGTGGGTCATTGAGATGCGGTAGCTTCAGTACGGGGTCCGGGATGAACAGCGGCAGCGGCAGGTTCATGGCCCGACGCATGCGTCCATCCTCCAAAGCCTCGCGGAAGAACAGGTTGGCTCGCATCACCGGCGCCTGCTGCTGGATCTGTGCCAGGGGTTCGTCGCTGGGGATGTCGGCGAGCTTGCGCAGTTGAATTTGAATGTGCGGCGCCGCCAGGTCCATCTGCTTCAATCGGGCTTCTGCATCCGCGACGCTGAGGCGCTTGATCGAGCGGCCGCTGGTGTACCAGGCAAGCCTGATGCGCGAGAGCGGCGCGTCGGCGACCGGCAACTGGCGCCAGCACTGCTTGAGATGCAGGCGGGCCAGCCCCTGGCCCCGCAGGTGGTCGTGCAGCACCGGATGTCGGAAGGGCAGGACGGCCTTGATCTCGGGGATCAATCTCGGCGCGGAGTGACGGATGCGTTTCAGTGTCGCGGCAAATCGTGCCTTGGCGTGGTTGACCGCTTCGACCGCTTCCATGATCGCCGGTCCGGCGACGATCACACCGATGTAGTTGCGCGTTTCACGACCATCCTGCCCATCCTGATACCAGAAGTCGGTCAAGGCGCGGCGGAGCCAGCTGGCGTCGACGTCCGAATCGCCCAGTGCCCAGGCGGGTGTCGGGTTGTCGGCGTAGGCCGTTGCCAGGTGCTCGACTGCATCGATCAGGTGATCGAAGTCGGATTCGAGCTCGGCCAGCAAGCGATACTGCAGTTCCATTGACGGGTCCCGAGAGGTGGCTTTCGGTTTATACCGTTATCTTAACTGTCGTTACAAGTAGCGGGAAGCGGTGGATCGGTGCCCACACCGGAACTTGGCCGACAGCGCTGCCGCCGTGTCCGGCGGCAGCGACACGACGAGAGCGGGTCAGCGGTCGCGATAGCGACGGGTCAGGTCGGCGTAGGCATCGACGCGGCGGTCGCGCAGGTAGGGCCAGATCCGGCGAACGTCCTCGCTGCGTGACAGATCGACATCGACCAGCAGGTTCTCGCTCGCTTCGCCGGCATGGGCCAGCAATTCGCCCTGAGGACCACAGACGAAACTGCCACCCCAGAAATCGATGCCTTCGCCAACCTGCGATAGATCGGCTTCATGGCCGACGCGGTTGGCGACGAGGACCGGCAGGCCGTTGGCGACGCCATGAGAGCGCTGGATCAAGGTCCACGCCTCTTTCTGGCGCTGCTTCTCCGCGGCGTCGTCCGAGGGCGTCCAGCCGATCGCCGTGGGGTAGAGCAGCAGGTCGGCGCCCGCCAGGGCCATGAGACGGGCGGCTTCCGGATACCACTGATCCCAGCAAACCAGTACGCCGAGGCGGCCGACGGAGGTGTCGATCGGCTCGAACCCCTGGCTCTCGTCTTCGTCGCCCGGGGTGAAGTAGAACTTCTCGTAGAAGCCGGGATCGTCGGGAATGTGCATCTTGCGATAGTGTCCGACGCGGCCTCGGGCGCGATCCAGCACGATCGCCGTGTTGTGATAGAGGCCGGCGGCGCGGCGCTCGAAGATCGAGCCGACGATGACGATGTCCAGCTCTCTAGCCAGCTCGGCCAATTTCTGCCCGGTCGGTCCGTCCAGCGGCTCGGCGAGATCGAAGAGCGCGGTGTCCTCGGACTGGCAGAAGTAGTGGGTCGCGTGCAGTTCCTGCAGCAGGATCAGTTCGGCGCCCTGGGCGGCGAGCTCGCGGATGCCGGCTTCGCTCGCATCGAGGCTGCGCTGTTTTTCCGGCCAGGCCTGCTGCTGCACCAGACCGATCTTGAGTGTCTTGGACATTGTCTCTCCTTAACCTGGGAAGAGTGCGGGGTTCAGCGAACCTCGCGGCAGCTGCATGGTTAGACAGTGGAGACTGCCATGCTGGCGAATGACGGCACGGCAGTCGATCGGTATCACGTCGCGACCGGGAAAGGCCTCGTCGAGCACCTTGAGCGCGCGGTAATCGGCAGCGTCACCGTAGGTCGGCACCAGCACCGCGCCGTTGATGATCAGGAAATTGGCATAAGTCGCCGGCAGGCGATGCCCGTCTTCCGGGTCGAGACATGGCTTGGGCCACGGCAGCGGCAGCAGGCGATAGGGCGAGCCATCTTCGCGCCGCAGGGCCTTGAGTTCCTCTTCCATGGCCATCAGCGCTTCATGGTGCACATCGTCGGGGTCATCGCAGCGTACGTAGGCGATCGTTGCGGGATCGCAGAAACGCGCCAGCGTATCGACATGGCTGTCGGTATCGTCGCCCTCGAGATGGCCGTGCTCGAGCCACAGCACGCGAGAAGCGCCAAGCTGTTCCGCAAGCTGGTTTTCGACCGCGTCGCGATCCAGCCCCGGATTGCGATTGGGGTTGAGCAGGCAGGCGCAAGTCGTCAGCAGGGTGCCTTCGCCATCGGTATCGATGGCGCCGCCCTCGAGGATCAGCGCTTGCGATACCACGGCGGCCGCGAACAGCTGCTGGTCGGCCAGCGTCCGGGTCAGCGCATCGTCGCGTTCGGCCGCAAACTTGCCGCCCCAGCCGGTGAAGACGTAGTCGAGCAGCTCGAGAGTGCCGTCGCGTTCGATGGCGATCGGGCCGTGATCTCGTGCCCAGGTATCGTCGCTGGGCGCCACTGCGAGATGGTAACGGGCGGCATCGACCCCTAGCGCCGCGAATCGGCCGCCCAGGCGGGCCCGCTGGCGATCGTCGTGGACGACGATCAGTACCGGCTGGTAACGCGTGATCGCGACCACCATCGCCTCCAGCGTCGCCTCGATATGCTCGAGCAGCGGCGCCCAGTCGCTGGTCGGCGTCGGCCAGGTCAATTGGATCGCATCTTGCGGGTACCATTCGGGGAACAGACGCAGGGTCATGGTGTCTCCATTGCGCATAAGGGCCAGTGTGCGTCAGAGCCGATGTCGAGGACGCGGCATTGTAGAGTTTGAGCGTGGCGCTGCAAGAGGTCGACCGACACTTGCCGAAGGGCATTCGACCGAGAATATCGCCGCCGTTCCACGGTATCCGCCGCCCAATCGCCGACGGAATGACAGTCTAGCGTGGGGGACATGGCTGGCAAGCGACAAATCGCTTGGCAGACGAGCGTTTGCCGCAACCGTCAAAACCCGTAACATGAGCCGCTGCTGACAAGGAACCCTACCTGATGCTTGACCGCTTACCCTTTCTGGTGGGCCTGAGATATGTTCGGGCCAAACGACGTAACCACTTCATCTCCTTCATTTCACTCACCTCCATGCTCGGGCTGGCGCTCGGGGTCGCGGTTCTGATCCTGGTGCTGTCGGTCATGAACGGCTTCGATCATGAGCTCCGCACTCGCGTGCTGGGCATGGTGCCGCATACTCGCATCGAGCAGCAGGGCGGCATGCAGGACTGGAAGGCATTGGCCGAGAAGGTCGACCAGCACAAGGATGTGATCGCCTCCGCGCCCTACGTGCAGCAGCAGGGCATGTTCTCGGCCAGTGGCCGCACCCAGGGGGCGATGGTCACCGGGGTGCAGCCGGAATATGAGCGCAAGGTCTCGATCATCGGCCAGCACATGCAGGCCGGTTCGCTGGACGATCTTTCACCCGGCAGTTGGCACGTGGTGCTCGGCTCGCTGTTGGCGCGCAATCTCGGCGTCGGCGTGGGAGACCGGGTCACGCTGCTGGTGCCCGAGGCGTCGATCACGCCAGGTGGTGTCTTTCCGCGGCTCAAGCGCTTCACGGTCAGCGGCATCTTCAAGGTGGGAGCCGACCTGGACGCCAATCTGGCCTATGCCAATATCGAGGACATGCAGACACTGGCTCGGCTTGGCGACAAGGTCGATGGGCTGCGTCTCGAGCTTGACGACCTGTTCAAGGCGGGTCCGGTGACGCGGGACATCGTCTCGAATCTGGGCGCCGGCTATCGCGGCCTCGACTGGACCTACACCCACGGCAACCTGTTCCAGGCGATCCAGATGGAAAAGCACATGATCGGCTTGCTGCTGATGGTGATTGTCGCGGTGGCGGCGTTCAACATCGTCTCGACGCTGGTCATGGTGGTTACCGACAAGCACGCGGACATCGCGATTCTGCGCACCATCGGCGCCAAGCCGAAATCGATCATGGGCATCTTTGTGGTGCAGGGCCTGGCGATCGGGATCATCGGTATCGTGATCGGCGTCATCGCGGGCGTCATTCTGGCGTTGACGGTGTCCGATATCATCGCCTGGTTCCAGGCTGCCACCGGTATTCAGTTCCTCGATCCCAATGTCTATTTCATCAGCTATCTGCCGTCGCGGCTCGAAATGAGCGATCTCGTCGTGATCGTCTCCAGCGCCTTCGGCCTGACCTTCCTGTCGACGCTCTATCCGGCCTGGCGAGCGGCGCGAATTCAGCCAGCGGAGGTGCTGCGCTATGAGTGAACTCGACTCTCGATCATCCGCCAGCGGAGACAACATCATGCTCGACTGCCGCCAGCTCACGCGGGTTTACAGCGAGGGGCCGCAGGATATCACCGTTCTGGACCACCTGGACCTGCAGGTGCGAGCCGGCGAGCGGGTGGCCGTCGTCGGCAGTTCGGGCTCTGGCAAGACCACGCTGCTCAATCTCCTTGGCGGCCTGGATCGGCCGAGCGGCGGCGAGGTCATCATCGGTGGCCAGTCGTTGGCGGGGCTGGGTGAGGCGGCGCTGGGCAGTTTCCGCAATCGCTATATCGGCTTCGTCTACCAGTTCCACCACCTGCTGGCGGAGTTCACCGCGGCCGAAAATGTCGCGCTGCCGTTGATCATTCGCGGCCAGACGCGCAAGGTCGCGGTCGACAAGGCGCAGAAGCTGCTGGATCGGGTCGGGATGGCGCCGCGAGGCGCGCACAAGCCGGGCGAGCTGTCGGGCGGTGAACGCCAGCGCGTGGCCATTGCCCGGGCGCTGGTCACCGATCCCAGCCTGGTGCTGATGGACGAGCCCACCGGCAATCTGGATCAGGATACGGCGGGCAATATCCTCGCCATGATGGACGAACTGGCGGCGACCACCGATTGTGCGTTCGTGGTGGTTACCCATGACATGTCGCTGGCGGCGCATCAGGACCGCACGATGCGCCTGGACCGAGGCCAATTGAGCGCCGTCTGACATCGTTGGCTAAAGCCGAAGCCGTCCTGGACGATCAATAGTCCAGGGCGGCTTTTTTTGTGCGCCCGCGCGCTCGCCGGGCACGGTATCGATGGCTTCGTCGCGTCGGCGCTCACTGCCGCTGCCGGCGCTGTCGCCGTCTGGCGCGTTTGCGCCAGCTACGGTAGATCTGGAACCGCCAGATCAATCGCACCAGCACGTTGCCGGCGGTGGCCAGCACCAGTCCGACGATGACCGAGCCGACCGCCAGCGGCAGGATGATGTGAGCCATCTGCTCGGCGATCCACATGGTGGTGATGTGATCCGGTACCTGACGCGCGGGATAGTTCATGACCCAGGCGCCGACCCGATAGTTGAAGTAGAACACCACCGGCATGGTCAGGGGGTTGGTCAGCCAGACCAGACTGACGGAAAGCGGCAGGTTGGCGCGCAGGCAGTAGGCACCGAATGCCGCCAGCAGCATCTGGCCGGGAATGGGCAGCATCGCCGCGAACAGGCCGACCATGCAGGCGTTGGCGACACTACGGCGAGAGAGTACCCACATCGCCGGATCGCCCAGCATGTGGTGCATGAATCGCAGCGAACGAGTGCGCTGCAGCCTCTCCTGGCTGGGGATGTAGCGTTGTAACCATCGACGAGACATGAGGCCGCTCGCTGGACGAAGAAGGCCCATTATCCATACAACCCCAAGGGCTCGCCATGTTAAGTCCTTCATCGAGAAGCCTTGGCCTTGCCGGCCGTTGAAGCGAAAAGACGGACCTGGGCATGGGTCCGTCGTGCCGGCTGGGCCATGCCATTGGCGCTGGCCGCGATCACCGGCGCGCTCGTCGGCCAGCGCATCGGCGGCGTGGAAGGCCCGCTCTGGGGCGTGCCGTGGGTCATCGCCGGTGTCGGTCTGGCGTTGGCGCTCTGGAGACGGTCGCTGTGGGGAGGCCTGGCGATGCTGGCATTCCTGGCCTGTGCCCATGATGTCGGTCAGCAGCGCCAGGGCGTGCTGCCTCCGTCCTTGGCGGGACACGAGTTCGTGCTGACCGGGCGCATTCTGTCCCTGGATGCCGATCAGCGCCGTTCCCGCTTCCTTTTCGATATCGATGGCTGCAGTCCCGCCGAGCCGGATGACGCCTGCCCCGTGGCCACGCGGGTCAGGTTGTCCTGGTACGGCGGCCCCGAGCTGCAGACCGGGGAGCGCTGGTCGTTCAATACCCGCCTGCGCGAGCCGCTGGGGTTCGCCAACCCGGATACCTTCGATTACGGCGCCTGGCTCTGGCGGGAGGGGATTCAGGCGCTCGGTTACGTTCGCGACGAGTCGCCACGACGCCTCGCCGGGGCCGCTTTCTCCCTGCGCCGGCTGGCGCTCGGCCAGTTGGAGGAGATGGCGTTGTCACCCAGAGGCAAGCGCTGGCTGGCGGCATTGACGCTCGGCGCGGGAGACCGGCTCGACGATGACGACTGGCGGCTGCTCAATGCCACGGGCACGACGCATCTGATGGTGATCTCGGGTTTGCACGTCGGCCTCGTCGCGACGCTCGTGCTGTGGCTTCTCCGGCGACTGTCGCGCTGGTTTCAGCCACTCTCCTGGCGGATGACGGTCTGGCCGTGGATCGGGGCGGGGGCAGCGGCGTTCGCCTATGCCGGCCTGGCCGGCTTCGAGCCCCCCGCCACCCGGGCCGCGATCATGACCGCGGTCGGGCTCTGGGCGGCCAGCGGGCGTCACGCTCCCGGCTGGTGGCAGGCCTGGTGGCTGGCCCTGGCGCTGACCGTGATCAGTGATCCTCTCGCGCCCTGGCGGCCGGGTCTATGGCTCTCTTTTCTGGCCGTTGCCGTGTTGATCATGGCGTGGTCGGGGCGACCTCGTCCCACCGGTTGGAGAGGGTGGGTAATCGCGTTGCTGCGCAGTCAGTGGTTGCTGGCGCCGTTCATGGCGGCAGCGGTACTTCTCGCCTTTGGACGCCTGTCGCCAGTGGCGCCGCTGGTCAATCTGTTTGCCGTACCGCTGGTCGGTAGTGTGATGGTGCCGCTCGGGTTCGTGGGCTGGCTTTTCAGCGGCTGGCCGACGGTGGCGAGCTGGGTTTGGTGGCCCTTCGATCAGTTGGCGGTGGCGCTGGCCGCCGTTCTCGCCAGCGCCGCCGGCAGCTGGCCGTTGTGGAGCCCCGCGCCCTGGTGGCGCTGGCCGATCGCCTCGGCCTTGATGCTGTGGGGGCTGCTATGGCTGCTGCCCGGTGTAGAACGGGCGACGCGGGCGTGGGCTTGTCCATCGTTGCTGATACTCGTCGCGCTGCTGCGAGCGCCTGGCCCGGAACGGAACCAGTTGGTCGTCACCGTCTACGACGTCGGCCAGGGGCAGATGGTCGAGCTGAAAACGCGGGAGCGACGCGTGCTGGTCGATACCGGTCCCCGCTTCGGCTCGGGTTTCATGCCGGCTTCCCTGCTGTGGCCGCCGGGCCAGCGATTCGACGATGTCGTCGTCACCCACAGCGATACCGATCACTCGGGAGGGGTCGCAGCGCTGCGCCGGGAGCATCGGGTGGAGCACTGGTGGGCGCCTCGCGGCAACGAACTGGGCTTGCCGTCGCGGCCCTGCGAGGCTGGCGGCGGCTGGCGGGATGGGGAGGCCTCGTGGCGTTTTCTCTCGCCGCCGGCTGGCGATATCGCCGCCAACGCCAACGACCGCTCCTGTGTCCTGCTGGTGACGCTGGGCACGCGCAGGGTGCTGATCACCGGCGACGCCGGGGCGGGTCGGGAGCGTGAGTTCGTCGATGCGCTCGAACGCGGCCCGCTGGGGCGCCGCCGCCTGGATGTGCTGGTGGCAGGCCATCATGGCAGCGCCACCAGCTCGTCACCGACTCTGGTCGCGGCGACGCGCCCGCGCGAGGTGATCTTCAGCAGCGGACGCGGCAATCCGTTCGGCCACCCGGCGCCGGCGGTCGTGCAGCGCTTCGTCGATGCCGGGAGCCGGGTCTGGAACACAGCCTACGATGGCGCGGTACGTATCGTGTTGACGCCATCCGAGCTCGAGGTCTCCACCCAGCGCCATCCGGGATGGTCTAGGCGCTCGGCTGTCGACGTGGGGGATGTTGGGGTAGAATCCAGCCCCTGATGGGCGCCCGGGGGCGCACAACGGCGGAGCGGGGCTTCGCCGCCGCTCGTCCCCTCGGTGTCCTGGCTGAACGGTGTGCGCAGCGCCGCAGGCCAGACCTTTTTCCAGTCGAACGGAGTTACCGTGTCGCAAGCTTCCAGTTTGGCACTCTATCGACGCCTTCTAGAATACGTCCGCGTAGAGTGGCGTTCGTTCGCCCTGGCGGTGGTCGGCTATGCCATCTACGCCGCCTCGAGCACGGCTCTGGCGGAAATGATGAAACGGCTGATCGACGGGATACAGCATCCCGACGCCGCGTTTCGCTACTTCCTGCCGCTATTCGTGATCGGCATGTTTGCCGCCCGGGGGGTCGGAACCTTTCTCGGCACCTACTTCATGAGCAACGTGGCGCGCAACGTAGTGCATCGGCTGCGCTGCAACGTCTTCAACCACATGCTGCACCTGCCGGGCCGCTTCTTCGACATGCACTCCAGTGGCCATCTCATCTCCCGGGTCACCTATCACGTCGAGCAGGTGACGGGCGCCGCCACCAATGCGATCACGATCATCCTGCGGGAGGGCCTGTTCGTGATCGGCCTGATCGGCTATCTGTTCTGGACCAACTGGATGCTGACGCTGATTTTCATGTGCGTGACGCCGTTGATCGGGCTAGTGGTGCGCTACACCAGCAAGCGCTTCCGCAAGATCTCCCGGCGTATCCAGAACTCGATGGGGGACGTGACCCACGTCGCCTCCGAGGCGCTGACCGGTTATCGGGTCGTGCGCACCCACGGCGCGGAGGAGTATGAAAAGCGCCGCTTCGAGGCCGCCAGCAACTACAACCGCGAGCAGAGCATCAAGGAGGCGATGACCAAGGCGACCAGTACGCCGGTCATCCAGCTACTGGTGGCGCTGGCACTGGCGGGGCTGGTGTGGCTGGCGATGGCGCCGGAGTTGATGAACGCCATGACGCCGGGCGAATTCGTCGCCTTCATCACGGCAGCCTCGCTGATGGCCAAGCCGATCCGCTCGCTGACCGACGTCAACAGCATCATCCAGAAGGGCCTGTCGGCGTCCCAGGAGCTGTTCGGCCTGTTGAGCCGCCCGACGGAACACGACGAGGGCAGCCGGATGCCGCAGCGACTGAAGGGCGACGTCCGCTTCGAAGGGGTGCGATTCGCCTATGACGAAGACCAGCCGGAGGTGCTCAAGGGCATCGATCTCGACGTGCCCGCTGGCCAGATGGTCGCCATCGTCGGGCGCTCCGGGAGCGGCAAGTCGACGCTGATGTCGCTGTTGCCGAGATTCTATCGGCCCACCGACGGTCGCATCCTGATCGACGACGTCGATATCCAGGAGTATCGGCTGTCGCCGCTTCGCCAGCAGATCGCCCTGGTCTCCCAGCAGGTGACGCTGTTCAACACCACGATCGCCGACAACATCGCCTACGGCGTGCCCGATGCCGGCCGCGAGCAGATCGAGGCGGCAGCCAAGGCGGCCTATGCCCACGAGTTCATCGAACAGTTGCCGAAAGGCTACGACACCCTGGTCGGTGACAACGGCGTCATGCTCTCCGGCGGCCAGCGCCAGCGCCTGGCAATCGCCCGGGCCATCTTCAAGGACGCCCCGGTGTTGATACTCGACGAGGCGACGTCGGCGCTGGATACCGAGTCCGAACGCTATATCCAGCGTGCGTTGGAGGTGGTCTGCCAGGGTCGAACGACATTCGTCATCGCCCACCGACTGTCGACCATCGAGCGCGCCGATCGAATCGCCGTCATGGATCAGGGCTGCCTGATCGAGAGCGGGACTCACGCCGAACTGCTGGAGAAGGGCGGTGCCTACGCCTCGTTATATCAGCTCCAGTTTCAGGAGGAGGCGTGACCCCGCTCGAGCGCGCCTGGTATCGCGGTTCAGCCTGGCTCGGCCTGCTGGCGCCGCTGGAGTGGCTCTATCGCGCCATCGTCGCGCGCCGGCGAGAGGCCTATCGGACGGGGCGCCGGGCGGTATGGCAGCCGCCGGTACCGGTGGTCGTGGTGGGCAATCTCTCCGTGGGCGGGACCGGCAAGTCGCCGCTGGTCGCCTGGCTGGTGCGCTGGCTGGGCGACAACGGCTGGCGGCCGGGGATCGTCTCCAGGGGGTACGGCGGCAAGGCCGAACGCTACCCACTGGCGGTGACCGCGGAGACGTCGGTGGCGCAGAGCGGCGACGAGCCGCTGATGCTCGCTCGACAGACCGGGGTCCCGCTGGTCGTCGACCCCGATCGTCCCCAAGCGGCGCGCTGGCTAATCGAACATGCCCAGTGCGACATCGTGGTCGCCGACGACGGTCTCCAGCATTACGCCCTGGGCCGTACGCTGGAACTGGTCGTCGTCGATGCCCGGCGCGGCTTTGGCAACCGGCGCTGCCTGCCGCGAGGGCCGCTCCGGGAGCCTCTCGAGCGCTTGCGCGACGTCGATGCACTGATCGGCAACGGCGGGAAGGTTCCGCTAGCCGACGATGAAGAGGGCGCAGCGCCCCGTTTTTCGCTGACGCTCTCTCCCGTGGCATGGCGACATCTGACGAGCGGCGAGTGCCATCCCGTCGAGCATCCGCCATTCGGTCCGGGCGAATCGGTGGCGGCACTGGCGGGTATCGGCCATCCGCAGCGGTTTTTCGACACGCTGGAAGCCCTGGGGATCGCCCATGAGAAGCACGCTTTCGGCGACCATCATCGATTCTCGGCGGCGGACCTGCCCAAGGAGGCCTCGGTGGTGGTCATGACGGCCAAGGATGCCGTGAAATGTACGGATTTCGTCGACGAGCGCTGCTGGGCGCTGGATGTGGAGGCGAAACCGGAGCCGGCTTTCGTCACCTGGTGGGCCGAGCGGGTCGAGGGTTGGAAGCGTGACCGGGGTTAGCGCGAAAAGTCTGTGAGCGAGGACCAGGCCGTAGCGCGTCGCTAGGCAAACATTGGCGAAGAACGGACCGGGCCTGCGCTCCAGACGGAGTTTAACGCCGTCTTGCTTGTCTTATGGAGCCTGGATTCCGCTCGCTCCTCTCTGGCGTATCAGCGACGATGGCGCGATCATGGTGACATGTCTCGGCGCTGGTTTGGCGAACACGCCGACGTACTCGGAATCTCCGATAAGGAATGATCATGGATAAGGAATTGATGACGATGTTGATCTGTCCGGTCAGCCATAGCGAGCTGACCTTCGATCGCGAACGTCAGGAGCTCAAGAGCTCGGTCAGCGGGCTGGCCTATCCGGTCCGAGACGGGATCCCAGTGATGCTGGAGAGCGAGGCGCGTGTCATGTCGACCGAGGAAAAGCTCGGCAAGGCGGCCCCGACGTCATGAGCGATTTTGTTGTCGTGATTCCGGCCCGCTTCGGCTCCAGCCGCCTCCCGGGCAAGCCCCTGATGGATATCGACGGGCTGCCCATGGTCCAGCACGTGTGGTTGCGGGCCAGGGAGAGCAGCGCGTCGCGGATCGTGATTGCCACCGATGATGCGCGTATCGAACAGGCGGCCCGGGGGTTCGGTGCCGAGGTCGTCATGACGCGAGACGATCACCACTCCGGCACCGACCGTCTGGCCGAGGTCAGCGCCAAGCTGGCGTTGCCGGACGAGACCATCGTGGTCAACGTTCAGGGCGATGAGCCGCTGCTGCCGGCCTCGGCGATCGATCTCGTCGCGACGCGTCTCGCGTCCGACGCGCGGGCGTCGGTATCGACGCTGGCCGAGCCGATTCACGATGTCGATACGCTGTTCAATCCCAACGTGGTCAAGGTCGTGACCGACTTGAGCGGGCGGGCGCTCTATTTCTCCAGGGCGCCGATCCCCTGGGATCGCAATGCCTGGAAGACCCAGCCGCCGACACGGCTCGAGACGGATTCCTGGCTGCGTCACGTCGGCCTCTACGCCTATCGTGCCGGATTTCTGGGCGATTACGTCAACTGGCAGCCGGCACCGTTGGAGCAGCTCGAGCAGCTCGAACAGTTGCGGGCGCTGCAGCACGGTCATCTCATTCAGGTGGCGACGGTCTCTTCGTCCCTTCCCGGCGGCGTCGACACCCTGGAGGACCTGGAGCGGGTGCGTCAGCATTTTTCTCAGCGGGAGAAGGCATGAGCGAGTCGCGTCCCGTATGGCGGGTCCTGTTCGTCTGCATGGGCAACATCTGTCGCTCGCCGACGGCGGAGGGCATGCTCAGAAAGCGCCTTCAGGACGAGGGCCTCGACGCTAGAATCGAGATCGACTCCTGCGGCACCGGGGCCTGGCATGTCGGCCAGGCCCCGGATCCTCGCGCCGTCCAGGCGGCGTCGGAGCGCGGCGTCGACCTGAGTGGCTTGCGTGGGCGCCAGTTGGCGCAGCAGGACTTCGCGCAGTTCGACGAGATTCTGGTGATGGATACCGACAATCTCGATCAGGTGCTGGCGCGGCGACCTGAAGGTAGTCGCGCACGGGTTTCCCGCCTGCTCCAATACGCCAACCAGCCGGACACGGATGTGCCGGACCCGTATTTCGGCGGCGAGGCGGGGTTCCTCCGGGTGCTGGATCAACTCGAGCTTGCCGTCGAGGGGCTGACGGCGTCGCTTCGCCAGCGTGTGGGCGGCGCCTGATGCCGGATTCGATCCCCGAGCTGCAGGTCGATCACGATCTAGGTCACGCCAACACCCTGGCGCTACCGAGCCGGGCCGAGCGTTTCTGGCTCGCCCGTCGCGAGTGCGACGTCGTGCGAGGCGTGGAACTGGCCAATCGCCACGACTGGGACCTCACGGTGCTCGGTGGAGGGAGCAATGTGTTGCTGCCGCCGGTGGTGGGGGGGCTCACGTTGCGCGCGGAACTCGATGACGTGTCGTTCATGGCGGGTGAAGGCGGCGCCGTGCATGTCGAGGTAGGCGCTGGCGTCAATTGGCATGCGCTGGTCCAACGCTGCGTGGCGCGCGAACTGTGGGGAATCGAGAACCTCGCCTTGATACCGGGACTGGCCGGCGCGGCACCGATACAGAATATTGGTGCCTATGGTGTCGAGATTGGCGACGTGCTGGATTGGGTCGAACTGGTCGATCGAAGAGACGGTCAGCGTCGCCGATTGCGCCGGGAGGCGTGTGAGCTGGGCTATCGTGACAGCGTGTTCAAGCGCGAACTGGCCAACCAGGTCGTGATCACCCGGTTGGGGCTGACGCTCTCCACACGGCCGTCGCCCAAGCTGGGGTACGGCGCACTGGGTGATCGCGTTGCCGACCCATCGAGCGCGCAGGCGATCTTCGAGGCGATCTGCGCCATTCGCCGGGAGAAACTGCCCGACCCGCTCGTCACGCCCAACGCCGGCAGTTTTTTCAAGAATCCACTGGTCTCGCGGTCTCTGGCCGATCGGTTGCTGTCGGCGGCGCCTTCGATGCCGCATTACCCGCAGCCGGATGGCCGGGTCAAGCTGGCTGCCGGCTGGCTGATCGACCAGTGCGGGCTGCGGGGCTTTCGCGAAGGGGCGTTCGGCATCCACGATCGCCAGGCCCTGGTGCTGGTCCATTTTGGCGGAGGGTCGCTGGAAGAGCTGCTCTCGTTCTCCGAGAGAATCGTCGGCGCCGTGCGGGCGGCGTTCGGGGTGGTGCTCGAACGCGAGCCTCGTGGCATCCAGACCGCGGCCCTCTGAGCGGGTAGGCGCGCCACCGAGTGCTGGGCTCCCTCGAAAACTGCTTGCGCTCGACAATGCGGCGTTAGAAATCGGCCGGAACGCCAGCCCGAGCTCGGCGCCCCGTCAAGATACGCATTTCCACCCCGTAAACTGATGCGCCAGCCTGGTCCGTCTTGGCCGATTTTGCCTTGGTTCCGCATCCTGGTCTGACCTTCGCTCGCCGGCTTTTCGTACGGCCCCTGGGCCGGTTTGGGCGTTGGAATGGATCGGGGTGCGGACCCCGGGCATCAAAAAAGCCCAGACATCGCTGTCTGGGCTTTTTCGTGGCTGGGGGCGACTCAGTTGTCGCCCTGGCCGGTCTCGCGACGCCGCTTTTCACGCGGATCGTTATGCGCCCGCCGGCGACGTGGTCGTCGGGGTTCGCTCTCGTCACCAGACTGGCTTTCCGCGGCCTTGAGCGGACGCTCATTGGCCGGGGTTGCACTGGCCTCGGCTTGACGCGCCTGATCCTGGGTCGGAGCCGCTGCCTTGGTGTCATCCTCCGTTGAGGCGGGCGTTGCCGACGCTTCGGATACCGGCGCTACCGGTGTGGTGTCACGCGGTGCGTTTTCCTCGGGCTCGACGTCGTCGGCCTTGGTCACGTCCTGGACAGGCTGGTCTGCCGTCTCGTCCGCGATCGGTCCGGCGGGAGCAGCCGACCCCGGGTTCTCCTCGGTCGATGCCGTCGAGTGGGCGATCGCCTCGTGAGCCGGTGAGGTCTCGACACGTTCCGCATGCGACGTCTCTTCGCCAGGCGCCGATTGGCTGGCGGCATCATCGCTTGCCGAAGAGGTCGCCGACGGTGTGGCGGCGTCGGTCGCACTGGCCTCGGCAGACGCCGGGGTCGCCGGCACTTCGACAGGCCGCTTGGAAGACTCGGCCGTGGCATCGGCGGCGACGTTGGTATCGTCCGCCCGCTGGCTGGTTTCCGAAACGGTCTCCGTCGGCGTGACCTTCTGGTCCGCTTCGGTCGATGCCTCGGATTGCGCCTTGACTACCTGATCCTCTTCCGAGACGGAGGTCTCAGGGGCGCCGTCCGCCGAGACCGACTCGGATGCCGGCTTGGTCCGTTCCGGCTTCCGCGGATTAGCGGCCTTTCCAGACTCGGCGGGCTTGGCCCTGGAACGGGGCTCTTTCGGCTCGCTCGTGGTCGCGGTTGGTTCGTCCTGTTCGGCGCGCGAGTGTTCGCTTTTCACGCTCTTGGTCTCGGCCACCGGGGCATGGCGCTCGGAAGAGGCCGTCTGATCCTGGAGCGATTCGGCTTCGACCGACTCGGCTGGCTTGGCGTCGTCACCGGTATCGGCCGCCGCTGCCGCCTGCAGCTTCTGTTGCTCCTCGGCGGCTGCCGGGTTCAGGGCGTGCTTGCGCGAGCGGTTGCGCGGATTGTTGCGTGTCCGCTTCGGCTTGCTCTCGCCAGTCTCCTTGGGAGCGCTGGGCGCGGGCGAGGCGTCGCGGTTGTCGGTGCGCGGGGTTTTGACGTTGCCGGAAGGGCTGGTGGTATCGGCCTTTGCGGTGTCGCCCTTTGCCTCGTTGCCGATCTTGTCCGTCTTGCCGCGACCGTCCTGCCGGTTGTCCTGACGCGGCTGACGACCCTGGCTCTGGCGATTGTCATTACGGCTGTCGCTGCCGCCCTGACGATCATCCTGGCCGCGACGGCGACGGTTGTTGCCCTGGCGATTGGAGTCGCCACCACGGGCGTTGTTGTCGCCACGCGCGTTGCCGTCGTTGCTGCGGGAGGCGCTATCGCTGCGCTTTCCGCTGTTATCGCGATCGCTGCGCTGATCGCTCTTCTGGCCCGTCGGCCGGGAAGGGCGGGAGTTGGCCGAGCCGTTGTCTGCATTACTGCTGCGGGAAGCGCCCGCCGAGCGGTTGCCACCCTGGCTGCCCTGGTCACGCTGGCCGGAGGCATCGCTGGAGCCCGCTGCTTCCTCGTCGGCACGGCGGCGGCCGAACAGGCCCCTGAAGAGCTGCATCAGGCCGCCGTTGGCCGCCTGGGCCTGCGGAGTCGGCGTCGCTGTTGGCGTGGCCGTGCTCTCGGCGGCGGGTTGGGGGGCGACCTTCTTCTCGGGTTCCTGGTGCAGCGAGTCCGGAGCCGGGGCCGTGTGCTGGACCGTCTGCACGGCGGCCTGGGTGCGCTGGATCGGCTTGGAGAGCGTCGTTTCCGGCTCCTTGAGCAGGTCGCTGTCGACGGAGAGCTCGAAGCTGGACTTGGTCTCGTCGCCATCTTCGGAGACATGGTCGTCACGCAGGCGCTGGACGTCGTAGTGTGGCGTGTCCATCTCCGGATTCGGCAGCAGCAGAACCTTGACGTTCTGGCGACGCTCGACGTCGGAGAGAACGTTACGCTTCTCGTTGAGCAGGTAGGTCGCCACCGGCACCGGCAGAATGGCGCGAATCTGGGCGCTGCGCTCTTTCATCGCCTCTTCTTCGATCAGGCGAAGGATCGACAGTGCCATGGAGCGGACGTCGCGAATGGTGCCCTGGCCATCGCAGCGGGGGCAGACGACGCCGCTGGTCTCGCCCAGCGAAGGGCGAAGCCGCTGGCGCGACATCTCCATCAGTCCGAAGCGCGAGATACGGCCGATCTGGACGCGGGCGCGGTCGAGCTTGAGGGCGTCGCGAACCCGATTCTCGACCTCGCGCTGGTTGCGCGCCGGCGACATGTCGATGAAGTCGATGACCACGAGGCCGCCGATATCGCGAAGCCGCAGCTGGCGGGCGATCTCGTCGGAGGCTTCCAGGTTGGTCTGGAGCGCGGTCTCCTCGATGTCGGCGCCACGGGTGGCGCGTGCCGAGTTGATATCGATCGAGACCAGCGCCTCGGTATGGTCGATGACGACCGAACCACCTGAGGGCAGCTTGACCTCACGCTGATAGGCGGTCTCGATCTGGGACTCGATCTGGAAGCGCGAGAACAGCGGTACGTCATCGGTGTAGAGCTTGATCTTCTGCTGGTAGGACGGCATCACCTGACGGATGAAGCTGAGCGCCTCCTCGTGCACGTCCGCGCTGTCGATCAGCACCTCGCCGATGTCCTGGCGCAGGTAGTCGCGCATGGCGCGGATGATCACGTTCGATTCGCGGTAGATCAGGAACGGGGCAGGGCGCTTGACCGCTTCGGTGGTGATCGCATCCCACACCTGAACCAGGTAGTCGAGATCCCACTGCAGCTCCTCGGGGGAGCGGCCGATACCCGCCGTGCGCACGATCACGCCCATCTTGTCCGGCAGGGTCAGTTGACCCATGGCATCCTTGAGCTGGCTGCGCTCCTCGCCCTCGATCCGGCGAGAGATGCCACCGGCGCGAGGGTTGTTGGGCATCAGGACCAGAAAGCGTCCCGCCAGGCTGATGAAGGTCGTCAGTGCCGCGCCCTTGTTGCCGCGCTCTTCCTTGTCGACCTGGACGATGACTTCCTGACCCTCTTTCAGGACTTCCTTGATGTTGGGTCGGCCCGAGGGGTCCTTGGAGAAGTACTCGCGGGAAATTTCCTTGAGCGGCAGAAAGCCGTGGCGATCGGCGCCGAAGTCGACGAAGGCCGCTTCGAGGCTGGGTTCGAGGCGGGTGATCTTGCCCCGGTAGATGTTGGCTTTCTTCTGTTCCCGGGCACCGGATTCGATGTCCAGGTCGTAAAGGCGTTGTCCATCCACGAGTGCGACGCGCAGCTCTTCCGGCTGTGTCGCATTGATGAGCATTCTTTTCATACGGTCTCGCTAATTGAGCGTGCCGGTGGAAGGCGTGCTGCAATCGGCGACGACGAACCGCAAGCGGTCGTGCTGTGCTCGCGCACATTGGTGAAGCGACCCGGCAGGGCAAGCAGGCGCAGAGGGTGTGCCAGAACGAGCTCAGCGTGCAATACGCTGAAGACCCGCGTCAGGAACTCGAGGGGAATGTCCGAAAAACGCAGGTCGAACGGCGCGATGCGGCCATCGGTGCGAATTCGGGTCGACGCTCGTCGAGCCCAGTGGCGTGCTTGCTCATTACCATTACATCTTTGCTTTCATTACCTGCTTGCTAGGGGCGCTACACGAACATGGGTTGAGTACGAAACGGTGGCAGGACATGTCACGGTGCGTTTTTCGTCGACGCATCCGGTCCTGCAGACTGCCGTCTATATCACTTGGCATTGTTCGGTTCGGCGACGCCTTCCACTGGTACCTGTGGATTTCCCGCGAGCATGGCGAGCTGAGGTCAGTCGCACGGTCGAGTCGGGGCCTGGCGTTCCAAACGTGTTTTGATCACTCCAGCAGCCGTGAGCGGTTGGCTTCGTTAACTCTCTGGAGGATCGAGACATTTTTTCACTTCGGTCAGCTATGCAGTTGCTGACGCCTGAATGGGTGATAAACCCACCGAGTGAGTTCGCAATATAACAGTAATGCCGAGGTAGCGGCAATTGAGCTCGCGCTACCGGCTGCGTGCGTTAGAATGGCGGCCGGCGGCGCGCTGGTGTCGCCGCGCAGCGCCGTCGAGGGAGTCGAGCATGGCCGAAGGCCAGGAAGTGCAGTTTATCGAGGTCAGCGAGTCCCAGCAGGGACAGCGGATCGACAATTTCTTGCGGACGCGCCTGAAGGGCGCGCCGAAGTCGTTGATCTACCGCATCGTTCGCAAGGGCGAGGTGCGTGTCAACAAGAAGCGTATCAAGGCGGATTACCGCGTTCAGACCGGCGACGTGGTTCGCGTGCCGCCGCTGAGGCTGGCGCCGGAGAGTGCGGTGAAGGAGGCCAGCGAGGGCCTGCGTAACCTGCTGGCCGGTAGCGTCGTCATCGAAGGCCCGGACTGGCTGGTCATCAACAAGCCGTCGGGGCTGGCCGTGCACGGCGGCAGTGGCGTCAAGATCGGCTTGATCGAGGCGCTGCGCCAGGTGCGCGAGGACCTGGATTTCCTCGAGCTCGTTCACCGTCTCGATCGCGACACTTCGGGTTGCCTGCTGCTGGCCAAGAATCGGGAATCGTTGCTGTCGCTCAATACTGCGCTGCGCGAGCGCCGGATGGAGAAGGGTTACCTGGCGCTGGTGCAGGGGCGCTGGCCGGCGCGGCGCGACTACGTCAGCGCCCGGCTGGAGCGTTACGACGCCGGCAACGGCGAGCGTCGGGTGCGGGTGGACGACAATGGCAAGGTGTCGCGAACCCGCTTCGCGGTGCGTGAAACCTTCCCCAAGGTGACGTTGATCGAAGCGGAGCCGGTGACTGGGCGCACCCATCAGATCCGTGTCCATGCCGCGCATGCCGGATACGCGCTGCTGGGGGACGACAAGTACGGTAGCGCCGAGGGTGCGCGCCTCGCGCGATCCCTGCGCCTGGATCGCCTGTTCCTGCACGCCTTGACCCTGACCTTCCCCGATCCCAAGACCGGACGGCCGGTGCAGGCGAGAGCCCCGCTGGAACCGGGTTTGGAGAAGGTGCTGGAGCGTGCCCGTCATGGTGGTTGAGGCGCTCGCCGGCGAGCGCGTGTCGCGGCGTTGTCGCTACTCGCTGGTGATCTTCGACTGGGACGGCACGCTGATGGATTCGGCGGCGCGTATCGTGGCTTGCATGCAGGCCGCCGCGCGCGAGTTGCAGTGGCCGGTGCCGAGCGATGCCGATGTGCGCAATATCATCGGGCTGGGCTTGCCGGAAGCCGTCGCCATGCTTTTTCCGGGGGTGACGGCCCTCGACCAGGATCGGTTGCGGGAAGCCTACGGCCATCAGTTCCGGGTCGCCGACCGGATACCGACCCCGTTCTTCCCCGGCGTAGTGGAAGGCATCGGCTGCCTGCGCCGCGATGCCCGGTGTCGGCTGGCGGTCGCGACCGGCAAGAGTCGGCGCGGGCTGGATCGTGTCTTCGGTCACGAAGCCTGCGGCGACTGGTTCGCGGCGAGTCGTACCGCCGATCTCACTCGTTCGAAACCGCACCCTCAGATGCTCGAGGAGCTGCTGGCCGAGTGCGATGTACCCATCGCCGAGGCCGTCATGATCGGCGACACCGAATATGACCTGGAGATGGCCAGGGCCATCGGCATGGATCGCATCGCGGTGACCTACGGCGTGCACGAACGCCAGCGTCTGCAGCGCAGCGATCCCAGATTCGTCGCCGATGACTTTCCGTCGGTCATCGAGTGGTTGCTGGTCTGACGTCGTCGTCTGCCGACCTTTTAGATGCTCTGGGCGCGGAAATTCAGCAAGGAGACGAAGATGAGCGACGATCGACGGGATGACTGGACACAAGGGCCGGAGTTGAGCCGCTCGGAGGCCGAGCGGCGCAAGGCGGCGGGCGCGCCTCGCGATGGCGAACCGGCCAACGCCGATACGGTGCGGCTGGCCGAAGTGCAGATGATGGATCGGTGGGTCGGCGGCGTGCTCGCCGAGCAGCGGCGGTCGCGGCGCTGGAAGATCTTCTTTCGGCTGCTGTTCGCGCTGATCCTGATCGCGGGCCTGTGCCTGAGTGCCTATGCCATGTTCCTGGCCCAAGGCGACGGCGGGTCCTCCAGTCGCCGGCATCTTGGCGTCGTCGAGGTCAGCGGACCCATCGACGCCAATGGCCAGGCCAACGCCGAGCGCATCATCAAGGGGCTGCAGCGGGCATGGCGGGATCCCAATGCCGATGCCGTGGTGCTGCATGTCAACAGTCCCGGCGGGAGCCCGGTCCAGTCGCAGCGCGTCTATGACGAAATTCGCTATCTCCAGGCCCAGGGCGGCAAGCCGATTCTGGCCGTCATCGAGGACATTGGTGCCAGTGGCGCCTACTACATGGCCTCGGCGGCGGATCGTATCTACGCCTCGCCGGCAAGCCTGGTCGGCTCTATCGGCGTCATCAGCGCGGGGTTCGGCCTCGAGCGCGCGATCGACAAGATCGGTGTCGAACGTCGTGTCTTCACGGCAGGAGAGAACAAGGCCTTCATGGATCCGTTCTCGCAGATATCACCGGGGCAGCGCGAGTTCTGGCAGTCGGTGCTGGATACCACGCACCGGCAGTTCATCGAGGCCGTCAAGGCCGGGCGTGGTGACCGCCTGAGCGACGATCCGGAGCTGTTTTCCGGCTTGGTCTGGACCGGCGAGCAGGCCAAGTCGCTGGGGCTGGTCGATGAGATCGCCAACCTCGAACAACTGTCGCGGGCGCGTCTTGGGGAGGTGAGTCTCGAGGATTACACCCCATCCCTCGATCCTTGGTCGCTGGTCTCCAACAAGCTCACCAGCGCGGCGGCCCACTGGCTGGGTCTGGACAGCGCCGCATCGCCAGTGCGCTATCAGCTACCCTGACCGAGTGGGTTGACGCCAGCCTCTCTCAGCAGTTCGCACAGCCTGATGAGGGGGAGCCCGATCAAGGTATTGGGATCGTTACCTTCGAAGCGTTCGAATAGCGCGATGCCAAGCCCCTCCATCCGGAAGCTCCCCGAGCTGTCGTAGGGTTGGTCGCGGGAGACATAGTCCTCTATCTCCTCGTCACTCAGCGCTCGGAACCAGACGTGGTAGGTGTCGTGAACGACTCGGTGGCGCCCGCTGCGGGTGTCGATCAGGGCAAGGCCGGTCATGAAGCTGACCTTGTGCCCCGAGAAGCGGCGGAGATTGGCGCAGGCCGTGTCGAAATCGCCGGGCTTCCCCAGTATGTCTCCGTCGAACAGTGCCAATTGGTCGGAGCCGATGATCAAGTGGCCGGGGTAGTCGACGGAAACCGCCTGGGCCTTGGAGAGCGCCAGTCGATGGGCCAGGCTCTCGGCGTCTTCCCCTGGTCGCCGGGTTTCATCGATGTCGGGTGAGGACCAGACGTAAGGGAGTCCCAGCCGGTCCAGCAGTTGACGGCGATAACGGGAGCTGGAGGCGAGTACCAGGCGAGACATCGGGCTGCTCCTTGATAATCGGGTAGGCGGCATCGCGGTAGCGGCAGGGTCGTTGGCCCGTGCGGGGATGCCTTGTCGGGCAACAGGATAGCGCGTTCCGACTGCTTTGACAGGGCCCCGGCAAATCCCTATTATATCGCGCCTATGTTGACCAGACGACTTCCCCCGACCGTCGAGCCCTATCGGGCAGCGGCTAACCAAGAAACGATCGAGGGGCTTGTCGACCTCGAGAAACTGGCACGCCTCAAGATCGAGATCGGGCCGCAGCAGGGTGATGCCGTCGTCAAGCTGCAATTCGACATCGATACGCAGCGTCGCCATCTGATCGATGGGGAGCTGGAAGCGGATCTCATGATTCCGTGCCGGCGTTGCCTGCAGCCCATGGCGGTATCGGTCGCCAGTCACTTCAAGTTGGCTGTCGTCAGCGATGATGCGCTGGCGGCGACGGTGCCCAGCGACTATGAACCGGTGCTGGTCGACAATGAACAGCTGGACCTGCTGGAGGCGATCGAGGACGAGCTGATCCTCAGTCTGCCCCAGGTGGTCTATCACGACGAGGCAGAGTGTGCCGTCTCCCGTGAGCAATTGAGCAGCGGTGAGGCCTCGGTAGAAGAGGCCGCCCGCCCTGACAACCCCTTCGACGTGTTGAAGTCGTTGAAGGGAAAACTCTGAACCCGAAGACATTGACGTTGGAGTCATATCATGGCCGTTCAACAAAACCGTAAGACCCGTTCCAAGCGCGGCATGCGTCGCGCACACGATGCACTGACCTCCCCGGCCCTGTCCCAGGATCAGGAAACCGGTACCACGCATCGCCGTCACCACGTGGCCCCCGATGGCTACTATCGTGGTCGCAAGGTCGTCGACGTTTAAACAGACGTCGGGCGTTTGGTAGAAGAGCAGTGCGCATCGCCATCGATGCCATGGGCGGGGACTTCGGTCCCCGCGCGACTATTGGTGGCCTGCTGCTGGCGTTGAAACGCCATCCGGAACTCGAGCCCGCCGTATTCGGTCCGAAGGTCGAGCTTCGTGCGCTGGTGGCGGAGTTGGCCGGCGACGCGATAGAGGCACCGCAGGCCGAGCGCCTGGAGCTGGTGGATGCGCCGCGAGTCGTGCTCCAGTCCACTCCGCCGATGGAGGCTCTTGAGGATCCGTCTTCGACCAGCATGTTCGGTATGCTGGCGGCGGTGCGGGACGGCGAGGCCGATGCCGGCATCACTTGTGGCAATACGGGCGCGCTGGTGGCGTTGGCGCGGCGGGAGTTGGGAAGCGTTCCCGGTATCTCGCGGCCGGCAATCAGTACCGCGGTCCCGACCCGCAAGGGAGGGCGGTGTTATCTGCTCGATCTGGGGGCCAGCGTCGATGTACATGCCCGACATCTCGTTGACTTCGCCCACATGGGAGCCTTGATGGCGCGGGTCGTCGATGGCGTGGCGCTACCCAGGGTGGCGTTGTTGAATGTCGGTATCGAGGCGAGCAAGGGCGTGGCCCGCGTGCGCGAGGCCGATGCGCTCCTGAAGGCCCGCGGCGGCAGCGACTTCGACTACGTCGGGTATATCGAGGGCGATGCGATCTTTTCCGGTTCGGTCGACGTCGTGGTCTGCGATGGTTTCGTGGGCAACGCCGTGCTCAAGGCGAGCGAGGGCGTGGCCCAGATGCTGCTGAAGCGGCTACAGGAAACCTTCGAATCCCACTGGTCGACACGCTTGGTGACCCTGCTGGCGCGACCCGCGCTGATGCGGTTCAAGGCGCAGTTGGACCCGGTGCGGCACAACGGTGCCAGTCTGCTCGGGCTCAACCGTATCGTGGTGAAGAGTCATGGCAATGCCAGTGCCCAGGCCTTCGCCTTCGCCATCGACCGGGCTGTACGTGAAGTCGAGGTCGGATTGCCGGACCATCTTCGCGCGGCATGGTCTCACGACTCGGCGACGCCTGTTATCTCGTCGATCGTCACCGACGATCGAGAGGATAGCGGGTCTTGCGACACGACGAGATCCGACGGTCCACCATTTCAAGGGTGAGCGCGATGACGCAATCACTGGCTTTGGTCTTTCCCGGGCAGGGCTCGCAGCAGGTCGGCATGCTGCGTGAACTGGCCGAACGTTACAGCGTAGTTCGCACGACATTCGACGAGGCATCGGAAGCGCTTGGCTACGATCTCTGGCATGTCGTCCAGGAAGGTCCCGAAGAGAAACTCAACGCGACGGCTTGTACCCAGCCCGCGCTGCTGGCGTCGAGCGTGGCGATCTGGCGTGTGTGGCAGGAGCTGGAGGGGCCGAGACCCTGCATGATGGCCGGCCACAGCCTGGGCGAGTACAGTGCCATGGTCTGTTCCGGTGCCCTCGGCTTCGCGGAGGGGATCCGGCTGGTGCGCCTGCGTGGCGAGGCGATGCAGCAGGCGGTGCCCGCGGGCGAAGGTGCAATGGCCGCGATTCTGGGGCTGGAGGACGCGGCGGTCGAGACGGCCTGCCGCGAAGCCGCCCAGTCGGAGGTGGTCGCTGCCGTCAACTACAATTCTCCGGGCCAGGTCGTCATTGCGGGCCACCGCGGCGCCGTCGACCGGGCCATCGCGCTGTGTCAGGAAGCCGGGGCAAAGCGCGCGCTGCCGCTGCCCGTGTCGGTGCCCTCCCACTGCGCATTGATGCAGCCCGCCGCCGAGAAGGTCGAGCAGGCGATGGGGGCGATGGAGTTCAAGCTGCCGCGTTATGCTGTCTATCAGAACGTCGATGCTCGGGTGCCCGAGACGACGGAGGCGCTTCGCCATCGGCTGGTCGAACAGCTCTATCGTCCGGTGCGCTGGACAGCGTGCGTGAACGCCATGTTCGACGATGGTGCTGCCGTGTTCATCGAGTGTGGCCCGGGCAAGGTCTTGACTGGCTTGAGCAAGCGTATCCAGCGACAGGCCAAGGGGCTGGCGGTCAATGATCCCGACACGCTGACGGCTGCGCTCGAGCTGGCGCGTGAAACGCTGGACGTACAAGAGCCTTAAGGATGAATGACATGACCGAACGTAGAGTTGCGCTGGTCACCGGCGCGAGTCGTGGGATTGGGCGCGCCGTCGCGCATGAGCTGGGTCGGCAGGGGCGCATCGTGATTGCCACCGCCACCAGCGAAGCCGGCGCCACCAGGATCGACGACGATCTCAAGGCTCAGGGCATCGAAGGCCTGGGGCTGGCGCTGGACGTCACCGACCAGGCCAGTGTCGATGCGCTTTTCAAGCGCATCACCGAGACCTTCGAGGCGCCGACCATCCTGGTCAACAACGCCGGTATCACGCGTGACAATCTGTTGATGCGAATGAAGGAGGACGAGTGGGATGCGGTCCTCGATACCAATCTCAAGTCGGTCTATCGTGTCTCCAAGGCCAGTCTCCGGGGGATGACGCGGGCGCGCTTCGGTCGCATCATCAACGTCAGTTCCGTCGTGGCGATGATGGGCAACCTGGGGCAGGCCAACTATGCTGCGGCCAAGGCCGGCATGGAAGGCTTTACCCGGGCATTGGCGAGAGAGGTTGCCTCGCGTGCGATTACGGTCAACGCCGTGGCGCCGGGTTTCATCAACACTGACATGACCCAATCTTTGCCGGAAGCTCAGCGGGATGCGCTTCTGGGGCAGATTCCGCTGGCCCGTCTGGGGCAGCCGGAGGAAATCGCCGCCGCTATCGGGTTTCTCGCAAGCGATGCAGCCGGTTATATTACCGGCGAAACGCTGCAGGTTAATGGCGGCATGAACATGCGGTAATCCTCCCGCGACGCGGGTTGCGTCGTCTGGGGGCGGTCTATAAACTACCCGCAGCTTTTTAGCTGGCGGATTCGTACCACTAGGAGTAACGACATAATGAGCACCATCGAAGAGCGCGTGAAGAAGGTTGTTGCCGAACGCCTGAACGTCAAGGAAGAGGATATCCAGAACACCTCATCCTTCACCGAAGACCTCGGCGCGGATTCGCTGGATACCGTCGAACTGGTGATGGCGCTCGAAGAGGAATTCGACACCGAAATTCCCGACGAAGAAGCTGAAAAGATCACGACCGTTCAGGAAGCGATCGACTACATCGTCGCTCATCAGTAAGCCCGGTATTCTCCGTTGATACGGAGAATGCCACCGGGCAGGACGTGCCGATGTTCAGAAAGCCGCTCTCCACGAGAGCGGCTTTCTGCGTTTTGAAAGCCTTTTCTCGAGAGGGCGGGACAAGCGCTTGCGCCACGGCGCCCGGGCACGGCGAGCGAGGTGGCGTGGACATGGAGGCGACTGGTGGGGCAAAGTCACCGTTCGCAACGCCCATCTCCAGGGTTGTTCAGGTATAATTCGCGCCAGTCGGGCCCAGGCGAAGTCCTCGGTCTCGTGAGGCGATGATGGCTTCACGGATCGTGCCTTCAGGGCCATCAGGAAGTTCGGAGGAGATTCGATGCCGCGCAGAAGAGTGGTGGTGACCGGGATGGGGCTGGTAACGCCAGTCGGTAACACGGTCGAGGAGAGCTGGAAGAGCCTCCTGTCAGGGAAGAGTGGCATCGCGCCGATCGAGCATTTCGATACGACCGGCTTCAACACCCGGTTCGGTGGTGCGGTCAAGGACTTCGATATCGGCGAGTATCTCAATCCCAAGGATGCTCGCAAGATGGATCTGTTCATCCAGTATGGGGTTGCGGCGGCGACACAGGCGATGCGCAACTCCGGTATCGAATGCACCGAGGAAAACGCACACCGTATCGGTGTCGCCATCGGTTCGGGCATCGGCGGCCTGCCCATGATCGAGCGCAACCACGACTCGCTTCACAAGGGTGGACCGCGTCGCATATCGCCGTTCTTCGTTCCGGGGTCGATCATCAACATGATCTCCGGCAGCCTGGCGATCCAGCACGGCTTCAAGGGTCCCAACATCGCGATCACCACTGCCTGCACGACCGGTACGCACAATATCGGCTACAGCGCGCGAACCATCGCGTACGGTGATGCCGACGTGATGTTTTGCGGCGGCGCCGAGATGGCGACCACGCCCCTGGGCCTGGGCGGATTTTCCGCGGCGAGAGCGCTGTCCACCCGCAATGACGACCCACAGGCGGCCAGCCGGCCCTGGGATCGCGACCGCGATGGCTTCGTGCTCTCGGACGGTGCCGGCGTCATGGTGCTGGAGGAGTACGAACACGCCAAGCGCCGGGGGGCTACCATCTATGCGGAACTGACCGGTTTCGGGATGAGCGACGATGCGTTCCACATGACGTCGCCTCCCGAAGATGGCAGCGGTGCGGCGGCCTCGATGGCCAACGCCATCCGGGATGCCGGGATCGACCCCGCCGACATCCATTACATCAACGCTCACGGCACCTCCACATCGGCCGGTGACGTGGCGGAAAGTCGAGCGGTGGAGCGGGTGATGGGCGACGCCGCGCGTCAGGTCGCGGTCAGTTCGACCAAGTCCATGGTGGGCCATCTGCTGGGCGCGGCCGGGGCGGTCGAGGCGATTTTCTGCGTGCTGGCCATTCGCGATCAGGTCGCGCCGCCGACGATCAACCTCGACAATCCCGACGAGGGTTGCACGCTCGATTACGTGCCCAACAACGCTCGGGAAATGCCGATCCGGACGACGCTGTCGAATTCGTTCGGATTCGGTGGCACCAACGGGTCCCTGATCTTCACCCAGGTCTAGCGCATGCGCGATACAGCGCTTCCGATGGACGATCGCGGGCTCGCCTACGGTGACGGCGTGTTCGAGACCATCCTGGTTCGCGATGGTCGCCCGCAGCTCTGGAAGCAGCACATGGCGCGCCTGCAGGCGGGGATCGAGCGGCTGGCGCTTCCCCGGCCGGACCTCGCAGCTTTCGAGGCCCTGCCTGCGCAGTGCGGGCCTGGCCTCAAGGTGCTGAAGCTGATCGTCACCCGGGGCAGCGGTGGACGGGGATATCGTCCGCCGGCGTTGGCCGAGCCGCGGTGGCGGTGGACGGTCTCCGCCTTCCAGCCCATTGCCGAACGCTGGTTCGAAGGCGTGAACGTTCGTTGCTGCGAGCTTCGGCTGGGTCGGCAACCCCGCCTGGCCGGGATCAAGCATCTGGCACGACTCGAGAACGTCCTTGCCCGGCAGGAGTGGCAGGACGACGCCATTGCCGAGGGAGTGCTGCTCGATTCGGAAGAGTGTCTGGTGGAGGCGACGGCGATGAATCTGGTCTGGCGTCGAGAGGGGCGCCTCGAAACACCCTTGCTCGATCGTTGCGGCGTCGACGGGACGCTGCTGAACGCGCTGGAGGCCGTCGTCGACATCGATCGGGTCCGCGTCGGGCTCGACACCTTGCTGGCCGCGGATGCCGCCTGGCTGATCAACAGCGTTCAGGGCGCGTGGCCCATTCGGCGGCTGGATGACAGCACCGGCAACTGTCTCAGGCAGTGGCCGCTCGCGACGAGCGATGCTTTCCGGCAGGCCGCCCATGAACAGTTGGGGTATCCGCTGAACCGCGGCGACTGACCCTTCGTATCATGCCCGGGAGCCGATGCACGGCTCCCGGCGATTAAGGATGGACATGCGTCTCCTCAAAATTCTGATCGGGATACTGCTGCTTGCCACGATCGTGGTCTTCGGCGGATTCCACTATTGGCAAAAACAGCTCGACGGGCCGATAGCGCTCGATGAGCAGACGATCTACGAAGTGCCGCGGGGGGCCGCGTTCACCCGCGTCATCGACGATCTCGAGAAGCGCGGCGTCATCGACGCGGCCTGGCCCTATCGGCTGCTGGCCCGCGTTGCACCCGAGGCGACCCAAGGCCTGCGTGCGGGGGAGTTCGAGCTCGATCCGGGCATGAGTGGCCGTCAACTGATCGCGCACCTTTCCAGCGATCAGGTCGTCACCTATCGGCTTACCATTCCCGAGGGGTGGACATTTCGGCAGATGCGCGCCCAGTTGGACAAGGCCGCCAAGCTCGACCATCGAACGGCGGCGATGAGCGACGAGGAAATCATGGCCGCGCTGGGACACGAGGACACCTTCCCCGAGGGGCAGTTCTTTCCCGATACCTACCGCTATCACAAGGGCGTGACGGACCTCGAGATCCTGCGCCGCGCCTTCGACCGGATGCAGCAGACGCTGGCGAGCGTCTGGGACGAGCGCGACGACGACCTGCCGATCGATACGCCGTATCAGGCGTTGATCCTGGCATCGCTGATCGAGCGGGAGACCGGGGTGCCGGCGGAACGTGGCGAGATCGCGGGCGTCTTCGTCCGTCGCTTGCAGAAAGGCATGCGCCTGCAGACCGACCCGACCGTGATCTACGGCATGGGCGACAGCTATGTCGGCAATATCACTCGGGCCGATCTCCAGCGGCAGACTGCCTACAATACCTATGTCATCGAAGGGCTGCCGCCGACGCCGATCGCGATGCCCGGACTCGGGTCGCTCGAGGCCGCCGTCCATCCCGCCGCAGGCGACACCCTCTATTTCGTGGCCAAGGGGGATGGGTCGCATCAGTTTTCGCGGACGCTGCAGGAGCATAACGCCGCCGTCCGACGCTACATCCTGAATCGCGATTGAGTTCGCGGTCCACTCACCGACGAGACGACACCGCATGAACGCAGGTGATACCGAACAGCGGCGCGGCCGATTCATCACGCTGGAAGGTGGCGAGGGGGTGGGCAAGACGACCAATGTCACCTTCGTCTGCGACTGGCTGGCGGCGAAGGGCATCGAAGTCGTGCGCACCCGTGAGCCCGGCGGCACCCCGGGTGCCGAGGCGATCAGGGAACTCCTGCTGGATCCCACGCGGGAAGAGGCCTGGAGCGACGACGCCGAATTGCTGCTGGTCTTCGCCGCCAGGGCCCAGCACCTCGCCCAGCGTATCCGTCCTGCGTTGGCCCGGGGCGCGTGGGTCGTCTGCGATCGGTTCACCGATGCCACCTTCGCCTATCAGGGCGGGGGGCGCGGGCTGGATCGCCAGCGCATTCGAACCCTGGAAACCCTGGTCCAGGACGGGTTGCAGCCCGATCTCACGCTGCTTCTGGACATGCCTGTTGGTGTCGCGGCGCAGCGGGTCGTCAGCCGCGGCGCCCAGCTCGACCGGTTCGAGCGCGAGCGGGAAGCGTTCTTCGAGTCGGTCAGATCAGCCTATCTCGAACGGGCCCGTGACAACGAGCGGTTCGCCATCATCGATGCGAGTCCCGCGCTGGATGCGGTCCAGAGCGAAATCGAACGCTGCCTCGACCAGCGGGTGTCGGCATGGGTGTAAGCCCGCTGCCGTGGCAGACCGACCGATGGCGGCAACTGGTCGAACTGCAGGATGGCGGTCGCCTGCCTCATGCCTTGCTGCTCTCCGGACCCAGCGGCATCGGCAAGCAGCCGCTGGCCGAGGCGCTGATCGCGCGGACGCTGTGCCGTAACCCCGGCGAGCTGGCCTGTGGCGATTGCCATAGCTGTCGCATGCTGGCGGCCGGTTACCACCCCGACCTGCTGACGGTGATGCCAGCCGAGAAATCCCGCCAGATCCGCGTGGACGCGATCCGCCAGGTCAATGGTTTCGTCGCCCAGACTGCCCAGCAGGGCGGCTACCGGGTCATCCGCATCGAGCCGGGCGAGGCGATGAACGTCGCTGCCTCGAACGCCTTGCTGAAGAGTCTCGAGGAGCCGGGCGATCGGACGCTGTTCATCCTGGTATCCGATACGCCGTCGCGGCTGCTGGCGACCATTCGCTCCCGTTGCCAGCACTGGAGCCTTGCCGTGCCCCCGCTTGAGGTGGCCGAACCCTGGCTGCGCGAACGCCTGGGCAATGGCGACGAGGCGCGTTTCTGGTTGAGCGTGGCCGGCGGGCTGCCGCTGCTGGCCGAGGAGCTGGCCGGCGCGGAGGCGCGACAGTTGCGCCAGGATCTACGCGAACTGTTCGATGCGCTGGTGCGCGGCGGCGAGCCGGTGGGGGAAGCGGCCAGGCTCGATGCGCAGTCGCTCGACCGCATACTATGGTATGGCATCGCCTGGCTGGAGGATCTGATCCGGCTCGGCCTGTCGGGAGACCCCGGCAGGGTGCGCAACGGCGATCTGCTGCCGCTGTATCGCCAGGCGGTCAAGAACGCCCGTGTGCGCGACTGGTTCCGGCTGCTGGATTATGCCCGCGAGCAGCGTCGACTGCTGGCGGCGGGTGGCAACCCGAATCCGCAGCTGGTGCTCGAGGCCTGGCTGGTTCGCTGGTCGGCGCTGCTGCGATCCTGAGCGCGTCGACGTTGCCGATGGTGGCGTCGACGCGGAGTGTTCGTGTCTATCTACTCTCTACCCTGGAAATCTTCATGTTCGTCGACTCTCACTGTCATCTCGATCGCCTCGATCTGACGCCCTACGGCGGCGATCTCGACGCGGCCCTGGAAGCCGCCAGGGACCGGGGTGTCCGGCGTTTCCTGGCGATCTCGACGTCGCTGGAAGGGGCGCCCAACCTGGCCGGGATTGCGCGGCGCCATGACGATGTCGACATCAGCGTCGGCCTGCATCCGCTCCACGAGGTGGCCCAAGAGCCCGACAGCGAGGCGATCCAGGCCTGTGCCGACCGCTACGGGGCGGTGGCCATCGGCGAAACGGGCCTCGATTTTCACTACGACAGCGTACCGCGAGAGACCCAGCGCCAGCGCTTCGTCGCCCATCTCCGCGCGTCCCGGGAGCTCGAGCTGCCGGTGGTGATCCATACCCGTGAGGCGCGTGACGAGACGCTGGCCCTGATCCGCGAGCATGTCGATCCGAAGGTGGGCGGGGTGCTTCACTGCTTTACCGAGGACCTGGAGATGGCCCGGGAGGCCTTGAGGCTGGGTTTCTATATTTCACTGTCGGGTATCGTCACGTTCGCCAGCGCCGAGGCGTTGCGCGGCGTGGCTCGACAGGTGCCGCTGGATCGTCTGCTGATCGAGACGGATAGTCCGTTCCTCGCGCCGGTCCCCCATCGCGGCCACCCCAATGAGCCACGGTGGGTGGTCGAGGTTGCCGAGTGCATTGCCCACGAACGAGGTATCACCGTCGATGAGGTAGCGATGCAGACCCGAGCCAACTTCTATCGGCTGTTCCCCGGCTGCGCCCCCGAGGGGAAGGCCGACAACCCGTTCGTGTGAGCGCGTTCACCGGCGACAATGCAGGCAACGGCGCCGGCGCGCCGTCGAGGAGGGCACGATGAAACTCGACACGCTGTTCCAGCAGTTCGATCCGCAGTCGATCCCCCCGTTGGCGCAGTGGGATCCGCCTTTTTGCGGCGACATGGACCTGACCATCTCGGCCAATGGCGATTGGATCCACGAGGGTTCGCCGATACGGCGGCCCGCGCTGGTCGAGCTATTGAGCCGGGTGCTCCGTCGGGAAGCCGATGGCGACTACTATCTGGTCACCCCCGCGGAGAAACTCCGTATCGTCGTCGAGGATCTGCCGCTGCTGATCACCGACGCCGATCGGGTCGATGCCGATTGGATCGCGGTCACCGCCGGTGGCGACCGGGTGCCGCTGGATGCGACCCATCGTCTGACACTGCTCAGCGGCCCGGGGGGCGATCTCCTGCCGGCACTGCCCGTTCGCCACGGTCTGCGGGCGCGGCTGCACCGCAACCTGTTCTACCGCTGGGTCGAACTGGCCGAGCGGCGTGACGACGAGATGGGGTTGTGGAGTGGCGGCGTATGGCATGTGCTGGGCCGGTTCGACGACGGGGCGCCATGAGCGATCGGGATCCCTCGATGCTGTCGGATCAGGCGCCCGCCGATGGGTTGACCGCCGAACAGCGCGCCGTGGTCGGCCATCGTCACGGCCACGCGCGAGTTGCGGCGGTAGCCGGCGCCGGCAAGACCACCACGCTGGTGAAGCGGGTACTGCACCTGCTCGCCAACGGCGAGAATCCGCGGCGCATTCTGGTGCTGATGTTCAATCGCGCGGCGAGGGACGACTTCCGCGCCAAGCTGACCCGGGAGGCGCCGCCGAACGTGGCGCTGCCGGAGGTACGAACCTTCCACTCGATCGGTCATCGCCTGACCCAGAGCCTGACGCGCTGGGGATACCTGCCGCCGCGCCAGTTGCTGCAGGCCGACTGGCAGCGGGAACGGCTGCTGCGGCAGGCGGTGATGCAGAGCCTGGCATCGGCCGATGGCGAGACTCGCGAGGCGGCCCTGGACGCGGATCGGCTGGAGGCGTTCGGCCAGTTCTGCGATCTGGTCAAGGCGGAGGTCGTCACGCCGGCCGAACTGTTCGAGAAGCTCGACTATGCCGCCGGCGAGCGGCACTTCATCGATGCCTTCGAGGTGGTGGAGTCGCTGCTCGAAGCCGCCGGGCAGATGACCTACGCGGACCTCCTCCATCGTCCGTTGCGGTGTCTCGAAGAGCACACGGACGCGCGCCGACGGGTCGAAGGTTTTCTGGGGCATGTGATCGTCGACGAGTATCAGGACATCAATGAGGCCCAGCTACGGCTGCTCAAGATCCTCGCCGGCCAACAGGCCCAGGTCATGGCGGTGGGCGATGCCAATCAGTGCATCTACGAGTGGCGCGGTGCGCGGCCCGACGCGATGCTGTCACGCTTCGACGGGTTGTTCGGCCATGCCAGCGAGTACCCGCTCTCCTACACCTTCCGGCACGGCCATGCTCTGGCCCTGGCCGCCAATCACGCGATCCGACACAACCGTCAGCGCTGGGACCAGCTCTGTCTGGCGGCCCCCGGCAACCCCCTGACCGAGGTCCAGACCGGCGTCGGTGCCAGCGCGCTGCTGGAGACGCTGCAGCGCTGGCACGCGGCGGGTCGACACAGCGACGAAGCCTGCGTGCTGGTGCGCAGTTGGTCGTTGTCGGTCTCGGTACAATTGCAGCTGCTGCGGGCCGGCGTGTCGTTTCGGCTGGCGCAGGAAGAGCGCTTCGTGTTCCGGTTGCCGCTGGTTCAGGCCTTGGCGGGCTATCTTCAGCTGGCCCGCCAGCCGCAGCGGCTGCAGGATCCCGCCCATCTGGCGCTGCTGTTCTCGCAGCCGACGACCTTCGTGGCCCAGGAGCGCGTACGCCGGCTGGTCGACGAACTCGTCCGCACCCAGCAGTGGCCGGCTCGCGAATCTTCGGTTCTGGCGGGCCTCAAACCCGGTCAGCGCCGGCACCTCAAGAAGCGGTGGCAACTGCTGTGCGAGCTTCCCAAGCTGGCATCGTGGCCGCCGGCCAAGCTGCTCGAGCACGTGGTCGACGCCATCGATGCCGAAAAAATTCTGCGTCGTTCAGCGGCGCGTCGCGAGAAGGGCGATGACGACGTGCGCCTGCTCGACGTACTGATCGAGCAGGCGGGGGAGCTGGCCAGCGATCCCGCGGCGTTCATCGAACTGCTGCGCAATCCGGTCGAGAATCGCCCGGACGGCGTGTTGATCAGCACGGTGCACGGCGCCAAAGGACTGGAGTGGCCGTTGGTTGCGGTGTGGGGGCTCAACGAGGAGGATTTCCCCCATTTCAGCCGCGACAACCCACTCTCGCCGGAGCGGCTGGAGGAGGAGCGACGGCTCTACTACGTGGCCATCACCCGAGCCAGGGAGCGTCTGCTGCTGGTTCAGGACGGCGGTGATCACCGGCCGAGCCGGTTCCTCGAGGAGACCGCGGTGGAGGACTGCGGTCGAATCGACCGGGCGATCCGCAGCGGCAGCGAGACCGGCGTCGCGGTTCGCGAGCCGGAAATGATCGGCACCTATCTGGCGCGCATTGGCCAGGCGAGCGCGGATCTGGAACACCTGGGACGGTCGCTCACGCTGCACGCCCGCCAGCCGGTGCCATCAGCGCCGGCTGCCGAGGTCAGCGTGGCGCCGTGGCAGGTCGGAGATCGGGTGCGACATGCCAGCTTCGGTGATGGCGAGGTGCTGGTGGTCGAGGGCAATGCCGCCAACCCGGTGATCGACGTGCGCTTCGCCTCGGCCGGTCGCCGCCGCCTGATCGCCGCACGCGCGCCGCTGACGAAACGCTCGTGATGGGCCAGACTGTCTTTCGATCGACGACGCTTGGGGAGGAAGTGATGAACGCATCCGTGCTGGTGACGGTGGAAGAGTTGCAGCGCACTCTTGGCGGCGATCAACCGCCGCTGATATTCGATTGTCGCGCGTCCCGGGGCGACGAATCGCTGCCTGCCCGTCGCTATCTTCCCGACAGCCTCGTACTGGATCTCGAACGAGATCTTTCGGCACCGCCGGGCGAGGGTGGCCGCCATCCGCTGCCCTCACACGACGCGTTCACCACCACCCTTCAAGCCATGGGCGTCACTCCCGAACGATCCATCGTGGTTTACGACGACAACGGGGGGCAACTGGCGGCAGCACGGGCGTGGTGGATGATCGCTCGCTGGGCGGGCCATCCCGCCGTTCGTGTCCTTGACGGGGGCATGACCGCATGGACGCTGGCAGCGGGCGAACTCGTGGAGACCGCCGCCGAACCGGGCGGGCGGAGCCAGTGGTGCCCAGCGTTCGATGACCAGGCGCTGATCCCGGTGGGCGCGCTTTTGGAACGAGGCGGGCAACTGGTGGATGCCAGAGCCTTGTCCCGCTTTCGTGGGGTCGAAGAACCGCTCGATCCCGTCGCGGGCCATATTCCGGGGGCGACATGTCGGCCCTGCAGCGACAACCTCGATGGAAACGGTCACTTCAAATCGCCACAGCGGTTGGCGGAGGAGCTGCCCCGGGCCGAAGCGCTGACGGCCTACTGCGGCTCCGGTGTGACCGCCTGCCACAACATCCTGGCCTACGCCGTTGCGGGATTGCCGCTGCCGCGGCTCTACGTGGGTTCCTGGAGCGAGTGGATTCGCGACCCTGCCAGGCCGGTCGCGACCGGCGACTAGGTCCGGCTTCGCCCAGCGC
>NZ_PZJL01000013.1:0-74364 GCF_003206585.1 Salinicola sp. CR57
GCCCGAAGCCCGAAGCTTCCGCCGATTCATCTATAACAAAAGCGTCTATTCAAAGACCATTTCGTCGTTTTCGAATTCCTGAGTAAAAGACTAAAGTATCGCCCATTCGATTTTAGTCTAAGGAAGGGGTTGTTTTATGACGACTTTGACGAAAACGGCGCCGCCCGGCATCGGCCGGCTCTCGCCCAAGGCGTGGATCGCCGCGCTGCTGCTTGCTCTCGGGGCGCTGACCGTCGGCCTCGCCTTCGGTGGCAATCAGGGCTGGCTGATGCTGGTCGGCGGCGGTCTGGGTGTCGTGCTCTACCACGCCTCCTTTGGCTTCACTTCGGCTTGGCGGGTGTTCATCACCGAGCGCCGCGGTCGTGGGCTGCGCGCACAGATGGTGATGCTGGCGCTGGCGGTGGTGCTGTTCTTCCCGGCACTGGGAGCGGGGACGCTGTTCGGCCATCCGGTCGAGGGGTTCGTCTCGCCCATCGGTATCTCCGTCATCGTCGGCGCCTTTCTGTTCGGCATCGGCATGCAACTGGGCGGCGGTTGCGCATCCGGCACGCTGTTCACCGTGGGTGGCGGCAACGCCCGCATGGTCATCACGCTGCTCTTCTTCATCGTCGGCTCGGTGATCGGCACGGCGCACTTTGCCTGGTGGCAGAGCCTGCCGGCGTTCCAGCCCACCTCGATGATCGATCTTTTCGGTACCGGGGGCGGTATCGCCGCCAGTCTGATGCTGTTTGCGGGCATCGCCGCCTTGACGGTGGTCATGGAGAAGCGTCGTCACGGGCAACTGGAGCAGACCTCATCGGTGGCGCCGGGACCGGGCCGCTGGCTGACCGGACCGTGGCCGATCCTGGCCGGGGCGATCGGCCTGGCGCTGCTCAACTTCCTGACGCTGTCATTGGCCGGCCGGCCCTGGGGAATTACCTCGGCCTTCGCGCTATGGGGCGCCAAGGCGTTCCAGGCTGTCGGCGGCGACGTCACCGCCTGGGGCTATTGGCAGAACCCCGGTCGTGCCGCTTCTCTCGACAGCAGCGTCTTCAGCGATATCACCACGGTGATGAACCTCGGCATTATCCTGGGGGCGGGCCTAGCGGCGTCTCTGGCCGGGCGCTTCGCCCCGAGCCTGCGGATTCCGCTGCGCTCGGTGGCGGCCGCCGTGATTGGCGGGCTGCTGCTGGGCTATGGCGCTCGGCTGGCGTTCGGCTGCAACATCGGGGCCTATTTCAGCGGTATCGCGTCCGGCAGCCTGCACGGCTGGCTGTGGCTGGTGGCCGCGTTCGCCGGCAACATGCTGGGGGTGCGGCTGCGCCCGCTGTTCTTCCCTGGCCCGGCCAAGCCGGTCGCGGCGAGCTGCTGAGCGACCGGGTAACGACCAGACGAGCCCCGCTACGGCGGGGCTTTTCGTGCGCCGTTACGTCTTTGGTAAGGGTTTCCATGGCGGACATGCCATCGGCGGCAGCAGATGGCATACTGGTCGGCCCCCGGGCAGCTTCGGCTCGCTCGGGGCGTCCGTCCGGTTGCGTGGCAGCCGCACGGTCGATAACGACAATGCGCCATCGGGCCCACACCAACGACCGGTGAGATCGCCCGTCCGACAGGCGCGTTTCATTCGTTGGTTACCGCGAGAGTCGATTCATGTCCGATCACGCCAAGCGCCCGCTTTACATCCCCTACGCGGGGCCGTCGCTGCTGGAAACGCCGCTGCTCAACAAGGGCAGCGCCTTTACCCGCGAAGAACGGGTCGAGTTCAATCTGGTGGGTCTGCTGCCGCAGAACGTCGAGAGCATCGAAGAGCAGCTCGAACGGGCCTACCACCAGTACACGCTGTGCCAGAACAACCTTGACAAGCATATCTACCTGCGGGCGATCCAGGACGACAACGAGACGTTGTTCTTCCGCCTGCTGGAAGAGCATCTCGAGGAGATGCTGCCGATCATCTACACCCCGACGGTGGGCGAGGCGTGCGAAGAGTTTTCCAATATCTATCGCAACCATCGTGGCCTGTTCATCTCCTACCCCGACCGCCATCGGATGGACGACATCCTGCGCAGCGCGACCAAGGACAAGGTGCGCGTGATCGTGGTCACCGATGGCGAACGCATCCTCGGCCTCGGCGATCAGGGCATCGGCGGTATGGGCATTCCGATCGGCAAGCTCTCGCTCTACACCGCCTGTGGCGGCATCAGCCCGGCCTACACGCTGCCGATCACGCTGGATGTCGGCACCAACAACCAGAAGCTGCTCGACGATCCGATGTACATGGGCTGGCGCCACAAGCGCGTGTCGCCGGACGAGTATGCCGAGTTCATCACCCTGTTCATGGAGTCGCTGAAGGCTCGCTGGCCCAACGTGCTGCTGCAGTTCGAGGATTTCGCGTTGACCAACGCGATGCCGCTGCTGGAGCGTTATCGGGACGAGCTCTGCTGTTTCAACGACGATATCCAGGGCACCGCCTCGGTCTGCGTGGCGACGTTGCTGGCCTCGTGCAAGGCCAAGAACGCCAAGCTCAGCGAGCAGACCATCACCTTCGCGGGAGCCGGGTCCGCCGGCTGCGGGATCGCCGAGCAGATCGTGATTGCGATGACGCGCGAAGGCTTGTCGGAAGCCGACGCCAGAAAACGCATCTTCATGGTCGACAAGGATGGCCTGCTGACCAGCGATATGGAGGGGCTGCACAGCTTCCAGCAGCGGCTCGCCCACGATCCCGCCGAGTTGGGCTTCGACAGCGATACCCGCCTGTTGCTCGACGTGGTCCGCAACGCCAAGCCGACCATCCTGATCGGCGTCTCCGGCCAGCGCGGCCTGTTCACCGAGGAGGTGATCAAGACGCTCAACGCCAACTGCGAGAATCCGCTGATCATGCCGCTCTCCAACCCCACGTCCAAGGTCGAGGCGGTTCCGCAGGACGTGCTGGAATGGACCAACGGACAGGCGATGGTGGCGACGGGGAGTCCGTTCCCTCCGGTGGAGATCGATGGCCGCACGATCCCCATTGCCCAGTGCAATAACTCCTACATCTTTCCGGGCATCGGCCTTGGCGTGATTGCCGCCAATGCGACGCGTGTCACCGACAACATGCTGATGGCGGCGTCCAATGCGCTCGCCGACAGCGCGCCGATCGTCAAGACCGGCGAAGGCGCACTGCTGCCGGCGCTGGGTGACATTCGCGAGATCAGCCAGCTGATCGCCTTCGCTGTCGGCAAGCAGGCCCAGACCGACGGTGTCGCGCTTTCGTCCAGCGACGAAGTGCTGTGGGACGCGATCCATGGCCACTTCTGGTACCCGCGTTATCGGCAGTATCGTCGGCGTTCGATCTGATGTCGTGAGCTACGAGCTACGAGCTACGAACAAGCCCCGCCCGAGAGCGGGGCTTGTTCGTTGATGGATATTTCTCTCCACGCTCGAGAGGTGGCAGCCTTCGACGCCTCCGCAATAGCGCTGAACGCGGGAGCGATGAATCGGGTCTTGCGACATGGATGTCGCAAGAGGCGCGTTGGGCAGGATGCCCTTTTGCGCCGACCCGAATTCAGCGTGACTGCGTTCAGGGTTTCGCTATTGCGCTGCGTCAAGAAGGGGAGTGTGAGGGACTTGCCCCTCACGACCATGAGCAGAAGGGAGGTTGGTGCCCGGTCAGTGGTAAATACGAGGAGATGAAATGAGTCGCCTCGTCCGTTTGGCACAGGATCCACAAAAAAGCCCCACCAATCGGTGGGGCTTCGCTGCCTTCTGTGCAAACTACGCGTTGCGCGCTTACAGCATGCTGCGCAGGACGTAGTGGAGGATGCCGCCGTGGCGGTAGTACTCCAGTTCGTTGGCGGTGTCGATGCGGCACAGGGCATCGATCTTCTTCTCGCCCTTGTCGCTTTCGATGGTCACCTTGACGCTGGCGCCCGGGGTCAGGTCCGCCAGACCTTCGATGGAGATGGTCTCGTCGCCGGTGAGCCCCAGCGTCTCGCGACTTTCACCCTCGGGGAACTGCAGCGGCAGCACGCCCATGCCGATCAGGTTGGAGCGGTGGATACGCTCGTAGGATTCGGTGATGACCGCGCGCACGCCGAGCAGCCGCGTGCCCTTGGCCGCCCAGTCGCGGGAGGAGCCGGTGCCGTACTCCTTGCCGGCGATGACCACCAGCGGGGTGTCGTCCTCGGCATACTTCATTGCCGCGTCGTAGATCGACATCTGCTCGCCGCTGGGCACATGCCGGGTGTAGCCGCCCTCGACGTTCTCCAGCATCTCGTTGCGGATACGCACGTTGGCGAAGGTGCCGCGCATCATCACCTCGTGGTTGCCGCGACGCGAGCCGTAGGAGTTGAAGTCCTTCACCGAGACGCCATGCTCCTGCAGATACTTGCCGGCGGGGCTGTCCGGCTTGATCGAGCCGGCCGGCGAGATGTGGTCGGTGGTGACGGAGTCGCCCAGCTTGGCCAGCACGCGGGCATTCTTGACGTCTTCGACCGGCTTCGGCTCCTTGTCCATTCCCTCGAAGAACGGCGGGTGCTGGATGTAGGTGGAGTCCTTGGACCAGGCGTAGACCTCGCTCTCCGGGAACTCGATCGACTGCCAGGCCTCGTCGCCGTCGAACACCTCGGCGTACTCCTTGCGGTACATCTCGGTCTTGACCTTCTCCACCGCCTCGGCGATCTCGGCCTGGGAGGGCCAGATGTCCTTGAGGTAGACGTCGTTACCGTCCTGATCCTTACCCAGGGGCTCCTTCGACAGGTCCTTGCGGACGTTGCCGGCCAGGGCGTAGGCGACGACCAGGGGCGGTGAGGCGAGCCAGTTGGTCTTGACCAGCGGGTGCACGCGGCCTTCGAAGTTACGGTTGCCGGAGAGCACCGAGGCGACGGTGAGATCGCCGTCGTTGACCGCTTTCTCGATCGGCTCGGGCAGCGGCCCGGAGTTGCCGATACAGGTCGTGCAGCCGTAGCCCACCAGGTTGAAGCCGAGCGCGTCGAGGTCGTCCTGCACGCCGCCCGCGGCCAGATAGTCGGTCACCACCTTGGAACCGGGGGCCAGCGAGGTCTTGACCCACGGCTTGGTGGTCAGCCCTTTTGCCTTGGCTTTCCGCGCCAGCAGGCCGGCGGCCATCATCACGCTGGGGTTGGAGGTGTTGGTGCAGGAGGTGATCGCGGCGATCACTACCGCGCCGTGGTTGAGCGAGAAGGTCTCGTCGTCGTAGGTCACCTCCTGGCTGTCGCCGGTGCGGTAATCCGCGCCGCTGGTGTAGGCCTCGCCGTCGGCGGGCGGCGCACCGATGGCAGTATCGCCGCCTTCACCGGTCCACTTGGCCTTCTCTTCGTGGGAGGCATCCGGTTGCTCGCCGGCCATCAGGGATTCGAAGGTCGACTTCATGTCGGCGAGCGCGACCCGGTCCTGAGGACGCTTGGGGCCGGCCAGCGAGGCTTCGACTTCATCCATGTCCAGTGCCAGCGAGTCGGTGAACGTCGGCTCCGCTCCCGGCTCGCGCCAGAGTCCCTGGGCCTGGCTGTAGGCCTTCACCAGCTCGATCTGATCTTCGTCGCGACCGGTCAAGCGCAGGTAGTTGAGCGTCTCGTCGTCGACCGGGAAGAAGCCGCAGGTGGCACCGTATTCCGGGGCCATGTTGGCGATGGTGGCGCGATCTGCCAGCGGCAGGTCGTCGAGGCCGTCGCCGTAGAATTCGACGAACTTGCCCACCACGCCTTTCTTGCGCAGCATCTGGGTGACGGTCAACACCAGATCGGTGGCGGTGATGCCTTCCTTGAGCTTGCCGGTCAGCTTGAAGCCGACGACCTCGGGGATCAGCATCGATACCGGCTGGCCGAGCATGGCAGCTTCGGCTTCGATGCCGCCGACGCCCCAGCCGAGAATACCCAGGCCGTTGATCATGGTGGTGTGGGAGTCGGTGCCGACCAGCGTATCGGGGAAGGCGTAGGTCTTGCCGTCGACCTCCTTGGTCCAGACCGTCTTGCCGAGATACTCCAGGTTGACCTGGTGGCAGATGCCGGTGCCCGGCGGCACGACACGGAAATTGTCGAACGCCTTCTGACCCCAGCGCAGAAATTCGTAGCGCTCCAGATTGCGTTCCATCTCCATGGCGACATTGTCCTTGAACGCGGACGCATCGCCGAAATGGTCGACCATGACGGAGTGATCGATGACCAGATCCACCGGCGACAGTGGATTGATCCGCTCTGCCTTCGCGCCAAGCTTCTTGACGGCATCGCGCATGGCGGCCAGATCGACCACGCCGGGGACGCCGGTGAAGTCCTGCATCAGGACCCGCGCCGGGCGATAGCCGATTTCACGGGTCGATTTGCCCTCCCTGAGCCAGTCGGCCAGCGCCTGGATATCCTCTTCGGCCACGGTGGCATCGTCGGCGTAGCGCAACTGGTTTTCCAGCAGGACCTTGAGCGTCATCGGCAACTTGTCGATGTTGCCGAGCGTTTCGGCCGCCTTGGGCAGACTGTAGTAGTGAAACGTCGTGCCGTTGACGTCGAGCGTCGCTAGCGTGTGACTCGGGTCGGTAGACATCAGGGTTATCCTCCTCATGGCGGCGGCTGGCCTCGATGATCGGCGCCAGCCAGCCTGTCAGGTTCCTTAGCTACGATCCGACAGCGTTCCCGGCTGTCGACCGCCTTTCGATGGGGTGTCTTTACACCGCTCTTGTATCTGAATTTGCCTGGGCTTCGCTACCGCACTGAAACCGGTCTCGCGAGAGACCCGATAGTCGTCGGCATCGACCCTGCGACTGTCGGACGAACAGGTTGTCGACAATCATCATGGGCACGATAACATGCATTTTCAATTGGATGCTTCACGACTATCGTCCGGTGCGGCCTTGAAAGCGTATCCGATCGCCACCAACTTCAGCGTAGTTGGTGGAGAGACACCCTGCAGGTCAAGCGTAAGGCTGGAGATGACCCATGCCACAGGATTCACTCGTCGATTGGCCCGTTCACTGTCCGTACTGCGATGCCCCCTTTTCCTTGTTGCTGGATCTGAGCGCGGGCGGTTACGACACCTGGGAGGATTGCGCCATCTGCTGCCAGCCGATCCATGTCGTGGTGGAGACAACGCTCTCCGGGGAGCTGGAAGGGGTGACGCTGGCCAGCGACGACGACGTGGTATAGGTCTCGGCTTGATAGCGCGCGTGGCAAGATTTGATAGTCAATTGCTATATGATTCATTGCGCCAATCAAATTGGCCCATCAGTGGTTAGTCTTTAGTCTAGCCACTTCACAATTTGCCATCACATAACGACTCAACACAGGAGATGCCAATGAGCGTACTCGTAGGACGCCAAGCCCCGGATTTCGAAACTGCCGCCGTGATGCCGGATGGTTCCATCAAGGATGACTTCCGGCTGTCCGACAGCAACGGCAAGCTGCGCGTGCTGTTCTTCTGGCCGCTGGACTTCACCTTCGTCTGCCCGTCCGAAATCATCGCCCATGACAATCGTCTGGCGAAGTTCAAGGAGCTCGGCGTCGAGGTGATCGGTGCTTCCATCGATTCCCAGTACACGCACCACGCCTGGCGCAAGACCTCGCCGGACGCGGGTGGTATCGGCGAAGTCGGCTTCCCTGTCGTGGCCGACGTCAAGCACGAGATCTGCCAGGCCTACGGCATCGAGCACCCGGAAGCCGGTGTCGCCCTGCGCGCTTCCTTCCTGATCGATGAAGATGGCGTCGTTCAGCACCAGACGGTCAACAACCTGCCGCTGGGTCGCAACGTCGACGAGATGCTGCGCATGGTCAAGGCACTCAAGTACCACCAGACTCACGGCGAAGTCTGCCCGGCGGGCTGGGAAGAGGGCCAGGAAGGTATGAAGGACACAGCCGAAGGCGTGGCCAAGTACCTGGGCACCTACGCCGGCAACCTGTAAACGGCATGATTTCAGAGGCGGCCCGTCGGGCCGCCTTTGTCGTTTCTGGTATCATGCCCGCCTATCGCGGTGTCCTGTGGCATGGCTCGGGTTCGGGACATGCCACAGGGTATCGAATAGCAATACGCCAACCGAATCGTTGATCTGAATCGAGGTAGTCATGAGCGACGCGCGTCACGAACGTCTGATTATTCTGGGCTCCGGGCCGGCAGGCTACACGGCCGCGGTCTATGCCGCGCGGGCGAACCTCAGGCCGTTGCTGATCACCGGCATGCAGGCCGGTGGCCAGTTGACGACGACCACCGACGTGGACAACTGGCCCGGCGACGATGAAGGGGTGCAGGGGCCGGAGTTGATGGAGCGCATGCGCAAGCATGCCGAGCGCTTTCAGACCGAAGTGCTGTTCGACCACATCAACGAGGTCGAGCTGCGCGAGAAGCCGTTCACCCTCAAGGGCGACAATGGCACCTATACCTGCGACGCTTTGATCATCGCCACCGGCGCCAGCGCCCGCTATCTGGGTCTCCCTTCCGAGCAGCAGTTCATGGGGCAGGGCGTGTCGGCCTGCGCGACCTGCGACGGCTTCTTCTATCGCAACCAGCATGTCGTCGTGGTCGGTGGTGGCAATACGGCGATGGAAGAGGCGCTGTATCTCTCCAATATCGCCTCGAAGGTTACGCTGGTGCACCGGCGCGACAGCCTTCGGGGAGAGAAGATTCTGCAGGATCGCCTGTTCGAGAAGGTCGAGAACGGCAACATGGCGATCGAGTGGAACCATACGCTCGACGAGGTGCTGGGCGACGGCAGCGGGGTCACCGGGGCGCAACTTCGTTCCACGTTGACAGGCGAGACCAAGCAGCTCGATGCCATGGGTGTCTTCATCGCCATCGGTCATACCCCCAACACCGGGATTTTCGAGGGCCAGCTCGATATGGCCAACGGTTATATCCGTGTCCAGTCCGGTCTGGAGGGCAATGCCACGGCGACCAGTGTTCCTGGCGTGTTCGCCGCCGGCGACGTCATGGATCATGTCTATCGCCAGGCCATCACCTCCGCCGGTAGCGGTTGCATGGCGGCGCTGGACGCGGAGCGGTTTCTGGACGGCCTCGATTGAGGCAGGCCATCTCCGCCCACGACGAAGCCCGGCCGATGCCGGGCTTCGTTGCGTCAGAGCGGTGAACGGCGGCGGTCGTGATCAGTAGTGCGGCGGCAGCTCGTCCTCGGGGCGTGGCACCTCGCCGCCCAGCTCGTCGATGGCCTGGCGCTGTTCGCTGAGCCGCTCGCGCATCAGCGCATTGACGCGGCCGAGCCGCTCGAGTTCTGTCGCCTGCTGTCTCACCAGGCGGTCGAGGGTTTCCAGCCAATCTTCCTGAAACGTCAAGCGGCTCTCGAGTGCATCGAGGCGAGCTTCCGAGGTCGTACGCGAGGGCGTCTCGACCGTGCTAGACTGCCGACGCTGTGTGTCATCTTCCATTCACGGCACCTTTAGTTAGTAAAAGTCGATTAATAGTTAGTGAAAGTCGATTAACGATATTGGGTATGAAGACCGTTTCCGCGTTGTTGAGAAGGCGCGGTACGTTTTCCTTGTTCCGACGTCCAGAGATATGAGAATCCATGAATAGCAAGGTAATTTTGCGTTGTACGCTGATCAGTCTACTCCTCTCGATACCCTCGCCATTGCTGATCGGTCTTTTGATCACGCTGATCAGCAGCATGCTGGCCACCGACCTGACCTGGTTCTTGAACGTGGAAGGGGTCTCGGCGATGTATGGGGCGACGGTGATCGCCGTCTTCATCGTGCTTTGGCTGGGCACGCTGGCCATGGCGCTGCTGGCGCCAGCGACCCCGCGGGCGGTCACGGCTGCCATGCTGGCGGACGTGGAGAACGACGATCGCGAGCTGGGTGAAGTCAAATGGTTCAATGTCAACAAGGGCTATGGCTTCATCACGCGGGCCGACGGTGAGGACGTGTTCGTACACTTTCGGGCGATTCGGGGCAAGGGCCACCGGACGCTCGCCGAAGGGCAGAAGGTGCGTTACTACGTGATCGAGAATGACCGCGGACTGCAGGCAGACGACGTGACCGTCATCACCTGAAAGCCGCGGCTGGAGTGCCCGAAACCCCCGGAGGCTTGCCTCCGGGGGTTTTTCGTTTCCTGCTCACGCCCCGGAGGCCGATGGCGTCTCGTCGACTCCCGCGCGCGCCTCAGCCTCGACGAATACCCGTTTGACGCCATCGTGGGCCTGCTTGATCTCCCGGTCGAGCTTGGCGATGGCACGCTCGATGCGCTCCGCCGTGGCGCCGCGAGCAAAGCGAACGCTGAGATTGACCAGGATGAAGTTGGGGCCCATGTGCATGGTCAGGACTTCGTTGACGCCTTCGACGCCATCGGCATCTCCCGCCAGCTGGCGAATGCTCTCGACCACGTGCTGGTTGGCGCTTTCCCCGATCAGCAGGCTCTTGGTCTCCATGGCCAGCCAGATGGCCGTGCCGCCGAGCAGCAGCCCGATGATGATCGAAGCGATGCCATCGAACAGCAGGATGCCGGTCCACTGCGACAGGGCAACCCCGGCGAGCGCGACCATCAGGCCGAGCAGCGCTGCGGAGTCCTCGAAGATCACCACGAACATGGACGGGTCCTTGCCGCGCTGTACCGCCTCGACGTAGCCCCACTTGCCCTTGGTCTTGCGAAACTCGTTGAGCGCGAATGCCCATGAGGCGCCCTCGAACAGGATACCCAGGCCGAGCACGATGTAGTTGACCAGCGGCGACTCGATCGGTTCGGGGTGCAGGATATGGATCACACCTTCGTAGAGCGAGACCCCGGAGCCGATCGCGAAGATCAGCAGCGCGACCACGAAGCTCCAGAAGTAGATCTCCTTGCCGTGACCGAACGGAAACTGAGGGCTCGGCGGTCGCTTGGCCCGCTTCATGCCCAACAGCAGCAGAATCTGGTTGCCGGTGTCCACCACCGAGTGGATGCCCTCGGAGAGCATGGCGGAGCTGCCGGTGATCGAGGCCGCGACGAACTTGGTGACCGCAATGAGCAGATTGCCGCCCATGGCGGCATAGATGACTGGCTTGGATTCCGCCATGTAGGTGACTCCCTGTCGGACCGGCCGCGTTCCGGCGGCGACGGCGTGGTCAGCGGCCCGAGTCGGGCCACTCTATGGTGTGCTCGTGACCGTCCGGCGTTACCTGCCAGAATCGGTCGGGATCGTCACCGGGCTGCCAGCCACCCAGCGAACAGCGGGCCTCGCAGCCCAGCTCGCGAGCGGCGTCGCGGGCGCAGTCGGTGTCTCGGGGCCAGGGCGTGGCGTCGCAGTCGAACCACAGGCTGGCGTAACCATCGGCGGCGCGTTCGACCAGCATGATGCCGACACCTGGCTCGGCGCCAGCGGTCCTGCCACGCCAGATCCCCTTGCCGGCCCGGCCCAGCGTCAGGTCATCGTCGCCGAGGGCCTGTCGCAGCCACCGGGTGATGGCCTCGACGTCGGCGACGGCCAGATAGATTTCGATATCAGGAAAACGCTCCATGGGTTCCTCTGGCGAACAGCCGCTCGAGTGTCGTCTCGTAGATGCGGCTCAGGGTATCGAGGTCGTCGGCACGGATGCGTTCGTTGACCTGGTGGATGGTGGCATTGACAGGACCCAGCTCGATCACCTGCGTGCCCAGTGTAGCAATGAAGCGCCCGTCCGACGTGCCGCCGGAGGTGGAAAGCGCCGGCCGATGGCCGGTGATCGCCTCGCAGGCACGTCGCGCCGCCTCGAGAAGCTCCCCCTCCGCGGTCAGGAAAGGTTCGCCGTTGAGGGTCCAGTCGAGCTGATAATCGAGCCCGTGGGCGGCCAGTTTCCGCTCGACCCGTTCGCGCAACTGGAGCTGGGTGACCTCGCTGGAGTAGCGAAAGTTGAAGGTCACCTCCAGTTCGCCGGGAACGACATTGGTGGCACCGGTTCCTGCATGCAGATTGGAGATCTGGAAGCTGGTCGCCGGGAAGAAGTCGTTGCCGGCATCCCAGGGCTCGTCGACCAGTTCGGACAGGAGTGACAACGCCTGGTGAATCGGGTTGCGGGCCAGTTGTGGATAGGCCACATGGCCCTGAATGCCGCGCACCCGCAGCACCCCGCCCAGCGATCCGCGGCGGCCGTTCTTGATCACGTCGCCCAGATGGCTGGTGGAGGAGGGCTCGCCGACGATGCAGTAGTCCAGCGGCTCGTGACGCTCACGCAGTCGCTCCACCACGGCCCGGGTGCCGTGCACCGCCGGGCCTTCCTCGTCGGCGGTGATCAGGAACGCGATTCTGCCGTGGTGGTCCGGATGGGCGGCGACGAAGCGCTCGACGGCCGTCACCATCGACGCCAGGCTGCCTTTCATGTCGGCGGCCCCGCGTCCGCAGAGAAAACCGGCCTCATCGATGCGCGGCTCGAATGGCGGGTACTGCCACTCGCTCTCCGGTCCGCTGGGCACCACGTCGGTATGGCCAGCAAAGGCGAGCATCGGGCCGTGCTGGCCCCGGGTGGCCCAGAAGTTGTCGATGCCGCCGATCGACATCCGTTCGATCTGGAAGCCGATGCGTTCCAGGCGCTCGATCATCAGCGCCTGGCAGCCGTGATCGTCCGGCGTCACCGACGGTCGCTTGAGCAGCTCCAGTGCCAGCGTCAGCGTGTCGGAGGGCGCGGTCGTCATTGACGCTTGGGGCATGCGGTTCTCCAGGGCAGCCGGTCGGGCCGGATCAATTGTGAGCGTGCAGCGATTCATTGAGGGCGACGGCGCTCTTGTTGGTGCGGCACTCCAGGCGCCCGGTCACCGAGTGACGAATGAACAGCAGATCGTCCTGGCCGGCGAGTTCGCGCGCGGCCACGGTCTGGACGGCTTCGCCCTGGTCGTCCAGGACGGTGACCTTGGAGCCCGCGGTGACGTAGAGGCCGGCTTCGACGGTGCAGCGGTCGCCCAGCGGGATGCCCAGGCCGGCATTGGCGCCGATCAGGCAGTTCTCGCCGATTCTGATCACCACGTTGCCGCCGCCGGAGAGCGTACCCATGGTGGAGCAGCCGGCACCCAGGTCGGAGCCTTTGCCGACGAAGACGCCGGCCGAGATACGTCCCTCGACCATGCCGGGGCCTTCGGTGCCGGCGTTGAAGTTGCAGAAACCCTCGTGCATGACCGTGGTGCCTTCGCCCAGATGGGCGCCGAGGCGTACGCGGGCGGTATCGCCGATCCGGATCCCCTTGGGCACGACGTAGTCGGTCATCTTGGGGAACTTGTCGACGCAGTCCACCGAGAGCGGGCGTCCGGCCAGGCGGGCCTTGAGCCGACGCGCGGGAAGTTCCTCGACGTCGATGGCGCCCTCATTGGTCCAGGCGATATTCCTGAGCAAGCCGAACATGCCGTCGAGCTGGGTGCCGTGGGGCTTGATCAGCCGATGGGAGAGCAGATGCAGCTTGAGATAGACCTCCGGCACGCTGGCCGGCGCATGGTCTTCGTCCAGGAACACCGCAACCAGGGGGCGCTTGGCATCGACGAACGTCTCCGCGAGGTCGGCCTGATCGGCGGCGCCGGCGGCCCGCAGCGCTTCTGCGAGGCCGGTTGCGTGCTCCGGCAGGAAACTGACGACTTCCTCGCCGGCATCGGCACCCAGGGCCTGGCGCGCGGCAGCGACGAGGTCGGCGGCGGGCTGATGCAGCGGCGCCGGATAGTAGACTTCGAGCCAGTCGCCCTGGCTGTTCTGGGTACCGATTCCTAGCGCGAAGCTCAACATCGCAGGTTCCTTATCGTGTTCGGTGAAGGTGTCGTGGAAGATCGTGGAGTCGGTGCGAACTCGACCGCTAGGCCAGCGTCGCGTAGCGGGCAGGGTCGAAACCGACAATCAGGGTGTCTTGGCCTGCAGGGTCGGTGCGCTGCAGTAGCGGACGCTTGATCAATGTCGGATTGGCCAGCATCAGTTCGCGAGCCCGCTCGGCGTCCAGCGGCTCCCGGTCCGCGGCATCGAGTTGCCGCCAGCTGGTACTGCGGGTGTTCAACAGCGTCTGCCAGTCGGCATTGGCCAGAAAGGTATCCAGTCGCTGCGGCCCGAGCCCATCCTCGCGGAGGTCGTGGTAACGATACGAGATGCCCAGCTCGTCGAGCCGGCGGCGGGCCTTGCGGCAAGTGTCGCAGGTCTTGATGCCGTAAACGGTGATGGTCATGTCGCTGGCCTGTCGGGCGCTGCCGGAGAAGCGGCAGATTATAGGCGCCCACGGACGGCGGCTCAAACCGCGCCGCCGTGGCGTCAGTCTCGTGTCGTTCGGGGCCTGGGCCGACCGGTGCCGATGGAACGGCAATCGAGCATCCCGGATCGCGCTTGACCCATGGGTAACGCTAGGGTGCTAGCGTCAGGTTTTTCCCGGGGAGAAACAGCGAATGATGACTTCGAAGTGCTGGTCGATCGGTATAGTAGCCGCCGGCTTGCTGGCTTTCGCCGCCAGTGGTCTGGCTCAGCCGCAGAGCGATGGCCATGGCGATCATCGGGTCCGTTCTGAATCGTCCGCCCAATCCAGCGAGGCCAGTGATGCCTACCGTGAGGCGGCGACCCGCATGCAGCACAACATGGAGCTGGCGAACAGCGGCGACCCGGATATCGATTTTGCCACCGGCATGCTGGCCCATCACATGGGGGCTATGGCGATGGCCAAGGTCGAGCTCGCCTATGGCAAGGATCCGGAGATGCGTGCGCTGGCCCAGAAGATCATCGAGGCCCAGCAGGCCGAGATCGAACAGATGCGGGCATGGCTGAAAGCCAACCCCGCACCGGTCGATTGAGGCGGTCTGGTTCCGGCGAGTCGGGCGCTAAACGTCCAGGACTTCGTAAAGACGCGCGCGCAGTCGTGCCTGGGCCTCGGGGTCGGTCAGCGGCCGTCCGTGCTTGTCGGTGATGAAGAACACGTCCTCGACCCGCTCGCCGAGAGTGGCGATCTTGGCCGTCGACAGCGCGATGTTCTGCTCCATGAAGATGCGGCCGACCCGAGCCAGCAGCCCCGGGCGGTCGGGGGCTATCAGCTCCAGCGAGGTGCGTGCGTTGGCGGGGTCCTGCTCGATGATCACCTCGACCGGCACCCGGAAGTGTTTCAGTTGCCGGGGTGTATGGCGGCTGACGATCTGCGGATAGTCGTCGGGGTCGTCGAGCTCCTCGACCAGGTGCCGGCGGATCGTCTCCAGCCGCGCAGGGTCGCGGATGGCATCGTCATCGTCATCGAGCAGGATGAAGGTGTTGAGCGTCCAGTCGTCGCTCGAGGTGGCGATTCGAGCGTCGTGGATCGACAGGCCTAGCTGTTCGATGGCGGCGGCCGTCGCGGCGAACAGGTCGTCGGCCGAGCGCGTATGAATGAACAGCTTGGTGCCACCCTCGGTCATGTCCTCGCTGGGGGCGCTGACCAGGACCAGAGGCAGGTGATCGTCGTGGTGGGCGAGAATGCCCTGGGTCTGCCAGACGATCTCGCTGGGGGTGTACTGCAGGAAGTAGTCCTCGCCGAAGGTCTGCCAGAGTTCCGTGACGCGGGTCACGTCGGCGCCGACGGTCCGCAGCAGCCCCAGCGCCTCCTCTCGGGTCTCGCTGACCCAGACCTGTCGATCGACGGTGTTGTCGAGCCCTCGACGCAGCACTCGGCGGGTCTCGGTGTAGAGCTGGCGCATCAGCGAGGCGCGCCAGCCGTTCCATAACGTCGGGTTGGTGGCGCTGATATCGGCGACGGTGAGCACGTAGAGATAGTCGAGATGGGTCTCGTCGCGCACGGTTCGGGCGAAGGCGTGGATCACGTCCGGATCGGAGATGTCGCGTTTCTGTGCCGTCTTCGACATCAGCAGGTGGTGTTCCACCAGCCAGGCCACCAGTTGCGTGTCCCAGCTCGACAAGGCATGGCGGCGGCAGAACTCGGCGGCATCGATGGCGCCGAGTTCCGAGTGATCGCCACCGCGCCCCTTGCCGATGTCGTGATAGAGCCCGGCAATCCACAGCAGTTCGAGCTTGGGCAGCTTCTGGATCACATCGATGGCGACGGTATATTCGTCGGTGTCCCGCTCCTCGCGAAAACGCTGCAGGAAACTGAGCAGGCGCAGGGTATGCGCGTCGACGGTATAGATGTGGAAAAGGTCGTGCTGCATCAGGCCGACGGCCTCGCCGAATTCGGGCAGGTACTTGCCCAGTACCCCGTATCGATTCATGCGAGTCAGCTGGGTGGGGACGTCGCCGCCGCTGCGCAGCAGTTCCATGAACAGGCTCTGGTGGCGCAGATCGTCGCGGAAAGCGTCGTCGATCAAGTGACGGTGGTCGCGAATCTGACGGATGGTATCGGCCCGCACGCCCTCGATCTCCGGATGCTGGGCCATCAGCAGAAACAGTTCCAGCAGCGCGCCGGGGCGCCGCAGGAAGACGTTGGGGTGGCGAAGCTGGATATAGCCGCCCCGGCTTTCGAAGCGCGCATTGATCGGCTTGACCTCGAGCGCCTCGCCGGCGTGGAGGATCACTTCGTCGAAATGCTGCAGCAGCATGTCGTTCAGTCCGGCCAGGGCGGTGACGTGGCGGTAGTAGGCCTTCATGAACTGCTCGACGGCCAGTCGCTGTGGGGTGTCGGTGTAGCCGAACAGCTTGGCCAGGGCGCGTTGGTGGTCGAACAGCATGCGATCCTCGGCGCGTCCGGCAATCATGTGCAGGGCGTAGCGCACCTGCCACAGGAACGCCTGGCCCTGGCTCAGGATCCGCAACTCGGCATCGTTCATGAAGCCCTGTGCGACGACATCCTCGTAACGCAGCGGACCGAAGTGGCGCTTGGCCACCCAGCCGATCATCTGGATGTCGCGCAGGCCGCCCGGCGCGCTCTTGAGGTTGGGCTCGAGGTGGTACTCGGAGTTGTTGTGCTTGTAGTGGCGGGCGATCTGCTCCTGCCACTTGCCCTCGAAGAACGCTGCCGACGACCACATGTGGTGGGTGGAAAGGCGCTCCCGCATGGCGCTGCGCAGTGTCTCCGGGCCCGCCAGGGTACGGGTCTCCAGCAGGTTGGTGATGACCGTGATGTCGCTTTGGGCTTCCCGCTCGCAGTCATTGAGCGAGCGCACGCTCTGCCCGACCTCTAGGCCGATATCCCACAGCAGGGTAATGAAGCCGGTCAGTGACTCGCGATAGGGCGTGTCGTCGTCCGTACCGAGCAGCAGCAGCAGGTCGATGTCGGAATAAGGGTGCAGCTCTCCGCGGCCGTAACCGCCAACGGCCAGCAGGGCGACGTTGTCGTCCGGCCACTCGAACCGCTCCCAGGCGATCTCGAGCAACCGGTCCAGGCACCAGGCACGGCCGTACACCAGGTCGCGAACATCGGCGCCAGCGCGAAAACGCTCGTCGAGGCGCTCGCGGATCGTCTTCAGCGCCAGCTTGAACAGCGCGACGGGTTGGGAGTCGCACGCCAGCGCCTCACGGAAGGCCGCTGCATCGAATAGTGTTTCGTCGGGTTGAAAACGGTAGTGATGCAGCAGCATGCGACGGGCGTCTCCGGAGGTGGGGCGGCAGGCAGGCGACGATCAGTCCGTCAGGAAGCCGAAGTCTTCATCGGAGCGGGCCGTCAGGACCTCTACGCCGGAAGCGGTGACCAGCAGGGTGTGTTCCCACTGTGCCGACAGGCTCTTGTCCTTGGTCACTGCCGTCCAGCCGTCCTTCAACACCTTGGTACGGTAGCCACCGGCATTGAGCATCGGCTCGATGGTCAGGCACATGCCTTCGGCGAGTTCGGCATCGGCTTCCGGTGCGTAGCCGTCATAATGCAGGACCTGCGGCTCCTCGTGGAAGCCTGCGCCGATACCGTGACCGCAGAAATCCCGGACCACGGAGTAGCCGGCCTTTTCGGCGTGGTTCTGGATCACCCGGGCGATGGTCGACAGCCTGGCGCCCGGTTTCACTTCGGCGATACCTTTATAGAGGCTCTCCTGGGTGACCCGGCTCAGGCGCTCCCCCTGGATGGTGTCGCCGAGCACGAACATCATGCTGCTGTCGCCGTGGTAACCGTCGGCGGTCTTCACGGTGATGTCGATGTTCATGATGTCGCCACTCTTGAGCTTCTTGTCGAAGTCGGGGATGCCGTGGCAGACGACATGATTGATCGAGGTGCAGATCGACTTGGGGAAGCCGTGATAGTCCAAGGGGGCCGGGGTGGAACCCAGTTCCTTGACGATGAAGTCGTGACACAGGCGGTCGAGCTCGCCGGTGGAAACGCCGACCTGCACGTGCGGGATGATCATCTCGAATACTGCAGCGGCCTGGCGGCCGGCTTCGCGCATTTTTTCGATCTCGTCGGGCGTCTTGCGTGGAATGTTCATGCGCTCTCGCAATGGGGGGTCGATAGGGGCGATGGCGTGTCTCGGGCAGCGGTCGGCTGTCCCCGGTGTTGCCGGGCTTCAGGGAAACACTGCATAAAGGGTGGCGCGGGCGAATCACTGCGTTGGCGGTGCCGGTCCGATCGGAATCCTCACTATACCCCGCAGGCTCCGGTTTCCGTGCTCCGTTCGCCCTGTGGTTCATCCCGCTCGCCGATTCATTCAGTGTTTCCTTAGACGACCGGCGACTTCATCTTGCCTGCGTTCTATGGTATAAATCCGCGCGCTCGACTGCAATTGCCCGTCTACCGGTTCCGGCAAAGATGGCCGATCTGGCTTCCGGCAGGCATCTTTACGCTGTCGCCAGGGTGGTCGAGTCAGTAGCGGCGACGATCTTCGAACGAAGGTCGCGTCATCAAAAAACACACACGCACCGACACATGGTCCCGGGTGCCGCGACGGTCTAGCCGAGCGGTCGGATCCATGGGGTGTGTGGAGGCCTAACCCGATTCTTCAGGAGTCATCATGGCACAAGTCAACATGCGCGATCTGCTCAAGGCAGGCGCACACTTCGGTCACCAGACCCGTTACTGGAACCCGAAGATGGGGCAGTACATCTTCGGTGCACGTAACAAGATTCACATCATCAACCTCGAGCATACGCTGCCGGCACTGCTGGAAGCGACGAGCATCGTCGAGAAGATGGCCTCTTCCAACAACAAGATCCTGTTTGTCGGCACCAAGCGTTCCGCCAGCAAGATCATCAAGGAAGAAGCCAATCGCGTTGGTCAGCCGTTCGTTAACCATCGCTGGCTGGGCGGCATGCTGACCAACTACAAGACCATCCGCCAGTCGATCAAGCGTCTGCGCGAGCTCGAGACCATGCGCGAAGATGGTACGTTCGAGAAGCTGACCAAGAAAGAAGTGCTGATGGCGACTCGTGAGCAGGACAAGCTCGAGCGCTCCATCGGCGGTATCAAGGAGATGGGCGGTCTGCCCGACGCACTGTTCGTGATCGACGTCGATCATGAGCGCATCGCGATCAACGAAGCCAACAAGCTCGGCATTCCGGTGATCGGTGTCGTCGACACCAACTCCAACCCGGATGGCGTCGATTACGTCATCCCGGGCAACGACGACTCCATTCGCGCCATCCAGATCTATGTGCAGGCGATCGCCGACGCCTGCGGCAAGGCGAAGGAAGGTCGTCCCGACGAGTTCGTCGAGGTGAGCGAGACCAGCGAAGCCGCTCAGTAATCGAGAAAACGGCATCGAGTCTGCGCTGAGCATGCTCCCGCAGGGCGGCAGTCGGTCCGCCGGTATCGGCGCAGACACAAGGGGGCTCCATAGCCCCCTTTTCACACCCGGAGCGACGCTCTCGTGGCGTCGTTCGTCAGACGAAACAGCGATTCTCAGGGGTAGAACATGGCAGCTATCAGCGCTTCTCTAGTCAAGGAACTGCGTGAGCGTACCGGTCTCGGCATGATGGAATGCAAGAAGGCACTGACCGAAGCCGACGGTGACATCGATCGCGCGATCGAGGATCTGCGCAAGAACTCCGGTCTGAAGGCCGCCAAGAAAGCGGGCCGGACGGCCGCCGAAGGTGCGATCCTGACCCGCGTCGCCGAAGACGGCAGCTACGCCGCGATGCTGGAAGTCAACTCGGAGACCGATTTCGTTTCTCGTGACGACAACTTCAAGAGCTTTGCCTCCAAGGTGCTGGCCAAGGTATTCGAGACCAAGTCCGAAGACGTTGCGGCCATCATGGACGGCGAGTTGGAAGATGCTCGCAACCAGCTGGTGCAGAAGATCGGCGAGAACATCTCCGTGCGTCGCGCGGTCGTCGTCGATGCACCGGAAGGCGGCGTCGTGGGTGCCTATGTCCATGGCGATCGTATCGGTGTATTGAGCGTGCTCAAGGGCGGCAACCCGGAAGTGGCCAAGGATGTCTCCATGCACGTGGCCGCGATCAACCCGGTCGTCGCGCGTCCGGAAGATATGCCGCAGGCCCAGCTCGACAGCGAGAAGGCGATCATCCTGGCCCAGCCGGACATGGCCGGCAAGCCAGAGCAGATCGCCGAGAAGATGGTCCAGGGTCGCCTCAAGAAGTACCTGGCGGAGAACAGCCTGACCGAACAGCCTTTCGTCAAGGATCCGAACCAGACCGTTGCCGAGTACGCCAAGACGGCAGGTGGCGAAGTGGTTGGCTTCACGCGCTTCGAGGTTGGTGAGGGCATCGAGAAGGAAGAGGTCGATTTCGCCAAGGAAGTGATGGAACAGGCTCGCCGTAGCTGAGTTTCCGATAGTGCCTGGGACCGTGCTCGGGGCTCATGCCTGTGGCCGATCCCTCTGATGGCGTGCGCGAAAGCGCACGCCATCGCGTATCCGGCGGATGAGAAGATCGTCTGCCACCTGCCGAATCCGACTCGTCAAACCAGGAGAGAGCGTCATGCCTGAAGTCATTGATCGACCCAGCAAGCCCAATGAGCGTAGCGACAAGTCGAAGTACAAGCGCATATTGTTGAAGCTTTCAGGCGAGGCGCTGACGGGGGAGCAGGATTTCGGCATCGACCCCAAGGTGCTCGATCGCATGGCGCTGGAAATCGGCCAACTGGTGGGGATCGGTGTCCAGGTCGGTATCGTCATCGGCGGCGGCAACCTGTTCCGGGGTGCAGCGCTGCACGCAGCGGGCATGGAGCGGGTCACCGGTGACCACATGGGGATGCTGGCCACGGTGATGAACGCCCTGGCGATGCGCGATGCGCTGGAACGTTCCAATATCCGCTCGCGAGTGATGTCGGCAATCCCCATGAGCGGGGTCGTCGAGCACTACGATCGGCGCACCGCGATCCGTTACCTCACCTCTGGCGACGTCGTCATCTTCTCTGCCGGTACGGGCAATCCCTTCTTCACGACCGACTCGGCCGCCTGTCTGCGGGGCATCGAGATCGACGCCAACGTCGTGGTCAAGGCCACCAAGGTCGATGGTGTCTACGACAAGGATCCGGTCAAGCACCCGGAAGCCGTCAAGTACGAGCGTTTGAGTTACGATGACGTGCTGGACCAAAAGCTGGGGGTGATGGATTTGACCGCTATCTGCCTGGTACGGGACCATGACATGCCGGTTCGCGTCTTCGATATGACCAAGCCCGGAGCACTGTTGAATCTGGTGGTCGGTGGGCGAGAAGGCACGCTGATTGATTGAGGTTTAGGACATGATCGACGATATCAAGAAAGACGCTGGCGCACGCATGCAAAAGAGCCTGGATGCGCTTCAGAGCAATTTCCATAAGATCCGCACCGGCCGGGCGCACCCGAGCATACTGGATGCGGTGATGGTGGAGTACTACGGCAGCCAGATGCCGATCAACCAGGTCGCCAACATCACGATCGAGGATGCTCGGACACTGGCCGTGACGCCGTGGGAGCGCCCGATGGTGCCGAAAGTCGAGAAGGCGATCATGACCGCCGATCTCGGGCTCAACCCGGCTACTGCCGGCAACGTGATTCGCGTGCCGATGCCCCCGCTGACCGAGGAGACGCGGCGCAACTATATCAAGCAGGCGCGTGCCGAGGCCGAAAACGCCAAGGTTGCGATCCGCAGTATTCGCCGCGACGCCAATGGCGATCTCAAGACGTTGCTCAAGGACAAGGAGATCACCGAGGATGACGAGCGTCGCGGAGAAGAGGAAATCCAGAAGTTGACCGACAAGCACGTCAGCGAGATCGATCGGCTGCTGGAAACCAAGGAACATGACCTGATGCAGGTATGAGGGTTCGGGCGCTCGATGGCTTTGGCACGCGGGCGCCGCCACCCACCTGTCTTGCGAGCTATCATGACAGACACGCAGTCGCGTGACGTCCAAGCGATGCCGTCGATGCCCCGCCATGTGGCGATCATCATGGACGGCAACAATCGCTGGGCGCGCGCCAGAGGGCTCTCCAGCGCACAGGGACATCGCGCTGGAGTGGAGTCGTTGCGCGCCGTCATTCGGCGGGCGGCGGAGCAGCGTATCGAGACCCTGACACTATTCGCCTTCTCGAGCGAAAACTGGCGTCGTCCTTCGGCGGAGGTCGGTGCGCTGATGGAACTTTTCATGCTGGTGCTCAAGCGCGAGGTGAAGAGGCTTCATGAGAACGGGATCCGCCTGAGCATCATCGGCGATCGCCGCCGCTTCTCGTCGTCCCTGCAGAAGCACATGAGTCGTGCCGAGGCGTTGACTCGCGACAACTCCGGGATGCATCTCGTCGTGGCTGCCAACTATGGCGGGCGCTGGGATATCGCGTCCGCCGCGCAGCGGCTGGCGCGCAAGGTCGCCGATGGGCTCATCACTCCCGAGGCCGTGGATGAAGCGGCGCTGGACCGCGAGGTGTGCCTGAGCCAGGAACCGCCCATCGACCTGTGTATCCGCACCAGTGGGGAACAGCGGATCTCCAACTTCCTGCTGTGGCAGCTTGCCTACGCGGAGTTCGTGTTTGCCCCGGAACTCTGGCCCGATTTCGATGGGGCCGCCTTCGATGCCGCACTCGAGGCGTTCCAGCAGCGCCAGCGCCGTTTCGGCATGAGCCAGCAGCAGGTCGAGGTTCAGGGTGCTTAAACAACGGATACTGACGGCGCTGGTACTGGCGCCACTGGCTCTCGGCGGTTTGTTCGGCCTCTCCGGGGGCGGCTTCGCCGTCTTCACCGCGTTCGTGCTGCTGCTCGGGGCCTGGGAATGGGCGCGTCTGGCGGGATTCGACGAGGTCAAGCCGCGACTGCTCTACACTCTCGGTCTCGGGTTGCTGCTGGTGATCGCATGGTGGTCGGGGTGGGCCGAGGCGCGTTGGCCGCTATGGGTCGGCGCGCTCGGCTGGTTGGCCAACGCCTGGTGGGTCTCTCGCTATCCCGGCGCCACCGGGCAGTGGCAGCCGCCGGTGCTTCGTCTGTGCATGGGCATGTGGGTGCTGTTGCCTTGCTGGGTCGGGCTTTACCAACTTCGCCAGCAGGGTAGCGAGTGGTTGCTGTTCGTGTTGCTGCTGGTCTGGGTGGCGGATATCGGGGCCTATTTTGCCGGACGCCGTTATGGCCGCCGCAAGCTGGCGCCGAGCGTCAGTCCGGGCAAGTCGTGGGAGGGCGTCTATGGCGGCTGGGTCGCGGTCGCGCTGCTGGTGCTCGTCTACACGGTGTGGCTGGCGCTTGACCTCGGTCAGGCGCTGGCCCTGCTGATCGTCGCGCTGGTGGTGGCTTTCATCTCCGTCATCGGAGACCTGCTCGAGAGCATGCTCAAGCGCTTTCGTGGCTTGAAGGACTCCAGTCACCTGCTGCCGGGCCACGGTGGCATCCTCGATCGTATCGACAGCTTGACGGCTGCCGTTCCTCTCTTCGCTTTGATCCGCCCCTGGCTGGGATAGCACATCGATGTCTTCCTCTTCCTGCAAGGTCACACTGTTGGGCGCGACCGGTTCCATCGGTCGCAGCACGCTGGACGTGATCGCTCGGCACGCCGATCGCTATCAGCTTCACGCGGTGACAGCCCAGCGTTCCCGCGAGGCGCTGCTCGAGATCTGCTTGCGGTTCGAGCCGCAGAGGGCGGTGATCGGCACGTCGCAGGATGCCGAATGGCTGAGCTCCCGACTGCGGAAAGCCCGGTTGACGCAGATCGACGTCTCCCACGGAGAGGCTGCCCTGGTGGAAGTGTCGCGAGCGGCCGAAGTGGACGTGGTGATGGCGGCGATCATGGGCGCGGCAGGGTTGATGCCGACATTGGCGGCAGTAGAGGCGGGCAAACGCGTGCTGCTGGCCAATAAGGAAGCGTTGGTGATGTCCGGCGGATTGTTCATGGACGCCGTATCGCGTCATGACGCCACGCTTTTACCCATCGACTCGGAACATAATGCCATCTATCAGTGTCTTCCTATGCAGCGTGACGGTCGCCACCGCGAGCTGACTCGTGACGGCGTATCGCGGCTGTGGCTGACCGCCTCGGGAGGACCGTTTCGAACCTGGTCGCTCGAGGCGCTGGAAGATGTCACGCCCGCCCAGGCGTGCGCGCATCCCAACTGGTCGATGGGGCGCAAGATATCCGTCGACAGCGCCACCATGATGAACAAGGGCCTCGAGCTGATCGAGGCGTGCTGGCTGTTTGATACGGCGCCCGCGCAGGTCGAGGTGGTGGTTCATCCTCAGAGCATCGTGCATTCGATGGTCGGGTATGCCGATGGCTCGGTGCTGGCGCAGATGGGCAATCCCGACATGCGTACGCCGATCGCCTACGGTCTGGCCTGGCCCTCGAGGCTCGATGCCGGTGTCGAGCCGCTGGATCTGTTCGCGATATCGCGTCTCGACTTCGAGGCCCCGGATGAGGTTCGCTTCCCCTGTCTGCGGCTGGCTCGGGAGGCAATGGAAGCCGGTGGCACGATGCCGGCGACCCTCAACGCCGCCAATGAAGTGGCGGTGCAGGCGTTCCTCGACGGGGAGCTCTCTTTTCCCGGCATCGCCAAGCTGGTGGAGGCTACGCTCGAGGCGACCGAGAGGCGAGCGGCGGATTCGCTCGACGTGATATTGTGCGAGGATGCACGGGCGCGGCGGTCGGCCGAGCACCTGCTGCATCAACGGTCTTTCCAGAGGGGGCGGGCGTGATGGACACGATCCAGAACGTACTGGCGGTCATCGTCGTACTCGGCCTGCTGATCACGTTCCACGAGTTCGGGCACTTTTGGGTGGCCCGGCGCTGTGGCGTGAAGGTCTTGCGCTTCTCGGTGGGATTCGGCAAGCCGCTATGGTCGCGCTTCGATCGCCACGGGACGGAATACGCCATTGCCGCCATTCCGCTCGGCGGTTACGTCAAGATGCTAGACGAGCGCGAGGGCCCAGTGGCGCCGGCAGAGCAGGCCCAGGCTTTCAATCGCAAGAGCGTCTGGGCGAGAATCGCGATCGTGGCGGCCGGGCCGATCGCCAATTTCTTGTTGGCTGTGGTCGCTTACTGGGCGCTGTTCGTCTACGGTGCCACCACCGTGGCCCCGGTGATCGGCGAGGTGAAGCTGGATTCCCTGGCTGCCCAGGGTGGGTTGCGCAGCGGACAGGAGATCGTCAGTGTCGACGGGCGCGAGACGCCGTCCTGGAATGAGGTCAATCTGCAGCTGATCGCGGCGATCGGCGCCAGCGGCGAACTGGAAGTCACCACCCGAGATCCTTCGGGCGGTGCGACCCGAACTCACGCCGTCCCCGTTCAGCAGTGGCTGGTGCGCCAGGACCCGCCGCAGCCGATGTCGTCGTTGGGCATCACACCATGGCGCCCCGAGGTGCCGGCGGTACTGGGGCGGGTGCTCGAAGACAGCCCGGCGGGTCGTTCCGGGTTGCAGGCCGGGGATCGCATCGTCAGTGTCGATGGTGAGCCGGTTGGCGACTGGGTCGCGTTCGTCGATGCGGTGCGCAGCCATCCCGGCGCCAAGCTGTCACTGGAGGTCGAGCGGGACCGCATGACTCGTGGCGTCACGCTGACGCCGGAGGCGAGGCAGGCCGAGGATGGCGAGGAGATCGGTTACGTGGGCGCCGCGTCGCAGGCGGTCGAGTGGCCCGAGTCCTACCGGCGCGAGATTCGCTATGGCCCGCTGGCGGCGGTGAGTCAGGCGTTGAAAAAGACCGGCGAGATGACCTGGCTGACGGCGGACTCGATTCGCAAGATGATCGTCGGCTGGATTTCGCCTTCGAACCTCTCCGGACCGATCACCATCGCGCGCATCGCCGGTGATTCGGCGCGCAGCGGCGTCGAGACGTTCATCGGCTTTCTGGCCTATCTGTCGATCAGCCTGGGCGTGCTGAACCTGCTGCCGATCCCGGTGCTCGATGGCGGTCATCTGGTCTACTACCTGATCGAGCTCGTCAGGGGGAAGCCGGTCTCGGAAACGGCCCAGGCCGTGGGCTTGCGGGTTGGCGTGGCGTTGGTGGGGTGTTTGATGGTGATGGCGCTCTACTTCGATTTGATGCGGCTTTGATGACGGGACGCCGTTGCCGGGCGGCCTGACGGCGCCGGGAACACCGGTACCCGGGAAGACCCCATGAGTGGTGAGCGACGAGCTTGTCAGTCGTAGGGAGAAATGTATAAGGTGCCTGTTCGATACGCGGGCGGACCCCACAGAAGCGATTGATTGCATGAAACTCAAGATCATCGGATTGGCAGGATTTCTGCTGGCCAGCTCTCCCGTTGCGCTGGCGGCACCTTTTGAGATTTCGGATATTCGTGTAGAGGGGCTGCAACGCGTCTCGGCTGCGTCCGTTTTCAACGCATTCCCCGTCAGTGCCGATCAGACGGTCGACGACCAGCAACTGGGCCAAGCCGCCCAGCAGCTGTTCGACACCGGGCTGTTCGACGACATTCGGCTCTCCCGCGACGGTGACGTACTGATCGTCAACGTGGTCGAGCGGCCGTCCATTGCCGAGATCAACATCGACGGCAACTCGCAGATATCCGACGACGACCTGCGCAAGGGGCTGACCGACGCCGGGCTGGCCGAAGGCCAGGTCCTGCAGCGCTCGACCCTGGAGGAGATGCAGCGCGAGCTGGAACGACTCTATCAGTCCCAGGGTCGGTACAGCTCGAACATCAAGACATCCGTCGAGCAGCTCGAGCGCAACCGGGTTCGGGTCAACATCAATATCAATGAAGGCGAAGTCGCCAAGATTCGCCAGATCAACGTCGTCGGCAACGAGGCGTTCGACGACGACACGCTGCGTGATCTGTTCCAGCTCGAGGACAAGCCAGGCTGGTTCTTCGGCTGGTTCTCCGACGACGAGTATTCTCGCGAAGCGCTGTCCGGCGACCTGGAGACGCTGCGCTCCTGGTACCTCGATCGCGGCTACGTCAACTTCGCCATCACCTCGACCCAGGTGTCGATCAGCCCGGACAAGTCCCGCATCTTCGTCACCATCAATGTCGATGAAGGCAAGCGCTACAAGCTCGACAAGATCAACTTTGCCGGCGACCTGAAGATCGACGAGTCCGCCGCCCGGTCACTGGTGACCGCCAAGCCTGGCGAATACTACTCTCAGAGCAAGGTGACCGAATCCTCGGAAGCCCTGCGTCAGAAGCTCGGTGCCGAAGGCTTCGCCTTCGCCGATATTCAGGCCGTGCCTACCGTCAACGAGGCGGGCGATACGGTGGATCTGACCTTCCGCGTCGATCCGGGACGACGGGCCTACGTACGCCGGATCAATTTCGAGGGTAACACCACCACCCAGGATGAAGTGCTGCGCCGCGAAATGGTGCAGATGGAGGGCGCGCCGGCCTCCACCGACCAGATCTCGCAGTCGCGTCAGCGGCTCGAGCGGCTCGGTTTCTTCAAGCAGGTGGATGTGGATACCCGTCCGGTGGCCGGCGAGCCGGATCAATTGGACGTCACTTACAACGTCCAGGAGCAGCCGTCGGGCTCGATCTCGGCGAGTGTCGGTTTCTCGCAGAGCGCTGGCGTGATCTATGGGGCGGCGCTGTCGCAGAGCAACTTCCTCGGCACCGGTAACCGGGTCAATATCGGTGCGCAGCGAAGCGACACGTTCACCAACATCAACTTCGGCTTCACCGACCCGTACTGGACCCTCGACGGTATCTCGCGCGGTTACAACGTCTTCTATCGCGAGACCGACTACGAAGACTCCGATATCTCGACCTACTCGACCGACTCCTACGGCGGCAATATCAATTTCGGGTATCCGATCAATGATCTGTCGCGGCTGAACTTCGGCGTCGGGCTCGAGAACCTGTCGATCGATACCTACGACGACACGCCCTCCGAAATCGTGCGCTACACCGACGATCAGGGCGAGGACTTCTTCAACTACAAGCTGACCGCCAGCTGGACTCGCAACAATCTGAATCGCGGAATCATGCCGACCGCTGGCAGCTACCAGCGCGTCTCGCTGGAGACCGCGCTGCCCGGATCGGACGCGGAGTACTACAAGCTGCGCTACCGCGGCCAGAAATTGTTCGAGCTCAACCCCGACTGGTCCGTCAAGTTCAGCAGCAACCTAGGCTACGCCGATACGCTGGGTTCCAACGATCCCTACCCGTTCTACGAGAACTTCTACTCGGGCGGCCTGGGTTCGGTGCGCGGCTACACGGGCAACACGCTGGGGCCGAAGACCACCGCGCGCAACGATGGCGATGACGATACCCTGGGCGGCAACGTGCTGGTCGAGGGCTCCGCGGAGCTGATCTATCCGTTCCCCTGGGTCGAGGACCGCCGGTCGCTGCAGACCAGCGTCTTCCTCGACGGCGGCAACACCTTCCTGACCGATTGCTACCCGGTGGTGGCAGGTGATGGCCCCTCCAACTGCAACAGCGGGGTCCATCTCGACGATCTGCGCTACAGCGTGGGTCTGGGGCTGTCCTGGCTGACGCCAGTGGGGCCGTTGACCTTCAGTGTCGCCAAGCCGCTGAACGAGAAGGAGGGAGACGATCCACAGGTCTTCCAGTTCTCGCTTGGCCAGACTTTCTAGTTCAAGCGCGGTGAGTTCGCGGCGTCCGGGTGGCGCCGCGAACTCGAATTCAGATGTTCACAGGCAGTAAGTCAGGCTCGTTTCAAGGAGATGCCGCATGCGCAAGATAGCAGGAGTTCTGGGGCTAGGTTTGTTGACGATGGTTTCCGTGCCGGCGATGGCGACGGAGGTGGGCGTTCTCGATTGGCGCGAAGCGTTGATGTCTTCCAATTCCGCCCAGGCCTCGATGAACCAGCTGAAGAACCGCATCAGCGCCCAGCAGCAGCAAGCGGAATCACTGAGCCAGGAGTTGCAGCAACTGCAGCAGCGCCTGCAGAAGGATGGCGACGTGATGTCGGAGTCCGAGCGCAACTCGGTGACCCAGCAGCTGCGCCAGAAAGGCGGGCAGTTCCAGCAGTTGCGTGGACAGATCTCGCAGGCGCAGCAGCAGGCCGAGCAGCAGTACCTGAAAGGGGCCAAGCCCAAGCTTGACCAGGCGATTCAGCGGGTCGTCGACGAGCATGACCTGGACATGGTGGTCGATCGTGACGCGGTGGTCTACTCGGGCGACAGCCTCGATATCACCTCCGAAGTGACGAAAATCTTCAACTCGCTCAACTGATGATTCAATCCGGCGCCCGCTCATGAAGAGAGAGACCTCCCGCTCTTACACGCTCGGCGAACTCGCCGAGCGTCTGGATGCACGCCTGGTCGGCGACGCGGATCTGCGTGTCGACGGTCTGTCAACGCTGGCCGATGCCGGCCCGACGGATCTTGCGTTCCTGGCCAACCGGGCGTACCTGAAGTATCTGGCCGCGACCCGGGCCGGTGCCGTTCTGGTGCATCCCGCCCATGGCGAAAGCTGCCCGTGCCCCCGGCTGGAGCTGGACAATCCCTACCTGGGATACGCCAAGCTGTCGCGGTTGTTCGATCCGCTGATCAACCAGTCTCCCCGTGGCGTGCACGCCACGGCCGTGGTCGCGCCGGGCGCCCGGCTCGGCGAGCGCGTCGAGATCGGTGCCCACTGCGTCATCGAGGACGGTGCCGATATCGCCGATGACTGCGTGATTGGCGCAGGGTGCTTCATCGGCGCCGATACCACGGTGGGTCGCGGCTCTCGGTTGCATGCCAACGTCACGCTGTATCACGGCGTGATCGTCGGCGATCGCGCCATCCTCCACAGCGGCTGTGTCATTGGCGGGGATGGCTTCGGCTTCGCTCACGATGGCAAGCAGTGGGAGAAGATCGCGCAGTTGGGTGGCGTCGTGCTGGGCGAAGATGTCGAGGTGGGAAGCTGTTCGAGCATCGATCGTGGCGCGCTGGGAGATACCCAGATCGGCAATGGGGTGAAGATCGATTCTCAGGTCCAGATCGCCCATAACGTGCAGATCGGCGATCACAGTGCCCTGGCGGGATGTGTCGGCATCGCGGGCTCCACCAAGGTCGGTCGTCACTGCCTGCTGGGGGGCGGGGTGGGGCTCTCCGGCCATCTGACACTGGCTGACGGGGTTCAGGTGACCGGCATGAGCCTGGTCACCAATTCGATCCTCGAACCGGGGGTCTACTCTTCCGGTACCGGCTCGATGTCGAACAGTCAGTGGCGGAAGAACGCCGTACGCTTCAAGCAACTCGACGAAATCGCCAAGCGGCTGACGCGCCTCGAGCGGGATATCCGCGATAGCTGAAAGGCTTGCGGCCCAAGCCCCGTCGCGCGCCGAAAGACTGGCGGACACCCTTTGCGCCTGTATAATGCCCGCCCACACGGGTGAACGCCGTTTTGCCGCCCCGTGCCTGCCTTCATGGCGGGCATTTCGTTATTTCAGAGGTTGTATTGATGATCATGGACATCAACCAGATTCGCGAGTATCTACCGCATCGTTATCCATTTTTACTGGTAGATCGCGTGATGGAAATCACGATTGGCGAGTCGATCGTGGCGTACAAGAACGTCAGCATCAACGAACCTTTCTTCAATGGTCATTTCCCCCATCATCCGATCATGCCCGGTGTGCTGATCATCGAAGCGATGGCCCAGGCCTGTGGTATTCTCGGTTTCAAGACGGTCAACAAAATGCCGGCCGACGGCTATGTCTACTATCTCGTCGGCAGCGATAATGTACGCTTCAAGCGCCCGGTGATGCCGGGCGATCAACTGCGGCTCGAGGCCAATGTCATCAAGGGCAAGCGAGGCATCTGGAAGTTCGCCTGCCGGGCCACGGTTGGTGACGAACTGGCCTGCGAGGCGGAAATCATCTGCGCCGAGAGGAAAATCGCTTGATTCATCCCTCCGCCATCGTCGATCCCTCCGCCCGACTGGCTGACGACGTCGACGTCGGCCCCTTCAGCGTGATCGGACCCGACGTCGAGATCGATGCCGGTAGCGTCATTGGGCCGCACGTCGTGCTCAAGGGGCCGACCCGAATCGGCAAGCGCAATCGGATCTTCCAGTTCGCTTCGGTTGGAGAGGACTGTCAGGACAAGAAGTACGCCGGTGAGCCGACGCGGCTCGAGATGGGTGACGACAACGTCGTGCGCGAGAGCGTGACGATTCACCGAGGCACCATCCAGGACCGCGGTGTCACCACCATCGGCGACCGCAATCTGTTCATGGCCTACTCTCACGTGGGGCACGACTGCCTGATCGGCAACGACTGCATTCTCGCCAACCAGGCGACCCTGGCCGGCCATGTGACCCTGGGTGATTTCGCCATCATCGGTGGGCTGTCTGCCATCCATCAGTTCGCCCACATGGGTGAGCATGCGATGGTCGGCGGATGCTCCGCGATCACCAAGGACATTCCGGCCTTCATCATGGTCAATGGCAATCCGGCCGCGCCTCACGGGCTCAACTCCATCGGTCTCAAACGCCGGGGGTTCTCGGTCGAGGCGATCAAGGCACTGGGTGAAGCGTATCGCCTGGTCTATCGCAAGGGGCTGACACTCGAGCAGGCTATCGGCGAGATCGAGAGCCGCTTCTCGCTCGACGAGACGCGGCGCTTCATCGACTCTCTCAAGGTTTCCCAGCGCGGTATCATCCGCTAGGAGCGGGCGGATGCGCGTCTATCTCGTGGCGGGGGAGCTGTCGGGCGATATTCTCGGCGCCGGCCTGATGCAGGCGCTCAGGCGTCGCCATCCCCGAGTCGAGTTCCGCGGCATCGGTGGCCCGCGAATGCAGGCGCAGGGGCTCGAGTCGCTCTATCCGCTGGAGACCCTCTCGGTGATGGGCCTGGTCGAGGTGCTCAAGCATCTCCCCGGCCTGATCAAGGTGCGTCGTCATCTCAAGCGCGACGCCCTGGCCTGGCGCCCCGACATCATGGTCGGCATCGACGCCCCGGACTTCAATATTGGCCTCGAGCGGCAACTGCACGACGCCGGTATCCGGACCGCGCATTACGTCAGTCCCTCGGTCTGGGCCTGGCGCCAAGGACGCGTCAAGACGATTGCCAAGGCGGTCGACGGCATGCTCACCTTTCTGCCGTTCGAGGCCGACTTCTACGCTGAGCACCGTGTGCCGGTCGCCTATGTCGGCCACCCGCTGGCCGACGAGCTGCCGCTGATCAACGATCGCGGCGCGGCGCGAAGGGGGCTCGGGCTGGCTGCCGACGTGCCGACCCTGGCTCTGCTGCCGGGGTCGCGCGGCAACGAGATCCGCTTCCAGGGTGAGCTGTTTCTGCGCGCGGCATCGATGCTGCGCCAGCGCCTGGGGACGTTGCAGGTGGCCATCCCCGCGGCCTCCCGGGAACGACAGCAGGAGCTCGAGGCCCTGCTGGCGAAGTTTCCCGACCTGGCCGCTGGCACGGTGATCGTCGAGGGCCGCTCGCGGGAGGTGATGACGGCCGCCGATGCGGTGCTGCTGACGTCCGGCACGGCGGCACTGGAGACGATGCTATGCCATCGGGCCATGGTGGTCGCCTACCGCATGGCACCAGCGACCTACTGGCTGGCGCAGCGGCTGGTCAAGACACGCTGGATCTCGCTGCCCAACCTGATCGCGCAGGAGACCCTGGTGCCCGAGCTGATCCAGGATGCGGTGACTCCCGAGTCGCTGGTCGAGACGCTGCTGCCCTGGTTCGAGGACGCCCGACTGCGGTCGGCGCTCGAGCAGCGTTTCGCGTCGATGCACGCCGGGCTGCAGCGCGGTGCCAGCGAGCGAGCCGCCGCCGCCATCATGTCACTGGTCGAGCACGGAGCGCTGGATGCCGAGCCACGGGAGGGGGAATGAGGGAAACCATGTCATCGAAATCTTTGCCATCCCTCTGGCCTGAGATCATCATCGAATACGAAGGGCACCTGATCGCCGGTGTCGACGAGGTCGGGCGAGGGCCGTTGGTCGGCTCGGTCGTGGCCGCCGCCGTCATCCTCGACCCCGGGTGTCCGATCGACGGACTGACCGACTCCAAATGCTTGAGTGGCGCGCGTCGCGAAGCGCTCGATCTCCGGATTCGCGAATGCGCGCTGGCGTTCTCGATAGCCGAGGCCTCGCCGCGGGAGATCGACTCGCTCAACATCTATCACGCCACGCATCTGGCGATGCGACGGGCGATCGATGCGCTGCCGACACCGGCCGAGTATCTGCTGGTCGATGGCAATCGGCTGCCCGGTCATGCCTGCCCGGGACAGGCCGTGGTCAAGGGCGATCTCCGTCATCCTGCCATCAGCGCGGCCTCGATTCTGGCCAAGGTGGCCCGGGATGCGCAGATGCTGGCCCTGGACGCGCGCCATCCCGAGTATGGATTCTGCCGTCACAAGGGGTATCCGACGCCGGAACATCTCGCGGCGCTGGCCCGACTGGGCCCGCTGACGGAGCATCGCAGCTCCTTCGCGCCAGTCAGAGAGCGGCTCGCCGGCGCTTGAGCGCCCGCCGTGATCGATAGGGCCATTGTGGCCCGTACCGCCTTTGGGCATGCTGGTCCTGCCGATGTGCCGGCCACGTCGATACGTCCTGTCGTCGTCGGTCGCATGGCGGGATCGCATGCCCGATATCCGAATTCACTCGCCGCCTGACTCGAGTTCGTCATGACAACACCCTTCGTTCACCTCCGTGTCCATAGCGAATACTCTCTGGTCGATGGCCTGGTCCGGCTCAAACCGTTGATCAAGGCCACCGCCGAGGCCGGCATGCCGGCTGTGGCCGTGACCGACGACACCAATCTGTTCGGTCTGGTGAAGGTCTACAAGGCGGCCCAGGGGGCTGGCCTGAAGCCGATCATCGGTGCCGACCTGTGGCTGCACAACGCTCACGACGAGAGCCACCCCTATCGCCTGACGCTGCTGGCGATGAACGATACCGGCTACCGCAATCTGACCGAGTTGATCTCGCGGGCTTGGACCGACGGCCAGCGCCAGAACATGGCGATTCTCGACAAGGCCTGGGTCTTCGAGCAGAACGACGGGCTCATCGCGCTGTCCGGCGCCCGGGAAGGGGAGATCGGGCGTTTCCTGATCGCCGAGCAGGTCACCACCGCGCGTCAGCTGCTGGAGGAGTGGCAGCGGCATTTCCCAGGCCGCTTCTATCTCGAGCTCCAGCGCACCGGCCGCCAGTACGACGAGGAGTGCGTGCATCACTCCGTGCGGCTGGCCAGCGAGAGCGGCGTGCCGGTGGTGGCGACCAACGACGTGCGTTTTCTCGAGCGTAGCGACTACTGGGCCCACGAGACCCGGGTCTCGATCGGTGAGGGCAAGGCGCTGGAGGATCCCCGCCGCGAGAAGCGCTACAGCGAGGAGCAGTATCTGAAGACGCCCGAAGAGATGGCCGAACTCTTCGCCGACATCCCCGAGGCGCTGGAAAACAGCGTGATGATCGCCGCCCGCTGCAGCGCCAGCGTGCGTCTGGGCGAGATATTCCTGCCCGAGTATCCGATTCCCGAGGGCCTGACCCAGGATCAATTCTTCCGCAAGATCTCTCACGACGGCCTGACCGATCGCCTGAACCAGCTGTTCGGCGGGGAGACGCCGATCTACCCCGGTCGCTCGCTGGCGGAGCATGAGCCGGAATACCGCAAGCGCCTCGATTTCGAACTCGATATCATCCTCAAGATGGGGTTCCCAGGTTACTTCCTGATCGTGATGGACTTCATCCAGTGGGCCAAGGATAACGACATTCCCGTCGGCCCGGGGCGCGGTTCGGGGGCCGGCTCGCTGGTCGCCTACGTGCTCAAGATCACCGATCTCGACCCGCTGGAATACGACCTGCTGTTCGAACGCTTCCTCAACCCGGAACGTGTCTCGATGCCCGACTTCGACGTCGACTTCTGCATGGAGAAACGCGACCGGGTCATCGACTATGTGGCCGATCGCTACGGCCGCAATGCGGTCTCGCAGATCGTCACCTTCGGTACCATGGCCGCCAAGGCGGTGGTGCGCGACGTGGCGCGTGCCCAGGGCAAACCCTACTCGATGGGTGACAAGCTCTCCAAGCTGATCCCGTTCGAGGTCGGCATGACCCTGGCCAAGGCGATCGAGCAGGAGCCGCAGCTCAAGGAGTACCTCGAGTACGACGAGGAGGCCGCCGAGATCTGGGAGATGGCGCTCAAGCTCGAGGGCATCACCCGGGGGACCGGCAAGCACGCTGGGGGCGTCGTCATCGCCCCGACCAAGTTGACCGACTTCTCGCCGCTGCTGTGCGAGGAGAACGGTTCGGGGCTGGTGGTCCAGTTCGACAAGAACGACGTCGAGGACGCCGGGCTGGTCAAGTTCGACTTCCTCGGCCTGCGCACGCTCACCATCATCGACTGGGCATTGGAAATGGTCGATGTGGTGCGCGCGCGTGATGGGGTCGGTCCGCTCGATATCAGCACCATCCCGCTCGACGACAAGCCGACCTTCGACATGCTCAAGAAGGCCGAGACCACAGCGGTGTTCCAGCTCGAGTCACGGGGCATGAAGGAGCTGATCAAGCGGCTGCAGCCGGACTCGCTGGAGGACATGATCGCTCTCGTCGCGCTGTTCCGTCCGGGGCCGCTGCAGTCCGGCATGGTCGACGACTTCATCAACCGTAAGCATGGTCGCGCCGAACTGGCCTATCCCCACCCCGACTACCAGCATGAACTGCTCAAACCGGTGCTGGAGCCGACCTACGGCATCATCCTGTACCAGGAGCAGGTGATGCAGATCGCCCAGGTCCTGGCCGGCTACACCCTGGGCCAGGCCGATATGCTGCGTCGTGCCATGGGCAAGAAGAAGCCCGAAGAGATGGCCAAGCAGCGCGCCGGCTTCATGGAGGGGTGCGCCGCCAACGACATCGACAAGGATCTGGCCGGCAACCTGTTCGATTTGGTGGAGAAGTTCGCCGGTTACGGCTTCAACAAGTCTCACTCGGCCGCCTACGGCCTCGTTTCCTACCAGACGGCGTGGCTGAAGGCGCATTACCCTGCGCCGTTCATGGCGGCGGTGCTCTCGACGGAGATGGACAACCTCGACAAGGTCGTGCCCTTGATCGAGGAGTGCCGCCACATCGGGCTCACGGTGACGCCGCCCAACGTCAACGTCGGCGCCTACAAGTTCACCGTCGACGAAGATGGCCAGGTCGTATACGGGCTCGGCGCCATTCGCGGCGTCGGCGAGGGGCCGATCGGCGCCATCGTCGAGGCGCGGGAAGCCGAGGGCGGATTTTCCGACCTGTTCGATTTCTGTCGCCGCATCGACGGCAAGCGCATGAACAAGCGCACCCTCGAAGCCCTGATCCGCTCCGGTGCGCTGGATACGCTGGGGCCGTCTCGAGCGGTGCTGGCGGCCTCACTGGATGCCGCCATCAAGGCCGCGTCGCAGAACCAGGCCAACCAGAATCTGGGCATGATCGACATGTTCGGCGAGGCGTTCGTCGACGCCGACGAGAACCAGGATATCTATGCCGACTACCGGCACGCTCGTGACTGGAGCGACAAGGAGCGCCTGGCCGGCGAGAAGGATACCCTCGGGCTCTATCTCACCGGCCATCCGATCGACGAGTACGAGCACGAACTCAAGCGTTTCGTGGCGACTCGCATCGTCGATCTCAAGCCATCGCGGGAGCCTCAACGGGTCGCCGGGCTGGTCGTCGCGATGCGGACCATGAAGTCCAAGCGTGGCGACACCATGGCGTTCGTCACTCTCGATGACCGGACGGGCCGGATCGAGGCGTCGCTGTTCGGCGAGCTGTTCGACCAGGTGCGCGGAAAACTGACCGCCGACCAGGTGCTGATCATCGAGGGTGAAGTCTCCAGCGATGATTACTCCGGCGGTTTGCGTCTGCGCAGCAAGGACGTCACCCTGATGGCCGACGCCCGCGCTCGCTTCGGCGAAGCGGTGGAGCTGTCCGTCGACGGCGGTCGACTCAACGGGCGTTTCTCCCGCACCTTGCACGACAGCCTCTCGCCGTGGCTGAGCGAATCCGGTCTGCCGGTGCGGGTGCGCTATCGCAACGCCAAGGCCAGCGGTTGTTTCGAGCTCGCTGCCTCGTGGAAGGTGTCGCCCAGCGACGAGTTGATGACATCGCTTCGCGAGGTCGAGGGCTATGAAAACGTCGCATTGCGCTACCGCGGCGGCTGACAGCGTTCCGGGTGCGGTTGTTTGCCAACATCCGTGAAGGTGCGATAATCATCCGTTTCGCGGCACCCCAGTCGCCGGTATTTCAGAAATCGAAGCTTGCCAGGATCACACAGTAGAAGCTCTATGAATCCCAATTACCTAGACTTTGAACAACCGATTGCCGAACTCCAGGCCAAGATCGAAGAGCTGCGCCTGGTCGGTAACGATAGCCGCATCAGCCTGAGTGACGAGATCGGCAAGCTCGAAGAGAAGAGCCGCAAGCTCACCGAGCAGATCTTCCGTGACCTGACCGCCTGGCAGGTGACGCAGCTGTCGCGCCACCCCCAGCGGCCCTATACGCTCGACTATCTCGACAGCATCTTCACCGACTTCGACGAGTTGCACGGCGATCGCCATTTCGCCGACGACGCGGCGCTGGTGGGTGGCGTGGCGCGTCTCGACGACAAGCCGGTGATGATCATCGGTCACCAGAAAGGCCGCGATGTGAAGGAGAAGGTGCGACGCAACTTCGGCATGCCGCGTCCCGAAGGCTACCGCAAGGCCTGCCGTCTGATGGAGATGGCCGAGCGCTTCAAGATGCCGGTGCTGACCTTCATCGACACGCCTGGCGCCTATCCCGGGATCGACGCCGAGGAGCGTGGTCAGTCGGAAGCGATTGCCTACAATCTGGCGGTGATGTCGCGATTGAAGACGCCGATCATTTCCACCGTCATCGGTGAGGGCGGTTCCGGCGGGGCGCTGGCCATCGGGGTCTGCGACGAGCTGCAGATGCTGCAGTACTCCACCTATTCGGTGATCTCGCCGGAAGGCTGTGCCTCTATCCTGTGGAAGAGCGCAGAGAAGGCCTCCGAAGCGGCCCAGGCGATGGGGATCACCGCCGAGCGACTGAAGGAACTGGGCTTCGTGGATACCCTGATCGACGAGCCGCTGGGTGGCGCCCACCGCAACCCGCGCAAGACCGCCGACAAGTTGAGGGAAGCGCTGACGGGCAGTCTGGATCGGCTGCAGGCGATGGATACCGAGACGTTGCTCGAACGGCGCTATGGACGACTGATGTCCTACGGTGCTCCTGCCGCTTGATGGCGCTCCCGCGCTCGCCCACCCGGCATTGAGTCGGCGCGCCGAGGACTGGTCCGGAGGGCGAGCGTAACGAGTCAACCGGCAAGGCAAGCTCATTGGCACCCACGTCAATCCGCTGCCTTACCGGTTTCCGTCTTCCGCCCTGTTCGGGCTTTGCTGGGCGCCTATCCTCCTGGGCATCCAGTCCCGGCGAGAATTCCCCGCCATACGCCAGGCACCCTCACCCCGGCACGCAGGAGGCCGCCGTGCGATCCTCCCTCGAAGCGATTCTCGATAGCACCCTGGCGGATCATGTGCCGGGCAGTAGCGTATGGGTGGCGCTCTCCGGTGGTCTCGACTCCTCGCTGCTGTTGCACGTCGTGGCGCCACTGGCGCGCCGGCGCGGCATCGAGCTGCAGGCGATTCATGTCAACCATGGCCTGCAGGCGGCGGCGGACGGTTTCGAGACCCACTGCCGTGCGCTGTGCCGGGCGCTGACGGTGCCGCTGAGTGTGGCCCGGGTCGAGGTGGAACCGTCGGGGCGGGGCGTAGAGGCCGCCGCCCGGGAAGCCCGTTACCGGGCGTTCGCCGAAACGCTCGCTGCCGGCGACCGGCTGTGGCTGGCGCACCACGCTGACGATCAGGCCGAGACATTGCTGTTGGCGGCGCTGCGGGGCAGTGGCGTGCGAGGTCTGGCGGGCATGCCGCCAACCCGTCAATGGCGGGGAATCCGGATCGAGCGCCCCTGGTTGGCCCTGTCTCGTGCCGACCTCGTGGATGAGGCCCGGCGCCGGGAGATCGTCTGGTGCGATGATCCCACCAACGCCGAGATGGCGTTCGATCGCAACTATCTGCGCGCTCACGCCATGCCGCCGCTGCGTTCGCGCTGGCCGAGGCTGGCCGAGGTCGTCGGGCGCAGCGCCGCGCATCTGCAGGAGGCCGACGAACTGCTGGGAGAGCTGGCGGCGATCGATCTCGCTGCGGCCGGTGGCGACCCGGAGCGCCTGCCGCTGACGACACTGCGAACCCTGACCCCGGCCCGTCTGCGCCTGCTGGTGCGCCATGCACTTCAATGGCGAGGGCTCGCCACTCCACCGGCCAAACGTCTCACGGAACTCGAGCGCCAGTTGCGCGTGGCGAGTGGGGACCGGTTGCCCGCCATCGCCTGGGCGGGGGGCGAGGCACGAATCTGGCGCGATCATCTGTTTCTGATGGCGCCATCGGTGGCAATCGATCCCGAATGGCAGCGGCCGTGGGATGGCAGGGCGCCACTCGAGACGCCCTGGGGTGTGCATTCATGGTCGCTGAGACCCTGGCCGCACGACGCGGACAGGCCGGTGCTGCGAGTCGGCCTGCGCCGAGGCGGCGAAACCATGCGCCTGGCTGGCCGGGGCAGGCGGGATATCAAGCGGCTGTTGCAGGAAGCCGGCATTCCACCCTGGCAGCGCGATCGGCTACCGCTGGTGTGGCAAGGCGAGGAACTCGTGGCCGTGCTGGGCACGCTGACTGCCGAGGGGTGGCGGCAGACGGCGCTGCCGATTCCTGCGGCGGCGGGAGCGCGGTCGGGAGACGACGGCTGAAGTGGCGCCGCGTTCAGACGTCGTAAGTCAGCGTCAGTCCTGCGGCCTTCTGGTATTCCGCCTCCTGTTCGAGGTCGTTGAGCAGTAGCGCCTGAAAACTGATCTCCGGTAGCGAAAGGTGCAGATCGTCACCTTTGCAGGCCAGCTGGAAATCCACCGGCGCCTGTTCCGGACGCGGATGATTGAGCATGACCGCCAGTCGTAGCAGGCGAGCCAGTCGGCAGTAGGTGGGTTGTATGGCGCTGGGCAGCGCTTCCAGCTCCTTGTGGGCGAACTTGCGCCGATGCGCGCGGACCAGAAAGGCCAGCGCCTGCTGCTCTGGCCGCGAGAAACCGGTCAGATCGGAGTACTCGATGAGATAGGCGCCATGGCGATGGAACTGGCTGTGGGAGATCGCCAGACCGATCTCGTGCAACTGGGCCGCCCAGATCAGGAATAGCCGCTGCTCCTCACCGAGGGCCCATGACTCGCTTACCTGGTCGAAGGCGACCATGGCGGTTTCCATCACGTGGTCGGCATGGGAGGCCTCGACGCTGTAGCGCCGCATCAGCAGCTCCACGCTGTGACGACGGGAATCCTCCGGGGTGTTGCGGCCGATCAGGTCGAACAGCACGCCTTCCCGCAGCGCGCCATCCGAGTAGCGCATCCGCTGGAGGTCGAAGGCCTCGAACACCGCGCAGAGGATGGCCACGCCAGCCGGGAACACCCGCGCCCGGTCCTCCTTGAGACCTTCCATGGCGACCTTTTCCAGTTGACCGAAGCCGATCAGTCGTTTCCGCAGCTTCATCAGTGCGTCGCGTTCGATCAGCGTGGCGTCCCCGTCGCCTCGTGCTCCGAGCACGGCCGCCACCGCCTTGATCGTGCCGCTGGAACCGATCGGATCCTGCCATCCCAGTCGGCAGTACTGGCGCTGGATGTTGGCCAGTTCGGACAGCGCGGCCATCTCGGCGCGTCGGAAACGCTTCTCGCTGAGCTCCCCACTGGCGAAGAACGCGCCAGTGTAGGCGACACAGCCCATATGGAGGCTCTCCAGCGCCTGCGGTTCGAAATCCTCGCCGATGATGAACTCGGTGGAGCCGCCGCCGATATCGACGATCAGGCGTCGGCCGTGGACTTCGGCCAGCGCGTGGGCGGCCCCCAGATAGATCAGGCGGGCCTCTTCACGACCGCCGATGATCTCGATCGGATGGCCGATCAGGGCCTCGGCACGATCGATCAGGGCGCGCGCGTTGCGGGCCGAGCGGAGCGCATTGGTGCCGACGATACGCAGGTCGGCGGCGGCGACGCCAGCAACGAAGGGGGCGAAGCGTTCCAGACACGCCAGCGCTCGATCCATGGCGGCGTCGGTGAAGTTCTCCTGATCGTCCAGTCCGGCTGCGAGCTGGACCTTCTCGCCCATCTTGGCGACGACCTGCAGCTGGCTGTCCTGATAGTTGGCCACCAGCAGGTGAAAACTGTTGGAACCGAGATCGATGGCGGCCAGACGGCGCGTCGCGTCTGTGGCGGTCGACTTCCCGCTCATGGCGTGGCGTCCTCGAAGGCTGGCGTAAAGACGTGGGTGTCCGCAGGGCAGCGGTGACGCCATGTCGTTACTGGCATCCTGGGCCCTGCGTCGGGTGGCTCAAGATTGCGGTGGGGGCGTGGCCTTGTCAATCGCCGGGGCGGCAGGCATGCTGCCAGGCGAGGTCACTTTCACGAGCGGGACGGAGGCTCATGCAGTCAGCGCGGCGTCATCTCAATAGTGAGACTTTCGAGCAGCAGCGCGAAGCGCGGGAGTCGCCCTGGCTGGCGATCTTCGTTGCCGACTGGTGTCAGCCCTGCGAAACGCTGTTGTCGCGGCTCTCCTCGATCTCTCATGAGTCGATCCGCGATTTACCGGTGGGGGTGGTGGATGTGGACCGCGAGCCGACACTGGCCGAACGGTACGGGGTCAAGGGGACGCCCACGATGATTCTGTTCGTCGACGGGGAGCCTCGACTGACGCGGGTCGGAGCCTTGTCGGAATCGCAGCTGCTGCAGGTGGGCGAGGAGTGTACGCGCCATTAGGCTGGCTACGACAACTGCGCTTGCCTGGCGATACCCGCGCTGGGGAGGCCTGCCCGGTCCGGTTGCGCCGTTTTCCTTGGCTGGCCTGGACAGCGACACTTGATCTTATGGCCCACGACCTCCATATTCGTGACTTGCTTTCGGAAGATAGCTTGTCTACCATCTGGACGTTCGCCTGTTCCGAATGCTTCTTGACCGCGTCGCGGTCCCCCAAGTCGTCAGTCAATCCCAGTACCGATTTTCGGCCAACGCCGATCTTTGGATAGCGACCACTCTTTCGGATGACTCTTTCCGCGAGATTGCAGGCGAATCGAATCGCTCTCCCGGCACCTTACGTCACACGCCAAGTCGGCATCCCGACCTGGTTGATGGCAGGTCCAACAGACCATGCGAAGCGCCTAGCTTCTGGGACGACTGAACGCGCCGCGCGGCATTTGAACTGACCGCCTCTTGTCCTTCTTTTCTATCTCGGCAAAAGTCATTGCCTGCGACACGAGCCCTCTCTGACCGAACTCATGAATCTAACCGAACTCAAGCAAAAATCCGTTCCTGAACTGCTGGATATCGCCCGCGAGATGGGCATCGACAATCTGGCGCGCTCACGCAAGCAGGACATCATCTTCGCCATCCTGAAGAAGCACGCCAAGAGCGGTGAAGACATCTACGGCGATGGCGTCCTGGAGATTCTGCAGGACGGATTCGGTTTCCTGCGTAGCGCCGACTCCTCCTATCTGGCCGGCCCCGACGACATTTATGTCTCTCCATCCCAGATTCGCCGCTTCAATCTGCGCAAGGGGGACTCGATCTCCGGCAAGATCCGGCCGCCGAAAGAGGGCGAGCGCTATTTCGCGCTGTTGAAAGTCAACGAGATCAATTTCGACAAGCCGGAAAACGCCAAGCACAAGATTCTGTTCGAGAACCTGACGCCGCTGTTCCCGCAGGAACGGATGGTGATGGAGATCGGCAACGGCTCCACCGAGGACATCACCGCCCGCGTGATCGATCTCACGGCGCCGATCGGCAAGGGCCAGCGTGGCCTGATCGTGTCGCCGCCCAAGGCCGGTAAGACCTTGATGCTGCAGAACATCGCCACCTCGATCACCCGCAACAACCCCGAATGTCACATGATCGTGTTGCTGATCGACGAGCGGCCGGAAGAGGTGACCGAGATGTCACGCACGGTGCGCGGCGAAGTCGTGGCCTCGACCTTCGACGAACCGCCGGCGCGTCACGTCCAGGTCGCCGAGATGGTGATCGAGAAAGCCAAGCGGCTGGTCGAGCACAAGAAGGACGTGGTCATCCTGCTCGACTCCATCACCCGTCTGGCACGTGCCTACAACACCGTCGTGCCCTCCTCCGGCAAGGTGTTGACCGGTGGTGTCGATGCCCATGCGCTCGAGAAGCCCAAGCGCTTCTTCGGTGCCGCGCGTAACATCGAAGAGGGCGGCAGCCTGACCATCCTCGCCACGGCGCTGGTCGATACCGGTTCGAAGATGGATGAAGTGATCTTCGAGGAGTTCAAGGGCACCGGCAACATGGAAGCCCATCTGGACCGGAAGCTGGCGGAGCGTCGCGTCTATCCGGCCTTCAATATCCGCCGCTCGGGCACACGTCGCGAAGATCTGATCGCGTCCGAGGAAGAGATGCAGCGGATGTGGATTCTGCGCAAGCTGCTCAACCCGATGGACGATGTGGCGGCCACCGAATTCCTGATCGATCGTCTCAAGGATACCAAGACCAATCTTGAATTCTTCGAAGCCATGAAAAGACGTTGATTCGGGCTGGCTGCACTCGATGATACTGTGTTGGAAAATCGCTCAAGCTGCTTATTTACTCTCGTAAACTCCGCGCTCTCGCGATTTTCCGCCCTGTCTCATCTTCGTTCGCCCACCCGGCTCTCAACGTTTCATGAGATCTTTGGGACAAAGCAGAAAATAGAGGGCAGCATGTTATGCTGCCCTCTTTGCGTTCTTGGATAGCGGGATGCGGGCAACGGTATGAAATATCAAGATTTACGGGATTTCATCGCGGCGCTGGAGTCACGCGGTGAACTCAAGCGTGTCACGGTGGAGGTGGATCCCTATCTGGAGATCACCGAGATCTGCGACCGTACCCTGCGCGCCGGTGGGCCCGCGCTACTGTTCGAGAACGTCAAGGGCAGTGACATGCCGGTGCTGGGGAATCTGTTCGGCACCCCCCAGCGGGTCGCCTTCGGCATGGGGCAAGAGAGTGTCGAAGCGCTGCGGGAGGTGGGCAAGCTGCTGGCGTTCCTGAAGGAGCCCGATCCGCCCAGGGGACTCAAGGACGCCTGGGAGAAGCTGCCGATCTTCAAGCAGGTCATGAGCATGGGACCCAAGACATTGCGCTCCGCGCCGTGTCAGCAGGTGGTGCTCGAAGGCGAGGATGTCGACCTCGACCGCCTGCCGATTCAGCACTGCTGGCCCGGTGACGTCGCACCACTGGTGACCTGGGCGCTGGTGGTGACCAAGGGGCCGCAGAAGGCGAGGCAGAATCTGGGCATCTACCGTCAGCAGAAGCTCGGCAAGAACCGGTTGATCATGCGCTGGCTCTCCCACCGCGGCGGGGCGCTCGATTTCCGCGAATGGCAGCAGGCCCATCCCGGCGAGCCGTTCCCGGTGGCGGTGGCGCTGGGCGCCGATCCGGCGACTATCCTCGGCGCCGTGACCCCGGTACCCGATACCCTCTCCGAGTACGCCTTCGCCGGTCTGCTGCGGGGATCCCGCACCGAGCTGGTCAAGTGTGGTCACGCCGATCTGGAAGTCCCGGCTTCCAGCGAGATCGTGCTCGAGGGCTACATCTACCCCGACGACATGGCGGCCGAAGGTCCCTACGGCGACCACACCGGCTACTACAACGAGGTCGAGCATTTCCCGGTCTTCACTGTCGAGCGCATCACCCATCGGCGGGATCCGATCTACCATTCGACCTATACCGGCCGGCCGCCGGACGAACCCGCCGTGCTGGGCCTGGCACTCAACGAAGTGTTCGTGCCGATTCTGTGCAAGCAGTTTCCCGAGATCGTCGACTTTTACCTGCCGCCGGAAGGATGCTCCTACCGCATGGCGGTGGTCACCATGAAGAAGCAGTATCCCGGCCATGCCAAGCGCGTGATGATGGGTGTCTGGAGTTTCCTGCGCCAGTTCATGTACACCAAGTTCGTGATCGTGCTGGACGACGATGTCGACGCGCGTAACTGGGAGGACGTGATCTGGGCCATCACCACGCGCATGGACCCGGCGCGGGACACGGTGATGGTGGAGAACACCCCGATCGACTATCTCGATTTCGCCTCGCCGACGGCCGGTCTGGGGTCCAAGATGGGATTGGACGCGACCAACAAGTGGCCTGGCGAGACGAGTCGCGAGTGGGGCGAGCCCATCGTCATGGACCCGGCGATCAAATCGCGGGTCGACGAGCGCTGGGAAAGCTACGGTATCGATGTGCCGGTACTGCCGGCACGAGTGGGAAAGTCGAACGAAGACGGGGCGGCATGACGGCAAGCAACGAGGTGAACATGACGGTCAGAACTTTGACCTGCCAAGTGGAGTCCGTCGAGGATCTGACGCCCGATGTGTTCCGGGTGATACTGGAAGGACGTGCCGAGGCGATCGCGCATGCCCCCGGGCAGTATCTCGAGCTGGAACTGCAACCTGATACGTGGGTGCCTTTTTCGATCGCCTGTGCAGAGACCGGCGACGGGCGGCTGGAGTTGCATATTCAGCACTGGCCCGAGCGCACCCACTCGGCACGTCTGCGGGAGCTTTTGACCCACCGCAACCGGCTGTCGGTGCGGTTGCCCAGCGGCGAGTGCACGCTCCCCGCCGGGCGGTCGGAACCCCTGCTGCTGATTGCGGCGGGCACCGGTTTCGCCCAGATCAAGGCCATCGTCGAGGCGGCGTTGACCGAAAAACCCGATCGGGAGATATCGATCTGGTGGGCGGTGCGCGAGCGTCGCGATCTCTACGCCGAGACCTTGGCCCGGGAGTGGGCACTGAAGCATTCGAGCCTGACCCTCCACGCCGTGGTCGAGACACCGGAAGCCTCGCTCGAGAGCCTGCCCGGCATTCGCTGGCACACCGGGCGCATCGATCAGGTGCTGGCCGCCGAGATCCAGACCCTCGACGGCGTCGAGATCTATCTGGCCGGCTCCCCCGGCATGGTGTACGCCTGCGTCGACACCCTGGCGCCGCGGGGGCTGGTGGCAGAGCAGGTCCACTCCGACGTCTTCAGTTACGCCCCCCGCGTGCCCTTTCTGCCGCTGCCGGAAGCCGACCCCGAGACGGCGCCGCTCACCCCCGGCGAGGAGAAGGAGCGCCCGTGAGCCAGTCCCCGATCCTGATCACCGGCGGAACGCAACGCCTGGGGCGTCACTGCGCCGAGCGGCTGCTCGACGACGGCCATCCGGTGATCGTCACCTATCGGCGAGAGCGGGAGACACTGTCGGGGTTACGCGAGCGGGGCGCGGTGACACTGGTGGCGGATTTCGGCAGCGAAGCCGGGATTCTCGATTTCATTGCCCGTCTCCGGGACAGCACCCCGAGTCTGCGCGCCATCATCCACAATGCCGGCGAGTGGCTGTCGGATCCCGAGCCCGAGGCAGCGGGAGCCACCTTCGAGCGCCTGTTCCGGGTTCACATGCAGGCCCCGTACCTGATCAATCTGCATGCCAGAAGGCTGCTGGAAGCCTGCCAGGAGCCGCAGCGCGATATCGTGCATATCACTGATAGCGTGGTACGGCGCGGCGCAGCGGGGCAGGCCGCCTACGCGGCGACCAAGGCGGGGCTCGAGAGCCTGACCCGGTCGCTTGCGGTACAGTTCGCGCCGCGAATTCAGGTCAACGCCATCGCACCGGGGCTCGTGATGCTGGGCGACGGCGAGGGAGACCGCGACGAGGGCGAATGGCGGGTGCCGGGCCCGGGCGTCATCTACCAGACGCTACGTTATCTGCTCGACAACGATTTCGTCACCGGGACGGTGGTGCCGGTCGACGGTGGCCGTAGCCTGGTCTGAAGCCGGCCGCCCTGGCGGGATCGAGCGACCGGGATCACCGGCTCGCGCTACAGCGAGACGGTGTCGCTGCGAATCTGTACCAGTTTGCCCGCGTCGATCACCGGGCCGGTCGGTCTGCCGCCTGGCGCACCCTCCCTGGGTTCCATGCTCACCGCGAAATCGGCGGTTTTCATCAGCCCCAGCATCTTGGCAGGCAATTGCATGGTGGCTTCGCCATGGTTCGGCAGCATGCCCAACGATACCGGCGTCCCGTTCTCCATCATCCATAGCTCACCGCCCTTGTCTTCGGGCATCGGTTCCGGCGATATCGCCTGCACCATCATCTTGCCGTTGAGCGTGGCGTTCAGGATCCAGGCCGTCTGTCCGTTGGGCTGGTTGATCACGAAGACGTACTCGCCAGGCATCATGGCCGGCTCCCGCGGCACCAGCGCGACGATCGCCAGGATCAGTGCCGCTGCAGTGGCGATGCCGCTGAACGCGCGCCAGAACCCCAGCCGTTGCAACGGCCCCGTCCTCAGTCCCAGGCGCGCCGCGATATCCGGCCAGACCCTCTTGGGCGGCGCGACGGGTTCCAACTGCTGGTTGAGGAGCTGCAGCCGTTCCCGCCAGGCTTCGACGCTGTGCTGGAGATCCGCACTGACCGCCAGCAGGGCCTCGAATTCGGCCCGCTGAGCGCCCGTTAGGGTGCCCAGGACGTACTCCCCGGCAGCCATCTCGCGCTCCTCGGGATCGGTCAGGCGAAACGTGTCATGCATGCTTTCAACCTCTCCAGGCCTCTTCGGACCCAACTCTTGACGGTGCCCAGCGGCGTGCCCAGATGGGATGCCAGGTCGTGGTGGGTCAGACCCTCGAAAAATGCCAGCTCGAGCGCCTGACGTTGCTGCATCGTCAACTCGGTCAAGCAGTGTTGCAGCGACTCCGCCTGCTGATTGATATCGCTCTCGCTCTCGAGATCCGATTCGCCCGGCAGCGTCTCGATGATGGCGTCCCCGTCGGCCTCCTGCGGCCGCTGGCGCCTGAGCCAGTCGATACCGATGTTGCGCGTCAGTGTCGACAGCCAGGTCATCGGTCTGGCGCGGTCGGCATCGTACTGGCCGGCCACCTGCCATACGCGGAGGTAGACGAGTTGCAGACAGTCCTGAGCCGCTGCTTCCTGCCTGACGATACGCAGCAACTGCGCATATAGATGCGGGCTGGTCGCGCGGTAGAGCTTTTCGAATGCAGGACCATCACCGCGGGCGCAAGCCTGGAGATTGTCGATCAGCACGTCATGGGGCGGGTAGGCCATGAAAGTCCTTTGAATTCTTTCTTTTTCTTGATTAGCAGTCTCGTCAACGAGTCCGAACAAGTAAAGCCTGAAGCGAAACCGTTCACGGTTTGGCATCAAAAGACTTGTCAAACCGTGTCGCCACGTTAGGATAGAGGCACGATCTACGCGAGAGAGCCCATGACCCCCAACCCCGCCATCCACGCTGCCGCTGCTGCCGATCTCTTCGGCGGTGTCGTCGCGTATGCGGGTTTTGGTTTCGGTTATGGCTACTGGTTTAGGACTGGCGTGCCCGTCGGTCGGTCGACATGACCTGAACCCGCGAGGCACGCCCCACCAGGGCTGCCTTCCGCGTATCGAGAACCCCCGGGAGCAGCCCTCCGGGGGTTCTCGCGTTTCAGGCCCCAACCCTGGAATGAGATGATGATGAACGCCGTGACATCTGCCCTGAAGCCCGCCGCCGAGAGCGCCCCGCGCCGGCGTGAACTGACCCTGCCCAGCGCCGCCGAGCTGCGCGCAGCGATCCCCCTGGAACCCATGCTGGCTGCCCGCGTCGCGGGTCAGCGCGAGGCCATCCGCGCGGTGCTCGACGGCCGCGACGAGCGCCTGCTGGTGGTGGTCGGCCCGTGCTCGATCCACGACCCCGACGCCGCGCTGGAGTACGCCGAGCGTCTGGCCGCGCTGCAGGCCAGGGTGGATGATCGCCTGCTGCTGGTGATGCGGGTCTACGTCGAGAAGCCGCGCACCACGGTGGGTTGGAAGGGGCTGGCCTACGACCCGCACCTGGATGGCAGCGACGACATGGCGGCGGGCCTGGCCAGCGCGCGCCGGCTGATGCGCGACGTCGCCGCGCTGGGCCTGCCGGTGGCCACCGAGCTGCTGCAGCCGATGGCCGCGGCCTACTTCGATGATCTGCTGAGCTGGGTCGCGATCGGCGCGCGCACCACCGAGTCGCAGATCCACCGCGAGCTGGCCAGTGGGCTCGACGCCTGTGTCGGCTTCAAGAACGGCACCCAGGGCAATGTCGACGTGGCGGTGGCGGCGATGCAGTCGGCGGCGCATGCGCATCGCCACTTCGGAGTCACCGCCGAGGGCACGCCGGCGATGATCGAGACCCCCGGCAACCCCTTCACCCATCTGGTGCTGCGCGGCGGCCAGGCCGGACCCAATCACGATGCCGCCAGTATCGCCGCCAGTCGCCGTGCGCTGGAGCAGGCCGGGCTGACGCCGCGGCTGATGGTCGACTGCAGCCACGCCAATTCGCGCAAGGATCACCGCCGCCAGACCGAGGTGCTGCACAGCGTGGTCGACCAGCGTCTGGCCGGTGAGCATTCGCTGATGGGGGTGATGCTCGAAAGTCACCTCTTCGAGGGCAAGCAGCCGCTCAATCCGGCGGCGCTGCGCTACGGTGTCTCGATCACCGATGCCTGCCTGGGCTGGGAGACCACTGAGCAGCAGCTCATCCGGGCTGCCGAACGGCTACGCGGCTGACGAGCCTGCGGTTCACGCAGGCGTTATCCAGAGACCGCTACCAGCGGAAATGGCGCTCCAGGCGTTCGCCGCTGGCGCTGGGGTCCAGGCGTCGACGCCACTCGGCCAGCGGATGGCTGTCGGCGATGCGGCCGCGCAGCTCGCCCTGGCCGCCGTTGGCGCCAGGCTTCAGCGTCAGCGAGAGTGCCAGATCCTGACCCTGTTCCAGGTTCAACCGCAGCTGGGGCGCACCGCCACGGCACGCGAACTGCAGCCGGGCATGGCCCAGCGCGACCCGGGTCGGGGTGAGCAACACGAGATCCGATGCCGTCAGCGCGCCGTGACTGGCGAGACAGCGCGTGCCGCGCAGGGTGATATCGAGCTGCCCCTCCCAGCGCGCCGCCAGCGCCAGTGGCAGACGCGAGAGATCGAGCGCATCGAGGTCGCCACCGGTGATCGTCCAGCGGGTGTCGAGACCATGCCAGGCGCCGCGGGCGTGCCAGGCACCGTGGCCTTCACCGAGGGTCAGCGCGAGTTGCCCGGGCCAGGCCAGTTTCCAGTCGAGGGGCCCAAGGGCCAGCGGCCAGCCATCGGCGCGCCAGGCGACGCGCGCCACGCGGCCCGCCGCCAGCGTACCCGAGGGGGCGACCAGGGTGACGTCACGCGCTATCGCTGCCCGCGGGCCGAAGGTCGTCAGCGGCCAGTCCAAAGCCAGCGTCAGGACGAAGGTGAGGGCGATGGTCAGCCCAGCGCCGAGCGTGCCCAGCATAGCGATACCGCGTCTCATCAGGGGCTCCCCGTCGCTGTGGTGTCCAGCGCCGCCTTTCCCGGCCCTGGCTCTGATTCCGGCTCTGATTCCGGCCCCGAACCCGGTCTTTCGAGCTGACTACGCCAGCGCGCCTCCAGCGCCAGGCTGCGCCCATCGCGGCGTTCGAGCTGCCACGCCACCGCCCACCAGCCGCGCTGCGCCGCCCAGCGTGCGAACTCGCTGAGCGCCTCGGGCGAGGTCGCCTCACCGCGGGTCACGACGCTGTCGTCATGCGTTTCGATACGGGTCAGTGCCAGGCCCTGTTCCACCGCGGCGCTGCGCCAGTGCTCGACGTTCACCGCTTCGATCGGCGGCGGCCGCAGCAGGCTCGGGTCCGGTCTCGCTGCGGTGAATGGCTCGCCCCCGGCGGGCAGATGTGTCAGCACGGCGTGGCCGGCGTAGGCCAGCACACCGACCAGCGCCAGTATCAGCAGACCCTTCTCCCGCCCCGAGCGCGCCATCCACAGCGGCGCCAGTCGGGCGGGCAGGCGCAAGGTGAATCGGCTCATGGGCTAGGCTCCAGGGCGTTGGCGGACAGGGTCAGCGCCAGGCTCAGCTCGCCTGGCCCTGGCTGCCATTGCGGCTCGCCCAGGGCAGCCAGACGCTGACGGGCGCGGGTTACCACCACCGGCGCCGGCGGCTCGGGGTAGCGCCAGGAAAGCGTTGCCTGGTTCCCGTTGATTGCCAGCCGGGATAGCTGCCAGGGCGTGGCGGCGAGCTGTGCCGTGGCCTGTGCCAGCGCCTCGCTGAGTTGGCGGTTGCGCTGCGCCAGGGCCTCGATGGCCGCTTCACGCCGGGCCAAGGCGGCCTGGGCATCGGCCGGCGGGGCCATGGTGAAGCGGGCGGCCAGCGCTGCCGCCTGTTGCTGCCCGGCCGCGGCCTCTGCGCGCCAGGTCGTGGCCAGCCACAGGGAGGCGTCGAGCAGTGCCAGCAGTGCGATGGACCCCGCCAGCCAGCGCGTGCGCCGTGGCGGCCGCCAGGTAGCCCCGGGCCAGCGCGGACCGCTGGTGTCTGCAAAGGGCAGCGCGGCGGGGGGGCTCGCCGCCAACCAGGTGAGGCTGCGGCGCCGGGCCTGCTCGGCCGCCGCTTCGCCGCCATCATGCTGTTCGTCATCGTGTCCATCGCCATCGTCGCGTTCGTCGTTGCGCTGTCGCGGTTGGCTGGTGTCGCCATGGGTATCGGCATCGGTATCGATGGTGCCATCGACCACCTGGCAGTCGCGCTCGCGCCAGGCCGGCGGCAGCGGCCAGTCGCGTGGCCACGCCAGCCACTGGACGGTCTCCGGGGCGCCCGGCGCCGCGGGTGGGGCCAATCCCTGGCACAGCCGGTGGCTGCCGTCATCGAGGAGGGTGACTTGATCCGGTGTTGCCGGCCGCGGCAGCGCCAGGAAGGCGCAGCTCCAGCTCGCCGGGGCCAGGCCGAGCCGCTGCGCCCAGGCGTGCCAGGCGGCGAGCTCGGCGCTCGGCAGGGCGATCAACTCCAGGTGGCCGCGGCCGCGCTGCAGCGGATGCAGATGGAGCTGATCCACCGCATCGCTGGTTACTGTCTCCAGCAGCAGCGGCCACTCGCGGCGCTTGAGCCCGCGCGGGGCGGCGAGATGGAAGTGGCTGACCGCGTCCGCCGGCAGCAGCAGGGTGACCGGGTGGGTGACGGCCAGCCGCGCCAGTGCCTGCCAGGCTTCGGGGGGGCTGGCGGCGCTCAGCGTCTGTGGGGTGGCGCCTTCGAGGCACCAGTCGATACAGGCCAGGGTGTCGTCGCCGGGGGCGAGGCGCTCGCGTGGGGCGACGAGCAGGCGGGCGGCGGCGCGCGCCGGGCGTCCGGGTCGGCGCATCAGGGCTGCTCCTGGGTGAAGAGATTATCCGCCGCCGGATCGGCGGCGTCCGGGGATGTGGCGGTGAGCCGGTCGCTGGGGTAGCCGCTGCGGCGGCTCAGCACCCGCACCCGCGCGGCCGGCTGCAGCGGGTAGAAGGCGCTGGTGCCCTCGGCCAGCAGCAGGCGCTGGAAGTCATAGTGCTGACCCGCCAGGCGGATGCGGATATCCAGCGCCACATAGTCCGGGGTCAGCCGCAGGCGGCCGCCGTAGCGGTCGAGCCAGGGCGCATCGCCGCCGAGCACCTGGCGCACCGCGTCGAGATTGGTGTAGCCCCCCGGCGGGCGGTCGCGCAGCAGCGTGGCCAGGGCGCCGCGATCGACCTGGCCCTCGAACAGCGCATCCAGCAGCGGCAGGTCGCCGGGCCCGAGGGCGTTGAGATCGAGCCGCCAGGGGCCGTCGTCGGGCAGGGTGCAGAGCTCGCCGAAGCGGCCGACGCGGCGGCTGTCCAGAGGCGCCAGCCAGTTGATCTCGCTGGGATCGCGGAGCCAGGTGTCGGCGCTCGTCCGGGGCGGATCGAGGCGCGCATAGTCGGCGCCGTCCATGCCGCCGACGCGGGAGAGGTTGTCGGCATCGATCCAGTCAGCGAGACGGGCGACGAACTCGCTCGGGTTCATGTCGGTGAGGCGCTCGCCGGCGTAGTTGGCCACCCAGTAGCGCAGCTGGCGCTGGGCCAGCGCGGCCTGGCTGCCACCGAGGGCGTTGAGGTTGAAGCAGGTGCGCAGGTCGTGCACCACCAGGTGCAGCTCGCCGGCGTCGGTGGGGTAGCGCAGCGGGCGCCCGGCCAGGGTCTGCCACCACAGATCGGCGTGACGCACCGCAGCGTCGGTGAGCGCGCGGCTGGCGATGATCTCCGCGCCGCGGGCGTAGAACTCGGCCTGGGTCTCCTGCTGCAGCAGCTCGAGACGGGTCAGCTCGCGCCGGCCCTGCAGGGTCAGTGCGCTCAGGGTGACGCTCACCAGCGCCAGTGCCAGCAGCACCATCAGCAGCGCGGCCCCGGTCTGATGCGGTGCGCCCGGGGAGCCGCGGCGGGCGCTCGACGGCGGGGTCATGGCAGCAGCTCCGGCAGTATCGCGGTGGTGGTCACCGGCCGGCCGTGGCGCTGCCACTGCACGCGCACGCCCTGGGCGATCCCGTTCGGTGGCGGAGCGGCGAGCCAGCGCCCGGCAGCGAAGAATTCCAGCGTCAGCGCAGTGACGTCGTCGAGTGCCGCCACCCGCTGCCACTCGGGCTCACCGGCGGCGTCGAGCAGCCCGCTGGAGTCGAGCGTCAGGGTGGCGCCGTCGCGATCCCACTGCAGGCGCTGGCGGCGCAGGCGGGTGTAGAAGTCGCCCACCGGCAGCGCTGCCGCGCCCAGCGAGACCCACTCCAGCCGTGACAGGTCGGCGCGATAGGCGAGCGGCAGGTTGAACAGCACCAGACCGCGTTCGTGCACCGGGCGCTGTACCAGCGCCTCCAGGCGCCGCGTGAGCAGACGGCTGAAGTCGATCTCCGTTGCCAGCGGCGGCGGCTCGGCGAAGCGCTCTCGGACCGTCACCAACTGGTTGACCAGCGCCGCCACGCCGATGCCGACCAGCGCGGTGAGGGCGATGGCGATCATCACCTCGAGCAGGGTGAAGCCGCGCTGGCGCGGCGACGACTCGGCTGGCGGTCTCATGGCGGTGCCAGATAAAGGGTGAAGGTGAGTACCGGGTTCTCACGGGCCGGGTCGTCGTAGAGCGCCAGGCGCCCCTGACGCAGGCGCTGGATCGGCGTGGCGCTCACCGTCAGGCGCCACCAGCAGGTGTGTCCCGCCTGGCTCAGTTCGCCCTGCTGGGTGCCCAGGCGCGGCCAGTAGTGGTCGAGCGCCGCGCGGCTCTCGAACTCCCGCGCGCACAGCAGCAGCGGCGCACGACGCGCCGCACTCTCGGCGATGCGCACGCGCTGCTGCACGCCCTGGGCGACGATCACCGCGATCAGCGCCAGGATGAACAGCGCCACCACCACCTCAAGCAGGGTGAAGCCGCGCTGGCATTGGGCCTTGCGGTAGCCGGGCCTGACACTCATCGCCCACTGCCTGTCACGTTGACCCCGAGCGCATCCACCGCCAGGGTACGGCTGGCGCCATCGCCCGCCAGGCGGATATGCGCGCCCACTACCTCGCCGTCGGGCAGCCACACCAGCCAGGGCGTGGTGGTGTCGGCGGCCGGCGGCTGACGGCTGGGCTGCAGCGGCGGATCCCAGCGCCGTGGGTCGAGCCCCAGGCGTTCGCCGAAGGGTTGCCAGTCGTGGCCGGGCTGCCAGCTGACGAAGCGGTAGCCCTCTGCCAGCGGCTGCCAGCCGATCACCCGCTGGCGCGCCCGGGCGACATCCGCGGCCAGGCGGAATGCGCCGGCCAGTTCGCGGGCCTCGCGGTCGAGCCGCTCGCCGGGATGCGTACCCGCCAGCCAGGCCACGGCGAGGCTTGAGCCCAGGGCGATGATCACGATCACCACCAGCAGTTCGATCAGCGAGAAGCCCCGGGCGTCACGAGACTTCACAGCATCCAGTTGCCGATGTCGGCATCGATGCCCTCACCGCCGGGCTGGTTGTCGGCGCCCAGGCTGTAGAGGTCGACCCGGCCATGCTGGCCGGGGCTGGCGTAGTGATAGGGGTGGCCCCAGGGGTCCTCCGGTAGCCGCCGGATATAGCCGTCTTCACGGTAGTTCTCGGCCAGCGGCGCGACCTGGGGCGGGGTGATCAGCGCCGCCAGCCCCTGTTCGGTGGTGGGGTAGCGGTAGTTGTCGAGACGATACATGTCGAGGGCCTGCTCGAGGGTCGAGATATCGGCGCGCGCCTTCTGCTGCATGGCGTCGTCCTGATTGCTCAGCACATTGGGAGCGACGATCGCCACCAGCAGACCGATGATGAAGATCACCACCATGATCTCGAGCAGGGTGAAGCCGGACTGGTGGCCGGGGCGGGGAGCGCGTGTCATGCCGTTTCCTCTCTCGTCGTTGTCATATCAGTCGTTTCCGTCATGGCTTGCGTGTCTGCCGGGGCGCTACAGCGCCACGCTGCTGTTGAGCTGCATGATCGGCAGCAGGATGGCGAGCACCACGATCAGCACCACTGCGCCCATGACCAGAATCATCAGTGGTTCGAACAGCGCCAGGGCCATGTCGACACGGCGGTTGAAGGTGCTCTCCTGGGCGTCGGCGATGCGTTCGAGCATGCTGTCCAGGGTGCCGCTGGCTTCGCCGCTGGCGACCATGTGCAGAAGCGAGGGCGAGAAGCGCCCCGACTCCTGCATCGCCCGGTGCAGGCTGACCCCGCTCTCGACCCGCTGCTCGATCAGCGCCACCGCCTCGCGCATTTGATGGTTGCCCAGGGTGTCGCGGCTCACTCGCAGCGCCTCCAGCAGGGCGATGCCGCTGCGGGTGAGGATCGCCAGGGTGCGGGTCAAGCGCCCGGTGTCGAGTAGCCGGATCAGCTCGCCCAGGCGCGGCAGGCGCAGCAGCAAGGCATCGAGCCGTGCCCGCGGTGCCGGGCGGCGCAGCACGCGTAGTGCCAGCGGCAGGCCCAGCAGCAGGAGGGCGAGCAGCCACGGCCCCAGGCTCAGCGTCAGTTGGGAGAGGCCGATCATCAGCCGGGTCAGCCACGGCAGCGCCATGTCGGAGCGCTCGAACTGCTGCGCCAGGCGTGGCACCACCCAGGTCATCAGCCCGCTCACCACCGCCAGCGACACCCCCGCCAGCACCAGCGGATAGACCAGCGCAGTGCGCGCCTTCTGACGCTGCGCCTGGGCCCGTTCCAGATGGTCGGCCAGGCGTTCGAGCACCAGCGCCAGGCGCCCGGCGCGCTCGCCGGCGGCGACCAGCGAGCGGTAGAGCAGATCGAAGCTCGCGTGGGGCTTCAGGCTGTCGGCCAGCGAGTGGCCTTCGCGCACCCGAGTGCCCACCGCCAGCAGCAGCGCGCGTTCGCGCTGGCGCTCGGCCTGGCGGGTGAGGGCGTCGAGGGCGTCGCTGAGCGGAATGCCCGCCTCCACCAGGGTCGCCAGCTGGCGGGTGAGCAGTGCCAGGCTGGTGGGGTCGAGGCGCCCGCGGCCCGGGCGCCCGGTGGCGCCGGCGTCACGCACCAGCGCCAGCCGGCGCGGGAATAGACCGCGCTCGTGCAGCAGCTGGCGCGCCTGACGCTCGCTCTCGGCCTGCAGCACGTCGCGCTGGCGGCGGCCGTCGGGGCTCAGGGCCAGATAGCGATAGGTGGGCATCGACTCTCCCCGGCCATGTCTGAAAAGGACTGCGCTCGCCCATACGGCGTTAAAAATCGTCTCGAGATGCTCATTTACACCCCCGTAAACTCCGCTCTCTCGCCGATTTTTGCCTTGTCTGGGCTTCGCTCGTCGGACTTTTCAGACATGGCCTCAAGAAAGAGGGGATGAACGTGTGGCGCCGTAGTCTGACTGACGCTCGATGGCAGTTTGAGGTCAGCGCGGGGGGCAAGCTCAGCGGTGGATCGCACGCAGCACCTCGTCGAGCGACGTCTCACCCGCTGCCAGCCGTGCCAGCGCCGCCTGCGCCAGACTCTGGGCGCCAGCCTGGCCGAAGGCGTACTCGGCCAACGCCGCCTCGGGGGAGCGCTCATGGATCAGGCCGGCCAGTCGGGCGTCGATGGGGATGAACTCGTAAAGCCCCAGACGGCCGCGGTAGCCGCTGTGGTCGCAGTGGTCGCAGCCCTGGGGTTCGGCCAGCTGCGACAGCGTCTCGATGCCGGGCAGCCACTGGGCGTCGTCGGCATGGCGCGGGCGCCACTCGCAGCACGCCGGGCACAGCCGACGCACCAGCCGCTGCGCCATCACTCCCTTGAGGCTGGTCGCCAGCAGAAACGGCTCGATGCCCATGTCGCGCAGGCGCGCGATCGCTCCCAGCGCACTGTTGGTGTGCAGGGTCGAGAGCACCAGGTGGCCGGTGAGACTCGACTGCACCGCGGTGGCGGCGGTCTCCAGATCGCGGATCTCGCCGATCATGATCACATCCGGGTCCTGGCGCAGGATGGCGCGCAGGCCGCGGGCGAAGGTCAGCCCGGCGTGGGGATTGACCGGGGTCTGGCCGATACCCGGAATGGCGTACTCCACCGGGTCCTCGACGGTGAGGATATTGCGGCTGCGGTCGTTGAGTGCGTTGAGGCTGGCGTAGAGGGTGGTGGTCTTTCCCGAACCGGTGGGTCCGGTATTGAGCAGGATACCGTTGGGCTGCTGGAGCACCCGGCGGTAGCGCTCGAGCACCGCCGGCGGCATGCCAAGGCGGTCGAGGTCGAGCAGCGCGGCGTGCTTGTCGAGCAGACGCATCACCACCCGCTCGCCGTGGATGCCGGGCAGGGTGGAGACGCGGATGTCGACGTCGCGGCCGGCGGCGCGCACGGTGATACGGCCATCCTGGGGCTGGCGCTTCTCGGCGATGTCGAGCCGCGCCATCACCTTGATCCGCGAGATCAGCACCGGTGCCAGCACCCGCGGCGGACGCAGCGCCTCGCGCATGGCGCCATCCACCCGCAGCCGGATCACCAGCTCGCGCTCGAATGGCTCGACGTGAATGTCCGAGGCGGACAGGCGCAGGGCCTCGGAGAAGACGCCGTTGATCAGCCGGATCACCGGTGCCTCGTTCTCGCTCTCGAGCAGATCCTCGGCGCGCGGCAGCTCCTGCATCAGGCTGTCGAGGTCGACGTGCTCGGCCAGCCCCTCCAGCAGCGCCGCGTTGTCGGCGCGTTCACCGTCGTGCAGCGCGGCCAGGCGTGCCTCGAAGGTGTCGCCGTCGAGCCACTCGCAGCCTTCGGCACGGCCCAGGCGGCGCTGGATGTCCTGCAGTACCTCGAGCTGCAGCGGCGACGGCGTGTCGCGACACAGCAGGCGGTAACCCTGCGTGCCCGGGGCCAGCGCCACCCCGGCACGCTTCGCCAGCCGATAGGGCAGCGGCACGACGCTATCGTCGCTGGCGGCGAAGCCCGGTGTCACGGTCATGGCGCCAGACTTCCCAGGCGGTTGCGCTGATCGGGGAACAGCGCGCTCCAGCGCGGCTGACCCGGCGTGGTCGGCGCCGTGCCCTCCATTCCCGTGCCGGCCGACGATGTGACGTCAGCCGAAGACGTGCCGCCGGCGGCCGTGTTCGCCTCTGACCAGGGCGCCAGCGCCTGGTCGTCGTCGAATCCGGCGAGCAACTGCTGGGCGCGCATGTAGCGATACTTGTCGGCGGTGGCGCTGTCCATCTGGGCGGCATCGCGGAGCACCCGGGCGCGGATGAACACCATCAGATTGCGCTTTTCGCGCTCGTCGCGGTTGTACTGGAACAAATTACCGATCAGCGGGATATCGCCCAGCAGTGGCACCCGCGCCGAGCTCGAGTTGCCGGCGTTGCTGATCAGCCCGCCGAGCACCACGATGCCGCCGTCGCGGGTGATCACCGAGGTCTCGATCTCGCGCTTGTTGGTGACCACGTCGGAAGCCTGGACATTGGGGTCGATCGACGACACCTCCTGGACGATGTCCATGCGGATGGTGTTGTCGGAGCTGATCGAAGGGCGGATGCGCAGGCTGACCCCGATGTCCTCGCGCTGGATGATCTGGTAGGGGTTCTCGTTGAAGGTGGTGGAGCCGGTGACGAAGGGCACCTCCTGACCCACCAGGATGTAGGCCTGGGCGTTGTCGAGGGTGGTCAGCGAGGGGGTCGACAGCAGGTTGGTCTCGCTGTCGCTCTGCAGCGCGCCGAGCAGGGCGGCGAAGCTCACGCCGCTGTCGCTGATCCGGCCGACCCCGGCGCTGGCCCCGGTGATGCTGCCGAGCAGCCGCGCCAGCTGACTGGTGTCGTTGCGCGCGGCGGCGCCGGCGATGGCGTTGATTCCCGGCTGGCCGTCGGCGGCGTAGTTGAAACCGCCCACGGGTACGGTGCCACTGCCGGAGAGATCGCCGAACAGCCACTGCACGCCGAGACGCTTGGCGCGGGACTCGGTGATTTCGGCGATGATCGCCTCCACCGCCACCTGGGCGCGGCGGATATCGAGTTGCTTGATGATGCTGGCGTAGGCGTCGAGCCGCGCCGGCGGGCCGACCAGTACCAGGGCGTTGGTCGAGGGGTGGACGGCGAAGCCGACCGCTTCGTCGCCGGCGCCGAGGGTACCGGCGACGGCGGCGTTGCGGCTGGTGGCATCCGGCAGCGCGGGCAGCCCGCTTCCGCTGGCGTCACCCATGGCGCCGAGACGGCTGCCCTGCAGTGCGCTATCGCCACCGCCGGCGCGCTGCAGCAGTTGCTGCACCTGACTCTGGGGATTGGCGCCCCCCGCGTTCTGGGACCGTTCGCCGGTCAGTCCGCCGAGGACCGCGACCACCGACTCGGCGCTGACATTGTTGAGATAGATCACCCGGGTGTTGCGCTGCTGGGCTTGGGCCTGGGGCGCATCCAGCGAGGCGACGAGCTGACGCACCCTGGCCAGCCCGGCGGGGTCGCCGTAGGCCACCAGGGCGTTGGCGCGCGGATTGGCCACTACCTTCACCTGACCGCCGCCCTCGCGTTGCATCAGCGAGTCCAGGGTGCCGGCGAGCTCGTCGGCGGAGGCGTGCTCAAGCGGTAGTACCGCGGCCTGGAGATCGCGCTGGCGGTCGAGACGCTGGGCCAGTTGGGTCAGCCGCTGGAGATTGTCACGCCAGTCGGTGACCACCACCAGATGGCTCTCCGGCCATGGCGTGACCGTGCCCACCTGGCTGTCGACCAGCGGCTGCAGCACGTTGGCTAGCGTCGCGGCGTCCAGGTTGCGCGTCTCGATCACGCTGGTGGCGACGCTGGCGCCCTGGGCGGCGTCGCCCAGCGGCAGCGGCTGGGTGCGCGAGGCCTGGGCCGGCACGATGCGTACCTGGCCGCCGCCGAGCGGGACCGTGGCGTAGCCGTTGATCTGCAGCTCGCTCTGGAACAGGCGATAGAGCTCGTCGGCGCTCAACCGCCGCTGGCTGGTCAATGAGATGGTGCCCTGGACCCGCGGGTCGACGAGGAACTCATGACCGGTGATCCGCCCCACGCTGTCGATGAATTCGCGCAGACTGGTTTCCTGGAAGTCGACGTCATAGCGCGGGATGGCATCCGTGGTGGCGCCGGCCGTTCCGCTCGCGGGCGTCTGGGGCTGTGACTGGGCCAGGGCCGGGGTCGCCAGCAGCAGCGCTGGTAACAGGGCCAGTAGCAGCGTGAGCGCCAATCGATACGGCAGGGAGTTCATGGGGACGACTCCGAAAGCGTGGATGAAGAAGCGGCGGGCGAGATCCCCCCGCTCGGCGTGGCGGCCGGCTCGGGCCAGGGCAGACGCTCCAGCCGCCCGGACCGCGACAGCACCACGCCCTCGCTGTCGATACGCGCCAGGGTGATGCCCGGGGCGATGCGATCCCCCGGCATCAGCGCGCGCTGGCCGTCGGGGGTCGCCAGCACCACCAGCGAGTTTGCGCCGCCCTGGCTCAGCGCCCGGCCGACCACCCGGTAGGGCAGGTCGGTGAGCGGGATGCGCCGGTCCGCTTCGGCGGCCTGCTGCTGCCAGGCCGCGGGTACCGGCGGCAGCGCGGCGGGGTCGAGGAGGAAGGTCGTCGGCGGCGCGACAGGGGCGGCGGGGGCCAATAGCCGCGCCGTGCCGGTCAGCGCCTGGGCCGCCAGCCACGCCAGCAGGCATAGCGCCAGCCACTGCGCCGGGGCGATCAGCCAGGCCGGGAGCGTCATGTGCTCAGACGCGCCTGCGGATGCCAGCCGGGATGCCCCTCGACATAGCGCGCCTCTAGGCTCGGCGGCGTGATGGCCGGCGGGGTACCGCCGTGGTCGCCGAGATAGCGCTCCAGGCGCTGCCACAGCGGTTCGCCACCGGCCTGGGGGCGGGCGCTGAAGCTGCGCCAGGTGAGCCCTCCGGGCAGCGCGTCGAGATGGGCGCGCGCACCGGTGGCGGCACCGTAGTCGAGCGTCCAGCGGGTCGCCGAAAGACGCGGCAGGTCGCGGCTGTCATTGAGGATCAGCGGTGTGCCCAGGCTGTTGTCCAGCGCCCGTTCGAGCAACTGCGCCAGCTCTTCGGTGCGCGGTGCCAGCTCGACGACCCGGGCCGGATGGCCGCCGCTCAGGCGCCACAGGTGGTCGCGGGTGATCGTCTCGCCAGGAGCCAGCAGGATGTCGTGGCGCAGCCCCGGCAGCATCGCGCGGGTGGTGTCACTATCCCCGGTTAGGGCGGCGGCGATCAGGCCATCCCAGGTGCCGCCGACGCTGTCACGGCGCCACAGCCAGTCCGGGGCGCTGCCCAGCGGGCGGTCGAGCCAGCCGGCGTAGGGCGCGCGCAGGGCGTCGAAGCGCGCCTGGTGATCGGCGGCTGCGGCGTCCGCTGCGGTGTCGTTGCGCTGGAACTCGGCGTGGATCTGCCAGCCGTCGCGGGTGCTGCGGCAGCTGAGATGAAAGAAGCCGCTGGCGTGGCTGCCGGGCAGGCAAAGCGGCACCGGTGCGCCGTGGGCATTGTCGACTGCGATCAGACGGGGCCAGAAATCCTGGCCACGGGCGGCCAGCACCAGATCGACCTGTGGCAGCCGCGCGGCCAGCCAGCGCGCGGTGGCGCTGCCGGTATCGGCCAGCAGGACCACCAGCTCTGCCTCCGCGGCGGCTTGGGACACGCTTTCGGCCAGGGCCTGGTACCACTGATCGAGGGCGCGGGTCTCGTCCAGGGCGTTGGGGTCGCTGGCGCCGACCACCGCCACTCGCACACCGTCGCGTTCGAAGCGGGTCGCCGCGCTGACGCCGGCGGGTGGCGCGTCAAGATTGCCCAGCACCGGGCGCGCATAGTCGCGGTAGAGCGCCGCGGCACGCTGTGGCCAGAGCACGCGCTCGTCGCTGCTGACCCGAGCATCGCTGGCCAACAGATGGCTGGCGGCGACGCCGGCGCTGCCATTGGCCAGATGGCCAAGGCCGCTGCCGCTCCAGCACTGGCCGTTCTCCAGCGTCAGGGTGCGCTCGGTGCCGAGTTCCCGGCGCAGGCGGTCGAGCTGGGCGACCAGCCCGCCATAGCCGGCGGTATGGCGCCGGGCGGCGCTGTGCGGCGTATAGAGGGCGGCCCATTCGGCACCAGCGCTGCCCGCCAGCGTGGTCACGCCGTCCGCGGTGGCCCAGGGCGCGGCGCCGAGCAGCTCCGCCGGGCCCAGGTAGGTGGCGGGGGCGACGATCCGCGTGGGGCCGAGGCACTCCAGGGTATCGGCCAGGTAGAGGATCTCGACCTGGCGCCCCGGGGCCAGCGCCCGCGGGCTGCTGATCATTGGCGAGGCGCAGCCGCTCAGCCCTGCTCCTAGTCCGGCACCCATCAGGGCGCCGACCAGACGCCTACGAGTCAGGTCGCAGCCCCTGCCGGTGGCGGCCTTGGGGGCGGTCAAAAGGGGGTCAGTCATGAGGCTCCCGCGAATGATTCAACGCGGCGTACGGTCTTCGCCGCCGCCGGACTCGGCATCCTAATGACTGGGAGATGACGGTTTCGTGACGACGCGACGGGTGGGGTGCTGCCGTCAAGTCGTCATGGTGTTGTCACCTTGCTGCTCTAAGTTGCCTCCGGGTAACGCATTCCGGTGGCCGTACGCGCCGGATCGCCAAGTGGCTGGCGGCGCGCATCGCCGGCCCGGGCGCCACGGATCAGCAGACCGTCATTAGTGGATTACTCCAAGAGAGGGGACACCCCATGAGCAAGGCAATCGAGAATCATCGTGTTCTCAACCAGAGCGAGAACGAGCCGTTCTCATCCGTACTTTCGCGCCGCATATCGCGTCGCGGCATCATGCAGGGGGGCGCCGGTCTGGCCGCCATGGGCCTGCTTGGCGGTTTCGGTCTGGCCGGCTGCAGCAGCGACAGCGACAACCACAACAACAATGGCGGCTCCGGTAGCGGCTCGCCGGAAGCGACCCCGCTGGCACTGGCGTTCTCCTCGATCCGCGGGTCGCGCACCAATGGGGTGGTAGTGCCGGAAGGCTATGTCGCCCAGGTGCTGATCCCGTGGGGTACCCCGCTCGACAACAGCGTCGGCGCCTGGTCCTCGGACCGCCGCGTCACGCCTGAGTACCAGGCGGCCAGCGTGGGCATGAACCACGATGGCATGCACAACTTCGCGCTGAGCGAAGAGAGTGCCTCGCGCGAGTTCATCATGGCGCTCAACAACGAGTACATCGAGCAGAGTGCGCTGTGGGCTCCGCAGGGTGGCCCGACCAACGCCGAAGACGGCGCGCGTCCGGCCGACGAGGCGCGCACCGAGATCAACGCCCACGGCGTGACCCTGGTCAAGCTGGCGCTCGGCAGCGATGGCCAGTGGAGCGAAGAGCGTGGCTCGCGCTACAACCGCCGCATCACCTCGGCCACGCCGATCGAACTCGCCGGCCCGGTGCGCGGTAGCGCCTACGTGGTGACCGCCTACTCCACCAACGGTACGCGTACCCGCGGCACCAACAACAACTGCGCCAACGGCTTCACTCCCTGGGGCACCTACCTCACCTGCGAGGAGAACTGGCCCGAGATCTTCATCAAGGATAGCGATCGCTACGCCGATGACGATCGTCTGGGAGTGCGCAAGGATCGCAGCCGCTACGGCTGGGAGACCGCCCAGGGTGGCACCAACGGCGAGTTCGCGCGCTTCGACGCCACGCCGAGTGCGGCCTCCGCATCCGGAGACTACCGCAACGAGCCGCGCACCTTCGGCTATGTGGTGGAGGTCGATCCCTACGGCAACACCGCCAGCGTGAGTACCGAAACCGCGGCGCTCAAGCGCACCCATATCGGCCGCTTCCGTCACGAAGGGTGCTGGCCGGGCAAGGTGGTCGAAGGCGAGCCGGTGGTGTTCTACACCGGTCACGACTCGCGCAACGAGTACATCTACAAGTTCGTCTCCAAGGCCAAGTGGGATGCCCAGGACGCCAACCGTCCCGGTCAGGACTACGACCGTCTGACGATCGGCTCCAAATATCTCGACGAAGGCACCCTCTACGTGGCGCGTTTCAACGATGACGGCAGCGGTGATTGGCTGCCGCTGACGCCGGACGCCACCACCCGTGACGGTCGCCCGCTGTGGCAGGCGCTCGAGCTGGCCAACGAGCGTGACCTCGCCGGGGTACTCATCAACACCTGCGACGCCGCCGACTTCATGGGTGCGACGCCGATGGACCGCCCCGAGTGGGGCACCGTCGATCCCTCCTCGGGTGAGGTCTACATGACCTTGACCAACAACTCCAAGCGCACCGCCGAGGGCACCGCTGCTACCTACACCAATGGCGGCAGCGACATCGACGAGCTGGGCGCGGGCTACGCCACCGCCCCGGTCAACGGCTCCAACCCGCGCCCTGACAATGAAGGTGGCCAGGTCATTCGCTGGCACGAGCCGTCCCCTGCGGGGACTAGCTTCGAGTGGGAGGTCTTCGTGTTCGGCGCCGCCGAGAGCGATGCTGACAACTACTCGGGGCTCACCGAGCTCAACCAGTTCGCCAGCCCCGACGGGCTGTGGTACGACGACCGCGGCGACGGCCGCGGCATCCTGTGGATCGAGACCGACAACGGCTACGAGGGTGTCACCGACTACACCAATGACCAGGTGCTGGCGGTGGTGCCGGGCAGCGTCAGCCGTGGCCCGGGCGACAAGGCGGTTATCGATGCTGCCGATCAGGCCCAGCTCAAGCGTTTCGCCGTCGGCCCCAACGGCTGTGAGGTGACCGGTATCTTCGCCACGCCGGACAAGACCTCGCTGTTCATCAACATCCAGCACCCGGGCAACTGGCCGGCGGATCCTGACGCCAACGTGCAGGATGCCACGGTCGCCATCCCGGAATCGGGAAGCGTGCGCGCGCGTGCCGCCACCGTGGTAATCCGCAAGCGTGATGGCGGCGAGATCGCGGTCTGACCCACGGCTATCTCGTCACGCAAACCAACTCGTCACACAAGCTTTGGGCCGCGCACAGCGCGGCCCTTTTGCATTTGGGGTGAGCGCATTGGGGACTTACGCCAGTGGCAGGGGGGCCGAGGCAACGGCGCCGCACCCGCTGTCAGCGCGGTCCATGTACAGATGAAATGAGCACGCGCGACGTGAGCACCCAGTACGTAAGAACCCTGGATGTGAGAACAGCGGCGTGTTGGTCTGGAGAGCGATATAGACCGCGCTCGGCCCCTGGATGAGTGCCAGGGCTGGGGATACGTGATAGGGCTAGCGTCGAGAATCGCTGTAAGGCAGCACGGAGTGCTATGGAAGGGGGCCTGCCGCGCCCTGGCCGGGCGCGGCGATAGTTATCTCAAGCCTGGCTGGCGTAGGCGTAGAGCAGGGTCTCCTGGGCGCTGATCGGTTCGGCGTCACCGCTCTCCTGCAGGTGGTACTGGCCCTCGCTGTCGAGCACCCAGCTCTGGCAGTTGTCGACCAGGTAGGTGTCGAGGTCCTTGCGTACCTGCTGCGCGACCTTCTTGTCGAGCAGCGGGAAACAGGTCTCGACGCGGTGGAACATGTTGCGCTCCATGGCGTCGGCGCTGGAACACCACACCTCGTGGGCACCGTCGTTGTTGAAGTAGTAGACCCGAGTGTGTTCGAGGAAGCGGCCGATGATCGAGCGCACGTTGATGTTCTCGGAGATACCCGGCACCCCGGGGCGCAGGCAGCACATGCCGCGGATGATCAGGTCGCAGCGCACGCCGGCCTGGGAAGCGCGATAGAGTGCGCGGATCAGCTTGGGCTCGGTGATGGCGTTGCACTTGATCACCAGGCGCGCCTTCTTGCCGCTCTCGGCCAGCTTGGCCTCGCGCTCGATCATCGCCACCAAGGTGTCGTGGAGGGTGAAGGGCGCGTGCAGCAGGGTGTTGATCTTGCGCGGCTTGCCCATCCCGGAGAGCTGCTGGAAAACGCGGTGAACGTCCTCGCAGAGCGCCTCGTTGGCGGTCATCAGGCTGTAGTCGGTGTAGAGCTTGGCGGTCTTGGCGTGGTAGTTGCCGGTGCCGAGGTGGGCATAGTGGCGCAGTTCGCCCTTCTCGCGGCGCACGATATGCATCATCTTGGCGTGGGTCTTGTAGGCCATCACCCCGTATATGACGATGGCCCCGGCCTCCTGCAGGCGCGAGGCCAGCGCCAGGTTGTCGGCCTCGTCGAAGCGCGCCCGCAGCTCGATCACCACGGTCACTTCCTTGCCGCCGCGCGCCGCCTCTACCAAGGCACTGACGATCGAGGAGTCGGCGCCGGTGCGGTAGAGGGTCTGCTTGATCGCCATCACGTCGCTGTCGCGGGCGGCCTGGCGCAGCAGCTCCTCGACCGGCGTGAACGACTGGAACGGATGGTGCAGCAGGATGTCGCCCTGGCGGATCATCGAGAACAGGTTGACGTCGCCGCGGACCTGCTTGGGCAGTCCCGGGGTGAAGGAGCGGTAGCGCAGGTCGGGGCGCTGGACGTCATCCAGCACCGACATCAGCCGGGTCAGGTTGACCGGCCCGTTGACCCGGTAGAGATCCGCCTCGCCGAGTTCGAACTGCTTGAGCAGGAAGTCGATCAGGTTGTCGGGGCAGTTGTCGGCCACCTCCAGGCGCACGCCGCTGCCGTAGCGCCGAGCCAAGAGCTCGCCGCGCAGCGCCGAGGCCAGGTCCGAGACCTCCTCCGGATCGACCGAGAGATCGGCGTTACGGGTCAGGCGGAACTGGTAGCAGCCCTCGACCTCCATGCCCGGAAACACCTCATGGGCGTGGGCGTGGATCATCGACGACAGGAACACGTAGTCGGTGAAGCCTTCTTCGCACAGGGTTTCGGGCAGGCGGATCAAGCGTGGTAGCGAGCGCGGCGCGGGCAGGATCGCCAGCCCCCCCTCGCGGCCGAAGGCGTCGGTACCATCGAGTTCGACGATGAAGTTGAGGCTCTTGTTGACCAGCCGCGGGAAGGGGTGAGAGGGATCCAGCCCGATCGGACTGATCACCGGCGCGATCTCCTCCTCGAAGTAGTCGGCGACCCAGGCCGCCTGATCCGGCGTCCACTGCGAGCGGCGGCGGAAACGGATCTTCTGCTCCTCCAGCGCCGGCACCAGGACGTCGTTGAGGATACGGTACTGACGTTCCACCTGCTCGTGGGCGATGCGCGAGATTTCTTCCAGCGTGCGCGCCGGGGGCAGGCCGTCGGCGCCGACCTCTTCGTTGGCCAGGGCCAGCTGGTGCTTGAGTCCGGCGACCCGGATCTCGAAGAACTCGTCCAGGTTGGAGGAGAATATCAGCAGGAACATCAGCCGGTTGAGCAGCGGATGCGAGGGGTCCAGGGACTGCTCGAGCACGCGGATATTGAACTGCAGGTGCGACAGCTCGCGGTTGAAGTAGAGCGTGGGGTCGCTCAGGTCCGCCTGCGGCGAGGGGGTCGCCTTGGCATGGATGCCCTTGCGGGTGCGGTTGACCCGCAGGGGCGGCGAGCTACCATCATCGACCGGCAAGCTGGTGCTAGCGAGCTCTCGGCTGGGGCCGGGCGTGTCCTGGGTGTCTGTCATCGACTGTTCTCCACAATGATGTCCCGCACCCAGGCAGACGCGCCCGCGGTGGTCAGGCGTTGAGTAGTTGCGCGGCGCGCTTGGCGAAATAGGTCAGGATGCCGTCGGCACCGGCGCGCTTGAAGCAGGTGAGCGACTCCAGGATCACGCTGTCGGCGTCGAGCCAGCCCTTCTCGAAGGCGGCCATGTGCATGGCGTACTCGCCACTGACCTGGTAGGCAAAGGTCGGGACGCCGAACGACTCCTTCACCCGCTGGATGACGTCAAGGTAAGGCATGCCGGGTTTGACCATCACCATGTCGGCACCCTCCTGGATGTCCAGGGCGGTCTCGTGGAGCGCCTCGTCGGTGTTGGCCGGGTCCATCTGGTAGCTGAACTTGTCTGCTCGGCCCAGATTGCCGCTGGAGCCGATGGCATCACGGAAGGGGCCGTAGTACTTCGAGGCGTACTTGGCCGAGTAGGCCATGATCTGGGTCTCGTGGAGCCCCTCGCGCTCGAAGGTGGCGCGAATCTCGCCGATACGGCCATCCATCATGTCGGACGGTGAGATCACGTCGGCGCCGGCCTCGGCATGCGACAGCGCCTGCTTGATCAGCGCCTCGATGGTGCGATCGTTGAGCAGGTAGCCGTTCTCGTCCGGTACCCCATCCTGGCCGTGGGTGGTGTACGGATCGAGCGCCACGTCGGTGATGATGCCGAGGTCGGGAAAGCGTTCACGCAGCGCCCGGATGGCGCGCTGGATCACGCCGTCCGGGTTCCAGGCTTCGGCACCGTCGACGGTCTTCTTCTCCGGCGGTGTGAAGGGGAACAGATCGATCGCGGGGATGCCGAGCTCGACCAGTTCCTCGGTCTCGCGCAGCAACTCGTCGATGGACAGGCGCTCGACGCCCGGCATGGACGACACCGGCTCGCGGCGATTTTCGCCATCGAGCACGAAGACCGGGAGAATCAGGTCGTCGGTGGTCAATGTCGATTCTCTGGCCAGGCGGCGGGAAAAGTCGCTCTTGCGCAGACGACGCAGGCGGGTGGCCGGGTACTGACGCGACAGGGAATAACGCATGAATCTCTCCACGATAGGCGGCGAAGGGGCCTCACGGCCCCTTCGCGTCACCGACGATCAAGCTATCAGTGACGAATGACAAAACGATGACATCGGGACTTGGCGCCCTCAGTATAACAACCGAGTCGACGGCCGGGATGGGGGTGTTGTCGCAATGGTCACAACCGGACGAATCAATCCGTGGGCTCTTCCGCGCGCCGACGCTGGACGAGGCGGCCGAAGAGGATTCCGACCTCGAACAGTAGCCACATGGGAATGGCCAGCAGGCTCTGCGAAATGATGTCCGGCGGCGTCAACAACATGCCGATGATGAAGCAGATCAGGATCACGTAGGGACGTTTCTTGCTCAAGCTCCTCACGTCGGCGATCCCGGTCCAGATGACCAGGAACGTGGCGATGGGGATCTCGAAGGCCACGCCGAAGGCGAAGAACATCTTCAACACGAAATTGAGGTAAGCGTTGATGTCCGTCATCACCGTGACGTCCTGTGGTCCGGTATGGACGAAGAAGCTGAACAACAGCGGGAACACCACGTAATAGGCGAAGGCGGCACCACAGTAGAACAGCAGGATACTGGAGGCGAGCAGCGGAAATGCCAGCGCCTTCTCGTGCTTGTAGAGCCCGGGCGCGATGAATGCCCAGGCCTGATAGAGGATGAACGGGATAGCCGCGAAGATGGCGACCACCATGGTCAGCTTGAACGGGGCCAGAAACGGTGACGTGACCTCCGTCGCGATCATCCTCGAGCCGGCAGGCAGAAGCGCCACCAGCGGATCGGCCACGAAGCGGTAGATGTCATTGGAAAAAGCGTAAAGGCCGGCGAATACCAGTACAACGACGATCACGGCCTTCAGTAAGCGTGAGCGCAGCTCTATCAGATGCTCGATCAGCGGGGCTTGTGACTGCTTTTCGTCTGGCGGTGGAGAAGAGGCATCGCTCATCGGGAAGCCGAATCCTTGTCCGCGGGTGAGGCGTCGTGAGGGGCGGACGAGGCATCATCCGATGCGGCAGATGCTGGCCCTTCGACGCGATGTGACTCGACGGCGGACGAAGACGATGGGGCCTGGGTATCCCCCTTCTCGCCGCTTTCGAAATGCTTCTCGACACTCCGGCGCGCCTGATTGACGTTCTCGTCCAGTTTTTTCTGCTGCTCGGCCAGTTTCTGGCGCAGTTCCTCGGCCTCGAGCTGCGAGGTGATTTCCCGCTGCATGGTCGAGACACTGCGCTTAATCCGGCCGACCCAGAGCCCTGCCGTGCGGGCAGCCTTGGGCAGCCGCTCGGGCCCCAGCACCAGCAGCCCGACGATGCCGATCAGCAGCAGCTCGAAGAAACCGATATCGAACATGCCGGTTACTTGCGCTCGACCTTGTCGTCGGACGTCTTGTGGGTCTCGTCCGTGCGACTGTCGAATGTGCTGTCCTGGGGCGTATGAGTCGAATCCTGGGAGTGATCGATGCTGTGCTGCGTATTGCTCCCTTTCTTCTCCTCCTCGTCTTCACCGACGGCTTTCTTGAAGCCCTTGACGGCACCGCCGAGATCGCTACCGACATTGCGCAACTTCTTGGTGCCGAAGATCAGGATGATGATCCCGAGGACGATCAGCAACTGCCAGATACTGATACCACCCAACATAACCTTACTCCTTGAGGCATGCGCCGAGGCGCTGACACGATTGACACTTGAGATAGCTTACTGGCTTGGCTGCCGCGCTGCCTTCTCGTCCAGGCCGGAGACGCCGAACCTTCGGGCCAGCTCTTCGAGCACGGCACGATGATCGACCTCCAAATGCGACAGCATGACCAGACTATGGAACCACAGATCGGCGACTTCGCCGACGAGTGCCTGCCGACTCTGCTCATCATCGGCCTTGACGTCCTTGGCGGCAAGCAGCGTCTCGGTGGCCTCTTCGCCCACCTTCTCCAGAATCTTGTTGAGACCCCGGTGATGCAGCTGCGCGACGTAGGAGCTTTGCGGGTCGGCGTCGCGGCGCTCGGCGAGCACGGCGGCCAAGCGTTCGAGAGTATCACTCATGAGATGACAATCCTGAGTCGAAATGAACGATTCGAGAGCCGGGCCGCCGCAGGCGGCCCGTACTCAGCGCCAGATCAGCAGCAACACCCCCAGCCCGGCCGCCACCAGGACCGGCCAGGGTTGCTGTTCCGCCCAGCCCAGCATCGGCTGCCAGGCCAGGGCCACCGCCAGCAGGATGGCCCCCAGGCGGAGACGCCTGGCACGCGGCGCCGCCCGCTGGAAACGCGCTTCCAGCCCCGACAGCGCCTGCGTTTGCTGGCGATATAGCCGGCGCTGCTGCTCGCGATCGGAGAGCGCCTGGTGGGCGAGCACCGGCAGCTCGGGAATCTGGTGTGCCAGTTCCGGCGCGTGCTTCTGAAGCGTCTTCCAGAACCCCTTGGGGCCGGCGCGCTCGCGCATCCAGCGCTCGAGATAGGGTTTGGCGGTGCTCCACAGGTCCAGATCGGGGTAGAGCTGGCGGCCCAGGCCCTCGATGTTGAGCAGGGTCTTCTGCAGCAGCACCAACTGTGGCTGGACCTCCATGTTGAATCGCCGCGCGGTCTGGAACAGGCCCAGCAGCACCTGGCCGAAGGAGATGTCCTTGAGCGGCTTCTCCAGGATCGGCTCGCACACCGCGCGGATCGCCGACGCGAATTCGTTGGCCCGGGTGCCTTCTCCGACCCAGCCGGATTCGATGTGCAGGACCGCGACCTCATAATAGTCCTGACGGAAGAAGGCGAGCAGATTGCGTGCCAGATAGTCCTGATCCTCGCGGGTCAGGCTGCCGACGATGCCGCAGTCGATGGCGATGTAGCGCGGTTCGGTGGGGTTTTCCCGCGACACGAAGATGTTGCCGGGGTGCATGTCGGCGTGGAAGAAGTTGTCGCGGAACACCTGGGTGAAGAAGATCTCCACGCCGCGCTCGGCCAGTTTCTTGAGGTCGGTGCCCTGCGCGCGCAGGGCCTCGATATCCGCGACCGGGATGCCGGTGATGCGCTCCTGGACCATGACCTGGCGGTGAGTCAGCGACCAGTGGATGGCCGGGACGTAGAGCAGCGGCGACCCCTGGAAGTTGCGCTTGAGCTGGGAGGTGTTGGCGGCCTCCTTGTTGAGGTCGAGCTCGTCGAACAGGGTCGCTTCGTAATCCTGAACCACTTCCACCGGCCTCAGCCGGCGCGCCTCGGGAATCCGCCGCATCAGGCGCGCGAAGGTGTAGAGCAGCCCGATATCCTCGCGCATGATGCGATCGATGCCGGGGCGGATGATCTTGACCACGACCTGCTCGCCGCTATGCAGTTCGGCCGCATGGACCTGGGCGATGGAGGCCGAGGCCATCGGTTCGGTCTCGAACGCGGCGAAAGCCTCCTCGACGGTCTTGCCGAGCTCGACCTCGACCATGGCGCGGGCGGTCTCTCCAGGGAAGGGCGGAACCTGGTCCTGCAGACGTTTCAACTCGTCGGCGATATCCGGTGGCAGCAGATCGCGGCGGGTCGACAGCATCTGGCCGAACTTGACGAATATCGGGCCCAGCGACTCCAGCGCCAGCCGCAACCGCTTGCCGCGCGAGTGATCGCCGATCGGAATCAGCCGGACCGGAGCAAACCGCCACAGCCAGCGAAGAACCGGCGGTAGTCTGTCTTGGGGAACCAGGCTGTCGAGGCGATAACGGGAGACGGTCCAGGCGATACGAAATAACCGCAGACTCATGAATGCGACTCCCGACGGCGTTGCAACCTGGCCACTCTGGCCCCGACACGGTCGACGGCTTGCTGGAGTTCGGTGAGGTGATCGCGCGCGACGGCGAGCTGGTCGCGACCTGCCAGCCAGCGTCGTTCCTCGAAAAGATAGTCACGGAGATCCTGTCGCCACTCGGTGACCAGGAAGCGCGCCTGGCGATCGAGGTGGCGGATGCCATTGGCGACGCCATGGGCGGTACCGTTGCCCATGAGCCCTGACAGGGCGTCTTCCCAGTCGATATCGAGGTCGATGAACAGGGTCTGCATCGGTGACAGCAACCCGGTCTGGCCGATCGCCGGGAGTTGGCCGCTGAACAGCAGGCGCTCCGGCGAGTCGCCCGCCATCAACCGGGTCACCACTTGCCGGTCCACGGTGATTTCCAGGTCGTCCTCGTCATGCCAGTCGTGCACACGCCCTAGCGTGATGCCATCGACATGGAAGCCCACGCGCAGTCCCAGCTGAGCCTCGGCGAACGTCAACCGCAGGGTGTGTCCGGCCAGATCGGCCAGCCTGGCGGGGGACGCCGGGTCGCGCCGCAACAGCATGTTCAACGAGCGCTCCAGGGCGACCAGGGCGAAAGTCTCCACCATCTCGCCGGCCCTCAGAGCTTGATGCCGCGGTGCAGCGCGACGATTCCGCCGGTCATGTTGGTGTACTCGACCCGTTCGAGCCCGGCGGACTGCATCATGCCCTTGAGCGTCTCCTGGTCCGGATGCATGCGGATCGACTCCGCCAGATAGCGGTAGCTGTCGGCGTCATTCGCGACCAGCCGCCCCATCTGCGGGAGCAGACGGAAAGAGTACTGGTCGTAGGCTTTCGACAGCAGGCCGTTGACGGGTTTGGAGAACTCCAGCACCAGCAGGCGTCCGCCGGGCTTGAGCACGCGGGTCATCGAGCGCAGCGCCGCGTCCTTGTCGGTGACGTTGCGCAGGCCGAAGGCGATGGTGATGCAGTGAAAGCTGTTGTCCGGAAACGGCAGGCTCTCGGCATTGGCCTGAACGTATTTGACGTTGTCGCCAATGCCGTGGTCGATCAGCTTGTCGCGCCCGACGCGCAGCATGGATTCGTTGATATCGGCCAGGATGACGCGACCGCCTGGGCCGACGCGTTTCGCGAACTGGCGGGTCAGGTCACCTGTGCCACCGGCGATGTCGAGCACGCTGTGGCCCTGGCGAACGCCGCTGCGCTCGAGTGTCAGCTGTTTCCAGAGGCGATGAATGCCGAATGACATCAGGTCGTTCATGACATCGTAGCGCGCGGCCACCGAGTGAAAGACGTCGGCCACGCGGGCGGCCTTCTCGTCGACCGCTACTTTTTCATAGCCGAAGTCGGTCGTGCGCTTGTCCATGTGCTTTTCTCCGAGATGACGCGGGCGGCGAACGTGACGCCGTTGGGGCGGCGGCATCGCTGTCCGGGCGATGGGCTGCCGAGCGGCCCGAGCCGTGTGACCGACGCGCTCGAGCCGAGACCAATCGATGTGAATCGACCGAGTCCGCATTGTAGCGTCTGGTCGTAAACTTGTCTGCGCGCATCGCGGCTGGCAGGTGTTGGGAGCGGGCGTGCCGACGGCCCTCGTCCGGTATCCGGCCGGGTTCAGACCTGATGAATCTGGATCACACCGGGGTCCCGGGAGGCACCGGCACGCTCGAGCCGGCTCAGGTAGTTCTGCCACCACGCCTGCTGGTGGGTCGCCATCTCGTGGAGATACTCCCAGGTGTAGAGCCCGGTATCGTGGCCATCGTCGAAATGCAGCTTGAGGGCGTAGCGACCGGCCTGGGAGATATCCAGC
>NZ_PZJL01000014.1:0-9498 GCF_003206585.1 Salinicola sp. CR57
GATGGGTCTGGCGTTCGGGGGTCATTTCCATATCGAGTGGTCCATTGAATCGGGGGTTAGTTACGCAACGGGAAGCTGAAAGCCCGAAGAGCGCCGCTTCGCGGCTGGAAGCTGGAAGAAAAGCCCGGTCAAAAACGGGCACTGGAGACTTCTTCCAACCTCCAACTTCTAGCTTCCGGCACTAAGCGCCGAACTCAGCGCATCGCGCCAACGGGAGTCGCTCTGCCCACAGACGATGAAGAAGGGGTTGAGCGTGCTTTCCTGCTGGTTGCAGCGCAGGGGTTCGAGGGTTTCGGCGTCGAGCACCTGGCCGCCGGCGGCGGTGACGACGGCCTGGGCGGCAGCGGTGTCCCATTCGCAGGTCGGCGCCAGACGCGGATAGAGATCGGCGGCGCCTTCGGCAACCAGGCAGAGCTTGAGCGAGCTGCCCATGGAGACCCGTTCGTGGGCCGGCAGCCGGGCGCAGAAGGCTTCGAACGATTCGGTGCCGTGGGAACGGCTGCCAACGATCAGCCAGGGCTGGTCGTCCGCCGCCGGCAGGTCACGCACGCGAATCGGCCGTTCGCCGTCAGGGGTGATCTTGAACGCGCCGCTATCGGCGTCTCCCCACCAGGTCATGCCGAGCACCGGCGCATGGACGATGCCGAAGCGCGGCACGCCATTCTCGACCAGCGCCACGTTGAGCGTGAACTCGCCGTTTTTCTTGATGAACTCCTTGGTGCCGTCCAGCGGGTCGATGAGCCAGTAGCTCGACCATTGCCGGCGGGTTTCGAACGGGATCGCATCGCTCTCCTCGGAAAGCAGCGGTATCTCCGGGGTCAAGCGCTGCAGCAGCGCGGTCAGCGCCCGGTGGGCGGCCATGTCCGCCTGGGTCAGCGGGCTGTCGTCGGCCTTGGTTTCGACGCTGAAATCCTGGGCGTAGATCTCCAGCACCCGTTCACCGGCGGCGGCGACACCGGAGAGCAGTTCACGCCTGATGACTTCATCGATTTTCATTCCATTCCTTTGTCTGTCGTTGCGGACTTCCGGTCCGGGTCTGGATCGGACGCTACCTGCCATCGGAGCATCTTCCAACATGATCCGTGATCGATAGCTCTAGAAAGGCCAAATCATCGGTATGAGCAGAATAGTGACAGCGCCAACGATCAAGCTCAATGGCACCCCCAGTTTGAGATAGTCGTGCATCCGGTATCCCCCCGGTCCCATCACCATCAGGTTGGTCTGGTAGCCCAGGGCGGTCATGAAGCTGGCCGAGGCAGCGACGGTGATGGCAATCACGAACGGCATGAAATCCACCCCCAACTGCTGAGAGACCGCCAGCGCGATGGGAAACATCAGCACCGCGGCGGCGTTGTTGGTGATCATCTCGGTGAACAGCACCGTCATCAGGTAGATGAACGCCAGCGCCAGCCAGGGTGAGTCGATATGCCCGACGACCAGCTCGGCGATGGTCCGCGCCGCGCCGGATTGGGTCATCGCCGCGCCAAGGGAGAACGAGGCCGCGATCACGATCAGAACGGAAAGATCGATATAGCGCCGTGCCTTGCCCATGGTGAGGCAGCCGGTCATCAGCAATGCCCCGGCAGCGAGGAAGGCGGCTTCCAGGATCGAGATCAGGTTGGTCGCGCTGAGCACGACCATCACCCCCAGGATGCCCAGCGAGAGCGGCGCTTTCTGGAAATTGGGCGGCGTGGAGTCGTTGAGCTGGCTGACCAGCAGGAAATCCTTGCGGTAACGATACTGCTCGACGAACTCCTGCCCGGTCTCCAGCAGCAGGGTGTCGCCGACCTGGAGCTCGATGTCGCCGACCTTGCCGTTCAGGCGTCGACCATGGCGGGAGATCGACAGGATCACGGCCTGGAACCGCGAGCGAAACCGGGACTCCCGGACCGTCTGCCCGATGCCGGTAAAGTCCGGGCTCACCACCGCCTCGACCAGGCAGCGCCTGTGGTGGGCGACATCGAGCTTCTGGACGTTACCGTTGGCGGGGCTCAGCCCTCGAATCTCGCGAAGCTCCCTGGCGCACTCCGGCGCGCCGATGAAGACCAGCGTGTCGCCGCCCAGCAGCTTGGTCTCAGGCGGAACTGCCGTCATCAGGTGGTCGTCGCGCTCGATATCCGCCAGATAGCCGAACTGGAGGTTGCGCAGCCCGGCATCGGCGATCGACTTGCCCACCAGCGGGCCGCCGGGTTCGACGGTGACCTCTACGCTGTACTCCCGGATCTGGTCCAGTTGGGCATTGGTGCCATCCCGCTGCGGCAGCAGCCAGGTCGCGAAGATCAGGATGAAGCCACCGCCGACGAGCAGGATCGGCAACCCGATCCAGGTCAGTTCGAACATGCCGAGGGAGACGCCCAGTTGGCTCTGTAGCAGGCCATCGACCACCAGGTTGGTACTGGTGCCGATCAAGGTACAGGTACCGCCGAGGATGGAGATGTAGCTGAGCGGCAGCAGCAGCTTGGAAGGCGGCAGTCGTAAGCGATTGGACCAATCCTGAATGGCGGGTATGAACATCGCCACCACCGTGGTGTTGTTCATGAAGGCGCTCAGGACCGAGGCCGGCAGCATCACCCGCCACTGTGCCCGACGCAGCGTGGTCGGCTGTCCCAGCAGTTGCGCGGCGATCCACTTGATCGCGCCGGTCTCCTTCAGCGCCGCCGCCACCACATATAACGCTGCGATGGTCATCACCCCGGTATTGGCGAAGCCAGCCAGCGCATCCTGAGGGGTGAGCACCTTGGTAAAAATCAGAAACGCCATCGCCCCGACCAGAATGGCGTCCGGCGCAATCCGCGTAAAAACGAGCGTGGCCAGAACCGCCAACACTGTCGCAATGCTCAACCAGGCATCGATACCCATATCTTCCCCTGCCAAACGCCCGGCCGGCACTGATTTAAAATTTAAAAATTAGCAAGTTAACGGAATACGATTAGTCCCTGCACCGCAAATTCCGTAGCCGACGCATTCTATGCCACTCACCAAGGCGGGCACCAGCCCGGCCTTCTCAGGAAAGGTAATGACACGGTTAACGAATGGGCGGCATGAGAAACCGCGAATCGAGGATCAGCGAAGCGCCAAGATCGGCTCACTGCCCCTGGGAAATGGCTCCGAATCCCGGGCGTTTTCGGCACCGAGACTCGGCGTACCGCCGGTGCAGATACCTGCTCTCTTCCGTGGCGTGGAAATCGGGGTGGCGCCGCGACAGCGCGAAATAGGTCATGACCAACCATCCCAGACGCATCGAGTCCCGCCTGGGAGCCCCTTCGCGACCCTGCGCCTCCTCGATCCACGCTTCGGCGAGCCTGGGCGGCACGCTCAGCAGCAGGCGGGCGAGATCGCAGCCCACCGGCAGCATCCCGGCGTGATCCCAGTCGATGAAGATCGGGGCTCCGGTGGACTCCTGAATCAGCACGTTCTGGGGGTGAAGGTCACCGTGGGAGAAGACCCGCGGCAGTCGATAGACGACCAGCGCCATCTTCAGCAGCCGCTCGAGCTCCTGCCACTGGCGTCGTTTCAGTGCGGCGAGACAGACGTCCGTGATCATCCTGTTCAGCGCACGACGCCCCCGCCGGCCGAGATCACGGTCGGACCAGCCATCGGGACGGCCGATCTGCGCGAGCCACTCGAGCGAATCCATCGTGTCGCGGAAGACGGTCTCCCTGCCCTCGCGGTAGGCGACCAGCGGCTGCCCTTCGATGCGCTCCACCACCAGGCTGGCGGTTTCCCCATGATCGATGACCGCCTTCAGCGACGGCGCCGCGATACCGCCGGGCGCTAGCACCTGGCGGTAGAGCCGCTCCAGCCCGAGAGCGTAGGCGCGCGGTAGCTGGCAGTGGACGATATAGCGGGCATCCGCCGTTCGCACCTCCAGCGCGGAGAACTGCCCGGTCTGGCCCGGCAGCGGGCGGAACGCCCGAACGTCGAGATGGGGCCGCAGGGGCGCGAGCCATGGCCCCAGGACGGGGTGGCTCATACCGCTTTCGACGTCGATGAATCCATCGGCGGCGTCATCCGCCATCACCACCGCCAGGCCATCGTTGAGCAGTCGCCCGCTGTCGAGCGCGCTGACCCGAACCAGATCCCCAGGCTGCAGCGGTATCGGCGCAAGAAAACCGACGTCGGGCCGGGTCGTGACGCCCGCCTCGACCACATCGGGTCTCGGCTCCTGACACAGCGCGCAATAGCGGGCCTCGCCGTTGATCGAGACCAGTACCGCGCGGGGCCCGCCCCGGCAGTCATCATCGACATGCCAGCCCCGGACCACCTGCTGACTCACCTCATCCACGAACCCCGGCATGACGCGCCCCGCCCCGTTGTTATTGCTCCCCGCTGTTATACCAATGTCCGGGATCGGGTTGCGTAACGTCTTACAACCGGCTTGGAACGTTCCCATAACACAAGCCAACATTTTTTTGCGTTAGCCATCTTACAGGCGCTGCTCGGCCATGGAGCATGGAGAGAGGAGTGAGTCGAACCAGTCGGCATAGGTGACTTCGACACTCTCGTTTCCTGGAGTGTTGTCGACGCCAACGCCACTTTGCCGATCACTCGTGTTACGTGGTCGTGACAACGACTGACGACTCTACGACAGGGTGACACGTCTTTTATCGAATCGACGCTGATACCGAGTGGATATTGAACGAGTATTCAAACACTGACTGAAAAATGCCTGCGCGCATTCATATGGCGCTGACAAGTGATGGCGTGCCCGGTCCATTTTTGGCTCGGGACATCCTTGACGCTCGCATGTCGTAAGGCGGCGCTGTTCAGATCGCCAGTCCTGACGATTTGTCGTCGGTTTTCGCCCTGTCTGGCTAGCGCTCGTCGATTTTTCAGATAGCACTCAATAAAACAACGGGAGAACTCTTCATGGCTCAGGAAATCACCCAAGACAGTGCTTCGCATCAGATACCGGATACCGGCGATGCCAGTGTCGACAGACACTCGACCGGGCAGTGGCAGTCGACGCTGTCGAAGAGCCTGAACCTGAGCCGAAAATCCACATCTACCCGTGAAGACGACACCCAATCGGCGAAGCGCGCCGACGGCGACACCCAGGCGCCCAGGAATCTGAACGACTACAACCAGATCGTGACCATCGGCGATGACCTCATCCGCTACGAGACCAAGGGCGGCAAGAGCGTCGAGGTCGACCGCCACGCCACGCCGGCGCTGTTCGAGACGATCAGGCAGGATTTCGACCAGATCAATGGTCTCAACGAGAGCGGAGAGGATGGCTACGGCGTGTTGCCGCTGGATGCCGAGCCTCCCGGCAAGCTGAGCGACTACCGCTTCATCGGCCCGCCCGACGAAGTTGCCAACGGCATCATCCGCTACGAGATGCAGAACGGTGCCCGGGTCGTGGTCGCCGAGCGCGCCAACCCAGAGCTCTTCGCTGCGATCAAGAAGGATTACGAGAGCCTGATCGGCATCAACAAGAGCGAGGCGGATGGCTACGAGCGTCTCCGCGGCGACGCCACCCCACCGCCCTACTACAACACCGAAGTCGGCGCGCCCGGCGAAGTGGGGCCGGAGGTGATTCGCTACGAACACGACGGCGAGAAGTTCGTCGTCGCCCGCAGCGACAATCCGGCGCTCTACGACTACCTGAGCGAGCAGTACGCGACCCTGGGCGGGAATGCCGAGCATCAGGATGCCATCGAGGGTGCGGTCGAGGACGGTGCCATCGTCGCCGGCGCCGATACCGAGGCGCCCGACTTCAACGACTTCAAGCGCTTCCATTGGCAGACCGATGCCCGAGACGACGTCATTCGCTTCACCACCCACGACGGCCGCGACGTGGTGGTCTCCAAGGCCTTGACGCCAGCCCTGTTCGAGACGGTCTCCGAGGCCCAGAAGACCTGGGACCGGATCCATGAACTCGAGGACGACGGCTACCAACTGCGCTCCGCCGACGAGGATATCCCGGTGCTGGGCAAGGGCGACAGCGTCAAGAGCGCCACCGACGAGCACGGCGACGTCATCGAAGGGCTCAAGCTGGTCGAGGTCGACGGTGAGAAGTTCGTCGTTTCCAAGGGGGTGACGCCGGAGCATTTCGAGGCCGCCTCCAGCTTCCAGCAGACCTCCAGCGAGGATGTCATCGACGATGTATTCGCCGATCACGACCTGCCCGGCTCGGAAGAGACCAACCTCATGGGTCAGGAGACCACCGTCGAGAACGACGATGGCGAGGCGAAGACGGTCACCGAACTCTACATGGAGAAGCTGGAGGAGAAAGCGGAAAACTCGGACAACGAGAACTTCAAGAAATATGCCCGGCTGCTCGAGCTCAAGTCTCAACTGGACGATGGCAGCTTCCAGTACCTGCCCTACATGACGGTCAATCACGGCGGCGACTGGACCTACTACGCCAGCGATACCCAGGGCATGGACCCGGCCGACCTGCGTGGCCTGATCCATGAGGAGAAGCTCGGCGAGGAACTCGCCAAGCTGCTCGGGGACGAGGAGATCGCCAAGTTCACCGACGAAGCGATGGCGGAGGCCCAGAGCAAGATCAAGGATCGCGAAGGGCTCGCCGACAAGATCTACGACTCGTTGACCGGCGACAAGGGCGCGGAGTATCTCGATGCCATCGAGGACCTGCGCGACAAGGGCTTCGGCGACGAGGCCGCCACCCGCCTGAACAATGACCTGAACACGCTGCAGGCGCTCGACCCCGAGCGCGCGGCCGAGGCGAGAGGCAGCATCACGGCGGCCAGCACCGCCAGAGGTCTCGAGGAGGAACTCGCCGACATCGACGCCGAATACGATGCTTCCCAGGACGGCGGAGAGGTATCGCCGGAGAGTGAAGAGGCCGCGGAGCAGGTCGCCGCCGACATGGTGCCGACCGTCCTTACCGGCATTACCTACAGCACCTTCGGCATCCAGACCACCGATGGCGTCTGGAACGCGGTCAAGGACGCGCTCTCCGCCGACAAGACCGATCCCAAGGGCTCGGTACCGCCAAACCTGTCGGCGGACGAGAAGCTGCAGTTCACCAAGATCATGGCGATCGCCGCCGGCCTCAAGGAGGTGATCAAGACGGCGGCATTGAGCGGGAGCAACGTCGAGACGGCGCTGAAGGATTCGTCTCTCATGCGCGACGTCATGCAGAAGGTGAACGAGCAGTTCCGCAACATGACCACCAGCCGTGACGGTCAGCCACCCATCGTCGAACTCAGCGACAGCCAGCGCGCCAACGTGCAGGGCTCGCTGAAATCCCAGTTCCGCAGTCTGATGAATTCGAACACGATGTTCGCGATCGGCGGCACCGCGGCGCTGGCCAACGCCATCTACCGCCGCTCGGGCGACGACTTCGGCGACACCTGGCAGGAGCGGATGACCGTCGCCCGCGGCATGCTGGTATTCATCGGCACCACGCCCTTCGCGCTCAAGGGCATCACCGATGCGGTGGGCCCGAAACTCGACGAAGGCAGCCGGCTGACCAAGCTGTTCGGCACCACCGATATCACCCAGGCGCTCGGTCTCGACAAGGAGATGGGCGATGTTCTGCGCGAGCGCTTCCCCGACACCTTCAATGGCGACAAGGCGCCCTCCCTCAACCCGGGCGAGCAGGCGCGGGGCAAGCTGGATGACATCCGCGGCAAGCTCGAATCCTTCGATACCCTTCTCGATCAGAAGGATGCCCCCGACTTCGAACAGAAGGCCCAGGGCCTGGTCGACGATATTCAGGGCCAACTCGACGAGGTCGACCGCCTCGTCAAGGCGTCCGACTCGCTCAGCGACGACGAGAAGAATGAGATCCAGCAGCGCCTGGACACGATCGAAGACCGGCTCGACAAGGTCGAGATGAAGAAGGAGGGTCTGGCGCCCCAGAATGCGGAGGAGCTCAGGGGCCTGGTCGACGAGCTGTTCGAGGAGATCCAGCCTTTCGCTTCTTCGGCGACGCCGTCGGAGCAGCGCTTCGCCCAGATCGATGACTTCGACCGGGCGGTGGCGGAGTACCGCGAGCTGCTGGATGCCGACGGCAAGGGCAAGGGCAAGATGCCGGAACAGGCGCCGGCACTGTTCGACGAGATCATGGAGAAGCACCGAGCGATTCGCTCGTCGATCGAGTCCGACCCGACGCTCTCCGATGCCGATCGCGCTCAGCAGCTCGAGCGGCTGGACGATATCGCCAGCCGTCTGGACGATGTCCGCCCGACGGATGGCGGCACCCTGCCCAGCGGCGCCGGCGACGCGCTGGACGACCTCGACAACCTCAGCGACGACCTGCACCAGCGTTTCGATCCCGCCAACGGCGAATCGTCGAAATCCGCCATGCAGCCCTTCAACCAGGCGCTGGATAGCGAAGCCGAGGTGGTCACCAACGGTGATCGCGCCACCGGTGGTACATCGCCCGACAGCCCTGGAGGCAGCGGTGGCACCAGTGGCAATGGCGATGTCGGGAGCAAGAAGAAGGCGCTCATCGGCCCGGCGCTCAAGGGCCTGGCCTACATGACCGACTTCGCCGGCGGTATTCTCGACACCGTCGTCGCGGGCGTCGGGCTGAACCAGTTGATCAAGAACGGTGGCACCCCGATGGAGTTCGCCGCCAGCTCCACCGGCGTCGTCTCTGGCTCGTTCTTCACCATCGGCGGCGCCGCCGAAATCGGGGCGTCGCTGCAGACCGCGTCCCGGGTGCTCTCCGGGCTGGGCGCGGGCCTGCGCGCAGCCGGCCCCATCGGCAACCTGATCGGCCTGGGCGTCGGCTTCGCCAGCCTGATCCTCAATGCCGTGATGGCCCAGAAGAAAGGCGCCGAGACCGAGGGCAAGATCCGCGAACAGTTCGAGCAGTTCGCCGAAGATGGCGTGACGGAGGATGACTGGGGCGAGAAGTTCAACTACCTGATCAACTCCAGCTACGGCTTCAAAGAGATGATGCACGCCGGTGACGACGACAAGGAGCCCGACCCGCTGTTCAAGGAGTGGTTCCCCGAGGACATGGCGGCGTGGGAGGCGCAGCCGGAGCAGTACGAGAAGTTCACCCAGGAGATCCGGGAGAACGGCAATGTCGATGACTTCTTCTTCGACTTCGACCAGGACCAGATGCAGCTCAATATCCACGGCCAGGCGTTCTACCAGGAGAACAAGGAGGCCATCGACACCATTCTCTTCAACTGGGACGAAGGCGATGGCGGCAACGACTGGACCGGCGGCGACGATATCGTCAGCAGGTCGGATCTCGAGAAGATCGCCGATCCGGAAAACGGCCACTCCAAGAAGGAGCAGGACGCCGCACAGTTCCTGCTCGACAACGACGACTTCTTTGCCCTGCTGGATACGCTGCACAAGCAGGATGGCTCGGACGACAAGATCAGCAGCGCCGACATCGACTCCTGGATGCAGTTGATCGGCGAACGCGCGATCACCGACGACAACCCGGCCTTCGCCGAGGAGGACAGCATCTGGGACAACCCGGCGTCGTATAAGCTGTAGGCTGCGAGCTGCGAGCTGCGAGCTGCGGGCTGCGGGCGATATAAAGGCGGGCCATGTCTC
>NZ_PZJL01000014.1:9511-39169 GCF_003206585.1 Salinicola sp. CR57
GAGACATGGCCCGCCGTCGTTGCAGGCTGGATGGAAAGACGAGGCTCAGCCGAACTGGTTCATGGTGTTGAGCCCGCCACCGGCCTTGAGCGCTGCGGCACCGGAAAAGTACTCCTTGTGGTCGTCGCCGAGGTTGGAACCGGCCATGTCCTGATGCTTGACCGAGGCCAGGCCTCGACGGATCTCCCGGCGCTGGACGCCAGCGACGTAGGCCAGCATCCCGGCCTCGCCGAAGTAACCCTCGGCCAGCTCGTCGGTGGAGAGCGCCGCCGTGTGGTAGGTCGGCAAGGTGATCAGGTGGTGGAAGACGCCGGCTTCACGGGCCGCATCGCGCTGGAACGCCTGGATCCGACGATCCGCCTCCTGCGCCAGCTCGGAGTCGTCGTAGGCCGCGCTCATCAGTTGGCCGCGTTCGATGCCTGCGAGCGACCGCCCTTCCCGTTCCCAGTCGTCGAAGACTTGCTGACGGAAGTTGAGCGTCCAGTTGAACGACGGCGAATTGTTGTAAACCAGCTTGGCATTCGGCACGACCTGGCGGATGCGGTCGACCATGCCGGCGATCTGGCCGACATGGGGCTTTTCGGTCTCGATCCACAGCAGGTCGGCGCCGTTCTGCAGGGCGTTGATGCAGTCCAGCACGACGCGATCCTCGCCGGTATCGGAACGGAAACGGTAGAGTCCGTTGGCGAGACGCAGTGGCTTGCGCAGGTCGCCGTCGAGCTTGATCACCGTATCGCCCTCGTTGACATCGTCCGCCGAGCAGATCGGCACGGTGCAGAGGAAGCTGTTGTACTGGTGGGCGAGATCCCCCGGCTCCTTGCTGACCGGCAGCTTCTGGGTCAGGCCGGCGCCCAGCGAGTCGGTCCGGGCGACGATCACGCCCTCCTCCACCCCGAGTTCCAGGAATGCATGGCGAACCGCGTTGATCTTGGCGACGAAGTCCTCGTGGGGGACGGTGACCTTGCCATCCTGGTGGCCGCACTGCTTGGCATCCGACACCTGGTTTTCGAGCTGGATGCAGCAGGCGCCGGCTTCGATCATCTTCTTCGCCAGCAGATAGGTCGCCTCCTCGTTGCCGAAGCCGGCATCGATGTCGGCAATGATCGGGACGACATGGGTCTCGAAGCTATCGATCTTCTCCACGATGCCTCGCGCCATCACCTCGTTGCCCTGCTTCCTGGCGCTGTCCAGTTCCCGGAAAAGCAGCGTCAGCTCCCTGGCGTCCGCCTGGCGAAGAAAGGTGTAGAGCTCTTCGATCAGGGCCGGGACAGCCGTCTTCTCATGCATCGACTGGTCGGGAAGCGGGCCGAATTCCGAACGCATGGCGGCGATCATCCAGCCGGACAGGTAGAGATACCGGCCCTGAGTCGTACCGTGGTGTTTCTTGATGGCGATCATCTTCTGCTGACCGACGAAGCCGTGCCAGCATCCCAGCGATTGGGTATAGCGGGAAGGGTCCCGGTCGTAGGCCGCCATGTCGCGGCGCATCACGGCGGCGGTGTAGCGGGCGATGTCGAGACCGGTACGGAAGCGGTTCTGGGCCCGCATCCGTGCCACGTTTTCGGGATCGATGTTGTTCCAGCGGCCGTTCTGTTCCAGACGCAATCGCTCGAGTGAATCGATATCGCTCTGATAGATGGACATGACACTCTCCACACAGGAATGGGAATACTCTCCTGGAGCCGGTTTCTTCTCCTGTCATTTTCAACGACCAAAAACGGCCGTTTTAATTCTGACATTGGAAAGAAAAAGCCCCATCGGCGAAGTCACTATGTGAGAAACGATGCCATGCCAACAATCCGTACTTAGCCGCCATCAGGGTAAGGCTTCTACCAAAAATGGCGCTTATGGATGAATCCTGTAGTCATGTATGACGTATGATGCGAGTCACTCCAGCGCAGGGAAATCATTCGCCGGAAAACCGCTGACCTCCTGCCAGATTTCAAACGGCTTCCAAAACCTCTGCGGTTTCATCACCTTGGAGGCACCGCGACGCCGTGGCCCCGGCCACGGGGTGGCTGCCGGACGCCATGGTGCCGGCCAACGGACCTGCGACTTTCGTCGACAGGTAGCTAGCCGGGTTTCAAATTATTTATCCGCGGTAGCCAGTTCCAGCCCTTCGTGGGTGACCTCCGCCACCAGGGCCAGTTCCTCCGGCGAGATCGTGTAGGGCGGCATCCAGTAGATGACGTTGCCCAGCGGTCGCAGCATCACGCCGCGCGAGAGCGCGTGCTCGTAGACGCGCAGGCCGCGACGCTCGCGGAAGTCGTAAGGCGTCAGGCTGGCCTTGTCCGCGACCATCTCGATCGCCACCACCATGCCGGTCTGGCGAACGTCGCCGACATGGGGATGGTCACGCAGCGGTTCGGCCAGCCGCCCCATCGCCTCGGCCTTGCCCCGGTTGGTGGCGATCACATCGTCCTGCTCGAAGATATCCAGCGTCGCCAGCGCGGCGGCGCAGGCCAGCGGGTTGCCGGTATAGCTGTGGGAGTGCAGGAACGCCTTGAGCGTCGAGTAGTCGTCGTAGAAGGCGGCGTAGACCTCATCGGTGGTCATCACCACCGACAGCGGCAGGTAGCCGCCGGTGAGCGCCTTGGAGAGACACAGGAAGTCGGGGCGAACGCCGGCCTGCTCGCTGGCGAACAGTGTCCCGGTGCGGCCGAAGCCGACGGCGATCTCGTCGAAGATCAGCTGCACGCCGTGGCGGTCGCAGGCTTCGCGCAGCCAGCTGAGATACTCCGGCGGGTACATGCGCATGCCGCCGGCGCACTGAATCAGCGGTTCGACGATGACCGCCGCCAGCTCGTGGGCGTGGCGCGCCAGTGCCGCTTCCATGTGCGCGAAGGCGTCCCGCGCCTGGTCGACCCACTGGTCTCGCGGCAGGCCGAAGCCATCCGGCGCCGGCACCTTGATCACGTCCAGCAGCAGCGAGCGGTAGGTATCGGTGTAGAGCGCCACGTCTCCCACCGAGAGCGCACCCAGCGTCTCGCCATGGTAGCCGTTGGTGATGGTCAGAAAACGCCGCTTCTCCGGCCGCCCGACATTGCGCCAGTAGTGGTAGCTCATCTTGAGCGCGATCTCGACGGCGGAAGAGCCGTTGTCGGCGTAGAAGCAGTGGCCGAGTCCGGCGGGTGCCAGTCGGCCGAGTCTTTCCGAGAGTTCGATCACCGGCTGATGGGTGAAGCCGGAGAGGATTACGTGCTCGAGCTCGTCGAGCTGCCGCTTGATCCGGTCGTTGATCCGGTCGTTGGCATGTCCGAACACGTTGACCCACCAGGAGCTGACGATATCGAGATAGCGCTTGCCCTCGAAATCCTCCAGCCATACACCCTTGCCGCGCCGGATCGGTACGACGGGTAGCGTCTCGTGGTCCTTCATCTGCGTGCAGGGGTGCCAGAGGCTGGCCAGGTCCCGCTGCATCCAGTCGCTATTGCGGTTCATGTGTCGTCTCTTGCGGTGTGAAGTCTTGCCGGGGTTCGCCGTTGCCACTCAGCCGAAGACGTTCAGGCAGGGTCGTTCAGCAGCGGCTCGAGGTCGAGAAAGTCGGCGGTGGTCTCGGCATCCGGGGAAGCGAGCCACGGCACCACGCCCAGGCAGGGGACGCCGCCCTGCCCGCCGAGCCAGTGCGTCAGCGCCTCGAGGTTCTCCTCCAGGCGCGGGGTATCGGGTTCGAGCGTGTTGGCGACCCAGCCGGCGATGCGCACCCCGTCGCGCTGGATCGCTTCCAGCGTCAGGCGGGCATGGTTGATCGCACCCAGGCGCACGCCCACCACCAGCACCACGGGGATTTGCAGCGCCACCGCCAGTTCCGGGATCGACTCGCGCTCGTTGAGCGGGACGCGCCAGCCGCCCGCCCCTTCGATCAGGGTGAGATCGGCGCCGCGTTCCAGCAGCGTTCGCATCGGCTCGGCCAGCCGTGGGATGTCGAGCGCGACGCCGGCTTCGTGGGCGGCGATATGAGGCGCGATGGCGGGCTCGAAGGCGAAGGGGTTGATCGCCTCGTACGGTAGTGCCGGGTGGCACTGGGCCTGAATGGCCAGCGCATCGGCGTTGCGCCACCCTTGCGGGTTGCGCTCGCAGCCGGAGGCGACCGGCTTGCCGCCCGCGACGGTCAGTCCCCGGCGCCTGGCGGCGGCCATCAATCCCGTGGTGATCACGGTCTTGCCGGCGTCGGTATCGGTGCCGGTGACGAAGTAGGCGTGCATATCTCGATCCTGGCGGCTAACGACGTTGCATCAGCACGGTGGCGACGCGGTAGCGGGTGGGAATCCCGGCCGGCTCCCGCCAGCGCTCCAGCGCCTGGGCCAGCCGGTCGAAGCGGCGACGACCGAACAGGCCACCACTGGCCCCCGCCGACGCCGTCATCGTGTTGGCGCCGATCCGCTTCAGCGCACGCATCGTCTCCGCCGGCGTGGCGTGGTGGGTTCGGCGCGTGGTCATGGTCACTTCGGCCGCTTGCCAGCCGGGAGCCCGCAGCGTTTCGACCAGCCTGGCTTCCGCCAGGAACTCGTTGACGTGGGTCTCGCCATCGACCTGCTGCCACGCCCATTGCAGCTCCTCCAGCGTGCCCTCGCACAAGGTGGTGAAGCCGAGCCAGCCACCGGGCGCCACCACCCGAGCGGCCTCGCCCAGAAACGCCTCGAGCGAATCGCACCACTGCACCGCCAGGCTCGACACCATCAGATCGGCGCTGCCATCGGCCAGCGGCATCGACTCCGCACAGCCGGTCACCCAATGGATCGAACGCCCGGCATGGCGTCGACGGGCCTGATCCAGCATGCCGGGGGCGATGTCCAGCCCGATGGCAAGCCCACCTTGGCGCTCGGCCAGGCGCGACACCAGATAGCCGGTACCGCAGCCGATATCGACCAGCGCGCGGCAGGAGTCCGGTTGCGGCAGCCGCGCCAGCAGGTCGTCGGCGACGGCCTGCTGCAACTGGGCGGCGCCGTCATAACCGGGCGCGGCCCGGGAGAAGGCGTCGGCGATCCGCTGCCGGCGGCTCTCCCCGGCGGCAGCCAGGCGGCGTGAAGACGTCGTCGCGGTCATGGGCCGGCCTCGTCGGCGTCGGCGGCGAGGATGAAGGTTGCCATCCGCTCCGCGGTCTCCTCGGCGTATTCCAGCGGAAAGGCGTGGCCGGCATCCGCGATCGATGCCGTGCGTCCACCCCGGGGCAGGCGCGCGGCAATGGCGTGGCGCGCGGCCGCCGGCACCAGGGCATCGTCTTCCCCGAACAGATGTAGCTGCGGGATCTTCAGCGTCGGCGGGACCTCACGCAGATCGAGGGAGGACAACACCCCCAATCCGGCCATGGCCTGATCGAGTGGCGTCGTCTCCAGCGCCGCCAGCAACTCTCGCCCCAGCCGACGAGTGTCCCGGCCGCCCTGAGCGCTCAACCGGGCGAATCGCCTGAAGGTCCGGGTGGGTGATTCCCGCAGGCCGTGTCGGAAATCTTCCAGCGCTTCCCCGGTCATCGCCTGCGGCCAGCCTGATCGGGTAACGAAGCTGGCGTTGGCGGCCAGCGCAATCAGACCCCGCGCCCGACGACCGCGCCACTGTGCCAGCGCGGTGGCCAGCATCCCGCCCAGGGACCAGCCCGCCAGCCAGGCGTCCTGTGGCAGCGCATGGTCGAGCGCCGCCACCCAGCTCTCGGGCCGGTGACTGGTCAAGCCGGGATACTCGATGCACTCGACCCGATAGCTCGGGGGCAGCCGCCGACGCAGGGCATCGGCCAACGGCGCCAGCGGTGCCGAACCGAGCGCCCAGCCGGGCAGGAGCAAGAGGGTCTGCGCGCTCATACCGGCCGGCCTGTGCGGGATAGCCGGCGAGCGGCCTCGAACAGCCCGCTCAGCAGCCGGTCGAGATCGTCATGCGTATGGGCCGCCGAGAGCGTGAAGCGCAGCCGCGAGGTACCCTCCGGCACCGTGGGGGGACGGATCGCGCTGCACCAGAGCCCGGCCTCCTGCAGCGCCGCCGCCAGCGCCAGCGCCGCGGCTTCGTTGCTACCACGCTCGCCCGCCGCCCGGCGCCAGCTCGGCCCGACCACCAGCGGCTGGATCGGCGTCTCCGACGGCATCAGGTGTAGATCGAATTCGCTCAGGCTGGAGACTTCATGACGGAAGCGTCGGACCAGAGAGGAGAGATGATCACGGCGTTCCGGCTCGTCGTCGACGATATCCAGGCTGGTCAGCGTTGCCCACGCCAGCGCGGGCGAGAGACTGGTGGTGTAGATGTAGGGGCGGGAGAACTGGATCAGCGCCTCGATCAGCGCCTCGCTGCCGGCGACGAACGCCCCCTGGGTGCCGAGCGCCTTGCCCAGCGTACCGACAGTGGCCGCGATCCGTTCCGGCGCGATCCCCTGCGCCTGGCGCGTCCCGCCGCCCTCTTCGCCCAGCACGCCCAGCCCGTGGGCGTCGTCGATCATCAACCACGCCCGCTGGCGCTCGCACTGCGCCGCCAGTGGGTCCAGGTCGGCGACGTCACCGTCCATACTGAACACGCCATCGCTGACGACCAGGGCGCGCCGCTGGCCGGCCAGCGACGCCAGCCGTTCGCCGCAATCGTCGGCGTTGCGGTGGGCGAAGCGCTCCAGCCGGGCGCCGGCCAGCCGTGTCGCGTCCAGCAGCGAGGCGTGGTTGAGGCGGTCGTGGAGTGCCACGTCCCCGCGTCCCAGCAGCGTGGAGATGACGCCAAGATTGGCCTGATAGCCGCTGGAGAAGAGCAGCGCCCGCGGATAACCGGTCAACCGGGCCAGGCGCCGCTCCAGCCGTTCGTGGGCCTCGCCGTGGCCGCAGACCAGATGCGACGCGCCGCCGCCGGTGCCGAAGCGCCGGGCCCCTTCCGCCAGCGCCTCGGCCAGACGTGGATCCCCCGCCAGCCCGAGGTAGTCGTTGCTGCAGAAGGCCAGCATCTCGCGCCCCTGGCGCCGAAAGCGTGGCCCGATGCCGGTCGTCGTCGCCCGCTGGCGATAACGCTGGTGTTGCCGCTGGCGCGCCAGCCGCGCCGTCAGCACGCTATCCAGCGAATCGTCCCGCGCTTCGCGCGTTGTCTCCACGACCTCGCTCATGCCTGGGCCGTGGCGTCGGTGACCATGGCGTCGAGCCGGGCTCGGGTCACCCGCTCCCGCAGGGCGGCCTCGTGGACACTGTCGTCGACATCCTCGCGGCGCTCGGGATGCAGCCCCAGGCGATCGAAGAGCCGCTGGTCATGGCTCGCCTGAGGGTTGTCCGCGGTGAGCAGGCGCTCGCCGTAGAAGATGGAGTTGGCGCCAGCGAGGAACGCCAGCGCCTGGGTCTCGTCGCTCATCAGTTCGCGCCCGGCGGCCAGTCGCACGTGGGAGCGCGGCATCAGAATACGCGCGACGGCGATGGTTCGGATGAAATCTATGGGATCGAGATCCTCGACGTGCTCGAGCGGCGTGCCCTGAATCCGGATCAGCATGTTGATCGGCACGCTTTCGGGGTGCTCGGGCAGGTTGGCCAGCTGCTGCAACAACCCCGCCCGGTCGCCGACGCTCTCGCCCATGCCGAGAATGCCGCCGCTACAGATCTTCATGCCGGACTGGCGGACGTGGTCCAGGGTCTCCAGGCGGTCGGCGTAGGTGCGGGTGGTGATGATTTCGCCGTAGTACTCCGGCGAGGTGTCGAGGTTGTGGTTGTAGTAGTCGAGCCCGGCCTCACCGAGCTGCTCGGCCTGGTCGCGGTTCAACATACCCAGCGTCATGCAGGTCTCGAGTCCCATGGCCCGCACGCCTCGCACCATCTCCAGCACGTAGGGCATGTCCTTGGCGCTGGGATGCTTCCACGCCGCCCCCATGCAGAAGCGGCTCGCGCCGATCGCCTTGGCCTTGCGCGCTTCCTCGAGCACGGCCTCGACCTGCAGTAGCTTCTCGCGTTCGAGCCCGGTGTTGTAGTGCCCGGACTGGGGACAGTACTTGCAATCCTCCGGGCAGGCGCCGGTCTTGATCGACAGCAGCGTGGAGACCTGGACGGCATTGGGGTCGAAGTGCTGGCGGTGCACGCTCTGCGCCTGGAACAGCAGATCGTTGAACGGGCGCTCCAGCAGCGCCTGGATCTCCGCCCGCTGCCAGTCGTGGCGCAGCGGCGTGGTTTCCGTTGCGGAGAGCGACCTGCCCTCGGCTGCCGACGGTGCGCGGCTTTCCGTTCGAGCCGACAGCATGCTGTTTTGCGTTTGCGAGAGAGGCGTTGCCATGGGCCCAGTCAACCTTGGTGATTTAATGAGTTAACTGAATGGTGGCACGACCCTTGGTCAACTTCAAATACAAACCGGGTTGACTGAACCCAAAACGCCATGCCGGCATCGGCATGGCGTCCCGAGGTGAGGCCGACGAGCGCCGGCTCGCCATCTCAGGTAGCCGGCGCACCGTCTCCGGCTTCATCGGCCCGGGTCCGCAGCGCCTCGGAGCCGCCGTTGTCGCCGAGATCCAGTGACCGGGCGAAGTCGCTGTCGAAGCTCGCGGGATCGAGCCGCTGCGACCAGCCGATGATCGGAATCATGTCGTCGTTCGGACCTCCCCTCGTCGGCAAGACGTACTCCCACGCAACCTGGCCTTCCCGGGTCACTTCCACCAGGCGACCGCCATCGGATTCGCTGATCAGGGTATTGCCGTTGTCGAGTCGATGTTGGTCGCCGCGGATCTCGCTCTCCAGCGGACGCTCCGGCGTGCCGGCATACTGCCAGACGATCTGCAGGGTGCGAGGGTCGAACTCCACGACCCGCGATTCGCCCTCGGGGGTGTGGTAGTGACCACGGTTGTCGAACATCACGATATCGCCGTTGGGCAATACGTCGGGATCGTGCTGGCGAATCCATGGGCCGCGCGTCGCCCAGGTGATCTTCTGCGAGCGCGGGTCGAACACCGCGATGGAGCTGGTCTCGCGGAACGACAGCAGCAGATCGCCCGGATTGCCGAAGGGGAAGTTGCGGGCCTTGGCTTCGGTGAGGTAATCCACCGCATTGGCGTGAATGGGATCTCCCACCATGACCCCCGGCACGTTGTTCAGCAATTCGTTGAACGGCGAGTGCTGGAGCGCCGGCAGCAGGCGGGTACGCTGCAGCTCCTCGCCCTCCGGCGACAGCACCACCAGCGAGTCCTCGAGACGCGGCGGCTCAAGGTAGTCCAGCCCTTCGATCTCGTCGTCGAAGATGCCGTGGATCAGCGCATAGATATTGCCGTCCGGCGCGACGGCGAACTGGTGATGCGCTCGGCCGGCATAGCGCCAGATCACATTGGAGTCCTTGTCCAGCTTGACCAGCCCGTAGCCGTAGGGCGTGTCGCCATTGCCCTCGTAGAGCGCGATCAGGTCACCGTTGGGCAGCACTTGCGCATTGCGGAAGTGAATGAACTCGTCCGGCCGCGGATTGGCCACGCCCTTCCCGTCGGCCCACACCTCGCTGTAGGGCTTGCGCCACTCGTGGATCACCTTGCCGTGCATGTCGACGAGATACGCAGCCGGCTCGGTGCCCACGGTGTAGAGCGTCAGGCCATTGCGGGCGAGACCGGGATCATACTGGGTGACGCCCTTGGCATCGGTGCGCTGGGGGCGCCAGATATCGCCCTTGTAGACGTCGTTGTAGTCGGTCGCCTGATGGTAGAGCGCCTGCCCCGCCTGGTAGGCGTGCTGAATCTGCGGTCCGGGAAATATCTCGGTGACCACGGAGAAAGCCCCGATCACGAACACCAGCACCAAGGCCGCGATGATCGAGAGGGTCTTGAAGAGTTTATCGGTGAACGTGTCGGCATCCTGCCGGACCGGGCGCTTTTCGGGCGTCTTGGGCGAATCCATGATTCCACCATCCTGTATGGCTTCCAGGTGGAGCGCGGTTGGACCGTCGCTCGTCGATTTCGGACGAGCGTTAGAGCGGGATGGTGATGAGGAGGTTCAGCGGGGTGTGTTGTCTTAACGTTGTCCTTCGACGTCATTTACGTAACGTTTTCATCGACGTCGGGATCATCGTCGACAGGGAAGTAGCCTCGAGACGGAGATGGTCCCAAGGCCTGTCGAGATTCCTTGCACGAACCGCGTTGGCGCCGCCCGGCGTAAGAGGCAAGGCACGATGGACGGCCCCACCTGTGCCGGGCCGACGCCGTCATTATTCCCTATCAGGTACTCTTGGACGGTAAGCCCATCTTCTCCAGCGTCAGCGTCTCATCCGCCCGTCCCCAGCCGCCATCGGCGACCTCTTCCACCAACACCATGGTGTAAGGTCGAACCTCCTCTCCGAAATACTCGACGAACATCTCGGTGGTGCGGTGAATGATGTCTTCCTTGCGGGCGTGATCGACAATGCCCTCCGGGAACTTATAGTTGGCAAATGGCATGATTTTTTCCTGTTCAATGACCTGTGAGGGTGGAACTCGATTCATCAGGGATGACTTATTGGATCGAACGCATGGGACGGTTCATCCCTCCTGGAAACCTTTCGGTTTCAGCAGCTGGCCAAAGCCGCTGGACGCCCCGGCCACCAGGATGACTTGACTCATCATCGAACTCTCCCTGTCGATCAGGCGAAGCCGCCATTGGCGCGCAGCACCTGGGCATTGACCCAGCCCCCGCTCGGCCCTGCCAGGAACCCCACCACGCCGGCGATCTCCTCCGGCTGGGCGAGTCGTTCCAACGGCGCCATGGCGGCAATCGACTGGATCTGCTCGTCGCTCTTGCCCTCGAGGAACAGATCGGTTGCCACGGGTCCGGGCGCCACGGAGTTGACGGTGATGTCGCGCCCACGCAGTTCATTGGCGAGCACTTTCACCAACCCCTCGACCCCCGCCTTGCTGGCGATGTAGGCCCCGTAACCGGGGAACGATTTCGCCAGCACCGACGAGGAGAGCGCGATGATGCGCCCCCCTTCCTGCAGTACCTCCGCGGCTTTCGCCATGACCAGCCAGCTGCCGCGCAGATTGGTCGCCAGGGTTCGGTCGAACAGCTCGATATTGGCAATCGAAATCGGTGCCAGATCCATGATGCCGGCACTGTTGACCACCACATCCAGGCGCCCGTACGTCTCCAGCGTCCGGTCGAACAGCCGGGCAACGGACTGCGGATCGGCGATATCGGCCTGGACCGTCATCGCCTGGCCGCCCTTGTCTTCGATGTCGGCGACAACCTGGGCCGCCAATGACGCGTTACCGGCATAGTTGACGACCACGATGAAACCGTCATCAGCGAGCTGGAAGGCGATCGAGCGCCCGATACCGCGAGAGGCGCCGGTAACGAGAGCGATCTTTCGGGTGACATCCGTCATGACTCTTCTCCTGGTCGAGTGACTATGGCCTTCTGCCATACGATACGAACGACGGAGAGTATTGCTGTTCGCCGCAGATCAATAAATTCGTTAAATTGAGAACACTATTCATTCACGGACAACAATAACGATGGACAAATTCGATGCCATGACGCTCTTCGTGCGCATCGTCGAGAGCGGTAGTTTCACCAAGGCCGCCAATGCGCTCGACATCCCCCGAGCCACTGCCACGCTCGCCATCCAACAATTGGAGAGCCGCCTCGGCGTTCGTCTGCTGGAGCGCACCACGCGCCAGGTCCGCCCGACCCCGGAAGGCGAGGCGTTCCACGAACGCTGCGTGCATCTACTGGCGGAGCTGGAGGACGCCGAGGCAATCCTGCGCCCGGTCTCCACCACGCCCTCCGGGGTGCTTCGGGTCGAGATGCACGGTGCCCACGCGCAATTGATCGTCCTGCCCCGCATCCAGGGGTTTCATGAGCAGCAACCCAAGCTGAACCTGGTCCTGACCAGCGGGGACCGCCGTGTCGACTTGATCGGAGAAGGGGTCGATTGCGCGATACGCGCCGGTATCCCGGAGGACTCGAGCCTGATTGCCCGCAAGTTGGCCGAAATGACCCAGGTCATTTGCGCCAGCCCGGCCTATCTGGCCAGTGCCGGCCACCCCAGCCACCCTGAAGCGCTACGATCACACCGGGTCGTTCGCTTCTTCTCAGGCGATGGCGCCATCGACAGCACGCTGGAGGTGGTCATCAATGGCCGCCCGCAGATGTTCGAAGCCGGCGGGTGGATCACGGTCAACGACGCTGCCAACTACATCGAATGTGCCCGGCAGGGCTGCGGCATGATTCAGTTGCCCCGCTTTCACGTTGCCCCCGAGCTCGCGACAGGCGAGCTCGTGGAGATCCTCCCCGACTGGCCCAAACCCAGCTTGCCTCTCTACGCGGTCTACCCGCAGCGCCGCCAGCTCTCACCCCGGGTCAAGGTCTTCCTGGATTGGCTGACGTCGATCTATGCCGAGCATCAGTTCGGTTGAACACCCACTCTCCTCGCGCCTGACCGTCGGCCTCGTCGGCTACGACATCGCCGTTTCCCGGCGTGGTTTTGCGACCTGCCAAGGCCGGCCCAGGAGACGTCGACACGGCTTGAATCCCGCGCTTCCGCCGGTTGTTGCCTCGACTGCCGGCACTCGTCGTCTTGGTGGACAACACCTGGCCTCTGATCTGACTGTCACCGTAACGTTCGTCGGACGAGTCATTTGAGCCTGACGGCAGCTCCCACAGGCCAGGCTGGTCGTGCTCAACGGCTCGGGATTCGATGGTTGGATGGCGCCGCTGCTCAAGAGCACCGGCGGTGACCCGCTGGAATCGACTCGATGACCGGGAAACCCCGCGTGCAACCGCACTGACAATCATCCTGCCATCGCCTCGTGGGTTTTGTTGAGGCCGATCGACCAGGCAACCTGCCGGTCAAACGAATGCAGGATCGGGCGTTTAGAGTGGCGCTGCTGGGGGGTATCGGGGGGAGGAAGCTATCGAGTCCTGAAGGCCGGACCAACAAAAAAACGGCGGCTGGACGCCGCCGTTATCGCGATCAGGTATCAGCCGCACTGGCAGTCGTGACCACAGTCCTTGCTGCCGTCGGCGTGGCCGCTGGCGCAGGATTGAGAGCAATAGAGCTTGCCTTGTGCCTCGATGGATTGATCGGTGACCTTGCAATCACATTTGGAACAAGCGCAGGTTGATTGAGACATCGGAGTCCTCCTCTGTTGACTCCACTCAATCTAGTCTAGTCGTGCCGCGTTATGTCATCACAGAATCACGCCAGCCATTGCCTGAAAATGAGTGCGCTCGCCCGTACGGCATTGAGCATCGACTGGGCACTGGCCCTGTTCGGCTATCTCTCGTCGACTTTTCAGACAGTGCCTGGCAGCAACGACGGTTTCAGGGCATTTCACCAATGTTATATTGTATCACTTGGTTTCTGAGTCATCTTTCTTTACCCGTCACGGACAGTCACCATGGACAGAAGACGTTTCATCACCACCCTGCTGGCCACCTGCCTACTCCCCAGTACCCGTGCACTTGCGAATCCGCTCACCCCATTCACGCTGACCGAAGATGAAGAACGCGCCAGCTTTGTCATCGAACTGGAGGGAAACGACGATCATCACGTCTTTACCCTGGATCATCCGCCCCGCATCGTCATCGATCTACCCCACGTCACTCGCATCGCGCCGGCACGACCGCCTCGCCAGCATGCCGGTATCGTCAAGGACGTGCGCACGGGACAGCGCGGCGGCGGCATACGCATCGTGCTCGACCTGAAGACGCTCAAACAACCGCAAACGCATGTTCGCCGGCTCGACGCCCATCGCTCGCAGTTGATCGTCAGCATCAACGACCCGGACCCGCTGATGGCCGCCGTCACCGCAGAGGCAAAGTCACACGATGCACCGCGCAAGGCCATCATCGAGATCGACGCCGGGCACGGCGGCAAGGATCCCGGCTGTATCAGCCATGACGATCACTACGAGAAGTATGTGGCGATGGGCGTGGCAGACTATCTCAAGGAGCGTCTCGACCAGGATCCGCGCTTCGAGCCATCGCTGACCCGGGACAGCGATATCTTCATCCCGCTGCACGAACGCGTGCTGATGGCGCGCAACCATCACGCCGACCTGTTCATGTCGATTCATGCCGATGCCGCCCCGTCGACCAGCGCCTCCGGGGCTTCCGTCTATATCCTCTCCCAGCATGGGGCCAGCTCGGCGATGGCGCGCTGGCTCGCCGAAAGTCAGAACAGTGCCGATCGCTACGCCTCGACGCGGGACAGCGACATCTACTCGGACGACCCCGACGTGCAATCCGTACTGATCGACCTGTCGATGCGCGGTACCGATGTCGCCAGCGAAAAACTCGCCAGGACGACGCTGACCAACCTCGGCGACGTGACGCATCTGCACAACGACCGCATCAACAAGGCGGCGTTCGCGGTGCTGAAGTCACCGGACATTCCCTCGATGCTGGTAGAGACCGGCTTCATGTCCAACCGCGGTGACTGCCAGCGCCTGCTGCGCAACGCCCATCAGCAGGCGCTCGCCGAGGCCCTGCATCAGAGCGTTGCCGACTTCTTCGAAAAGAACCCGCTACCCGGATGAACCAGCACTGGACACAGGCTCACTGGTCGAGCAAGGGACGCGAGCCTTCCGATAGAAGATCACCGTCCGTGTCCCGCTGATGGCGAGGGAGGAAGAGCGTCCGGACCCACCAGGTCTTCAGGGACGACCCAGAAAACGCTCGATCCGCTCGCTGATGTCGGCGAGGCCGGTTCTGTCGCCGAAGAAGAGCTCCTTGGCGCAGGCGGTGAGTACGCGGCCGTTCTCCATGAAGATCACGCGGTCGGCTGCCTCCCGCGCGAAGGGAATCTCGTGGGTGACGACCAGCCTGGTCATGCCGTTGTCGGCGAGCTTGCGCATGATGCCGAGCAGTTCGTCACGCCGCTCCGGACTCGACGCCGAGATGGTTTCGTCGAAGAAGATCCCCTCGGGATCCATCGCCAGGCCGCGAGCGATGGCAACGCGCTGTTTCGTCGGCAAGCCCGACCTGGCCCGAGCAGCGCTTCCCCGCGCAACAACGCCTTGGTCCGCTGGCGAGTCGATCAAAATAGTCTGAGCTTCACACCAAAAATGTTATAATATAACATTATATTTTGAGCGGAGATTGCCATGTCGACCCCACCAATCCCCACCACCTTCGAGGAGTGGCACCACTGCATCACCGTCGAGTGCCAGATTTCGCTGACCCGGGAATACGTGGCGCAGCGGCTGCAGGCACTGGACGACCCGCGCGACTATGCGACCCAGCGCCTGATCGCGTTCTACGGTCGACGCCACCACCAACAGGTCGTCAGCTGGTTCGAGCAAGCAGCGCGTTCATTCGCGTCGCCGTCGACCTAGCGCCATCGTCTTGCCGGCGCTGTCGTCAGATCGACGTTGGTAGCTCTTCCATTGGACAAGGAACCTTACTGCGATGCCTCATCCGACCTCCCCTGCCCTGACCGAACGCGACACCGAGTTCTGTCTCAACGCCGCCTCGCGTACGCTGGAACGCTGGGCGATCGCCGTCAGCCGGGGCGAGAAGGAGACCCTGCTTTCACTCTACGCCGAAGATGCGATTCTGGTACCCACGGTCGCCAATGACGTGCGCGAGAACCGCCACGAGCGCCAGCGCTACTTCGACAGCTTCCTCGCCAACGAGGCGCTGACCTGCGAACTCGGCGACTATTCACGCCGCGTCAGCCGCAAGCTGGGCACAGTCGTGGTCGGGGGACACTACGTCTTCAGCTATCGTCTGGAGGGAGAGACCGTCACCATCCCCGCCCGTTTCCTGTTCACCTTCGAGGAGATCCAGGGCGAATGGAGAATCACCGGCCACCACTCTTCTCAGCTCGCCTGAGCGTTGCTCGGGAAAGATGAACCACGTTCAAACGACTTGAACTGCCAGGCCGTGAAGCCGGCTGCCGGGCACCGCCTCTCCGGCGAGGGCTGGGATAGACATCGGTCCGTCCGTCGGCTGGCCAGGCTCGCGACAATGGACCGGGGAGTCGATCGCCCCCGACAGCATGTGCAGGTCGGCCGCCTCCAGTATCACCAACCCCCTCTGATGCGTGAGGTGGGATGATCCTCCCATCGAGACCCAGTCCCGGGTCGCTCCGGATTGCCGAAAACGTCCATGAAGCGTATGTTATGAGATAACATTTCATGAGACACCGATTGACCATGACTTCACTTCGCCCACTTCCCGATGTCGCCGGACAGATCGGCATGGCGGGTAGCCACCAGCCTCGCGCATTGCAACATGTCGGCATGGGCGGTATCGCTTCTCGCCTGCTGCTGGAGGATGGCACCCGGCTTCCGGTCACGGTGGACGTCGGCGTGAATCTGGCAGCCGGGCATCGGGGCATTCACATGTCGCGACTTTACCGCCTGCTCGACCGACTCGACGAAACGCCACTGAGTGTCGATGACTTCCGCGATCTGGGCGCTGCGCTGCTCGACAGCCAGGCAGGGATCAGCGAACGCCTCGAGCTCTCCCTGCATTTCGATCTGCCGCTGCGTCGACCGGCACTGTTGAGCGACGCCAGTGGCTGGCGACACTATCCGGTAACGCTCGCGCTCGGCGGCATGCGCGATGATCTGCACACCGTGCTGACGCTGTCGCTCGATTATTCGTCCACCTGCCCCTGCTCGACAGCCCTCGCCCGCCACGCCATGGCGCGGGACTGGCGCGCCTGGGCCGACGAGCATCCGGACGCCGCGCGTGACCCCGACACGCTAGCCCGCTGGATCGAGCAGGATGGCAGCTTCCCCACGCCACATAGTCAGCGCAGCCGGGCGCGCATTGCCCTCCTGCTGGCCGAGTCGACAACACTGGACTTCGCTTCCCGCATCGACGACTTCGAGCAGGCGCTGCAGACACCGGTGCAGACGCTGGTCAAGCGGATCGACGAACAGGCGTTCGCCGAGCGCAATGGGGCCAACCTCATGTTCTGCGAAGACGCCGCGCGGCGCCTTGGCGAGCGCTGCGAGGACCAACCCGGGGTCGACGGCTACCGCGTCGATATCACTCATGCCGAGAGCCTGCACGCCCACGATGCGGTTGCACGGATCGAGCACAACTTCGCCACGCGCTGAGTCGATCCGACCCGCGCCTCGCCAGGAGAGCCTCATGTCCGCGACGTCACTGTCAGCCCCGCAGGTATCCCCATCCGCCGGGAACGCCCTCGCCCCACTCGGTGGCAACACCGACACGATGCACTGGGTCATCGGCGACACCATTGACCATCTGCCGCGCATCTTCGATGACGGCATAACATTGAGTGTCATGCGGCGACCGCTCTCCGACGAGATCACGGCCAGTGTCGATGGCTTGATGCGGGAGTCGCGCTCGCTCGAATGGTCCTGGCGTGGCCCGGCCGACGACACCATGTGCGCCGATCTCGCGCGTAAACTGAAAGTGACGCAGGAGGAGGCGCTGGTCGCCGACGTGTGTCTGATGGCCGAGGCGATCGCCTACCTGTTCGACGCGCCTCAGATCGGCGTGCGACTGCGCAAGCTCGAAGGCGCCATGTGTCCGCGATTCCACGTCGACAATCTCGGCGTGCGCTTTATCACGACCTACGCCGGCGCTGGCACCGAGTGGCTTCCGGACGACGCCGCCGATCGCCGCGGCCTCGGCGCCGCCCACCCGGACAAACCGGACATCGTTCGCGACCCTGAGCGGATCCAGCGTCTGTCGTGTGGCGACCTGGCGCTGATGAAAGGCTCGAGCTGGATCGGCAACGCCGGACGCGGACTGATTCACCGCTCCCCGCCCGGCCAACGGCTGATACTCGCGATCGATCCAGGCTGAACCGGACGGCGCGAGACCGGCTCCCGATCCGCGTCGTCTTCAGAAATCCTGCCCGTAAAAGCCGGCAAGCCTATCGGTTGCCGGACCACTGCCGGCCGTTGGCGAACGCAGGCGGTCGGAGACGCCCTGCTCTCCCCTCGCTCAACGGCTCGGATTCCAGATACCGAACGTGGCGACGAGTCCTATTACTACCGCCAGGACGGCGATTTCAGCCAACGTCATACGTCTTAACGCACGATCAATTGGCGTTCCCCCAGCGCCCCGCCGCAATCGTGGCGAGAGCCAGTATCGATTGAACAGCGCCATGCTCGTCAACAGACCCACGAGCGCGATCTTGACCCAGAGCCACCGCTGATAACCCACCTCGAGATCGCCGGGCCACGCCCCGACGACCAGCCAGACATTGGCGACGCCAGTGGCGATGACGCCTGCGACCGCGACATGCCCCGCCCGCGAAAAGCGCATCAGCGCCCGGAGCGCGACCGGCTCGTGCGCAGGCCGACGAAAATCCCGCAGCAGACGCACCACCGGATAGAGCGCTCCGAACCAGAAGCCGGCGGCCAGCAGATGCAGCCAGTCGTTGCCGCGATGCAGCCACTGCAACCAGCCGGTATGGAGAGCGGTATGCCCGACGAGTACCGGGGAGACCAGCACCAATGCGGCCATGATGGCCACCGTCGCAGGCGTGCGTGAGCGCCTGGATAACGCGACCACCATCAGCAGCGCCGTCGTCGCGACCTGGTAGAACCAGGCCGAGCCACCCCGCGTCTGCGTCGCCACCAACCACAGGTTGGAAAGCTCTAGTCCGCCAGCCCAGTCGCCGACGATCGCCACACTGCTCGCCGGCAGCGTCATGACGGTCGCAGCGACCGTCATGATCAGCGCAGCGATCACCCAGCGCTGTATCGCTTGCCAGAGATCGCCGCGTAACGGCGTCGGCACCAGCAGGCAGACGCTGCTGGCGCCCCACAGGAAGAGCGTGCCCAGATAGAAGACGAAGCGGCTGGCGATCCATGCCGCATCGGCGTCAATCACGGTGTGACGTCGAAGCGATAGTCGCCCTCGGTCTTGTGGCCATCCACCGAGAGCACGTGCCACTGCACCTCGTAGTGGCCGGGATCGAGCGGTTCGGTGACGGGGGCCACCAGCGTCTTATCGTCGTCATCCAGCGTCGTCTCGCCCAGCTCGACGGCGTTGCCGTCGGCGTCGACCAGCTCGATGCCGCTGAACGGCAGTTCCAGCGCTTCGGTGAAGCCGAGTTCGATGGTCGCCGGCGAGCCGACTTCCGCATCCTCGGCCGGGCTTGCGCTGTCCAGATGGGCATGAGCGAAGGCCTGGGCGCTGACGAGGCACAGGCCGATCAGCGCCAGTCGTGCCAGGGAGCGCGGCCAGGCTGGCGGCCGCTTGAGGTCAGTCGGTTCGAAGGACGTACGTGTCATGAGAGTAGACTCCTTTGAGGTCTTGGCGTGCGTGCCGCGGCGGCGGGTCGAAATGCGCCGCCACGACGTCAGGATGGGGTCAAGTCACCGCGGCCCCTGGTTTCTGAAAAGACAGCTCAGAAATGAAAGTCCAGCTTCGCCCACAGCATACGCCCCGGATCGTTGACCCGCGTGTCGCCCGGGTAGCCGAAGCCCGCATTGCCGGCGAGGTTCAGGTGCTCGCTGTCGGTGTTGTCGAACAGGTTGTCGATGCCGGTACTCACCGTGAAGTCGGGATTGATACGGTAGGCGCCAGTGACGCCGTCAATCCCTCAAGTGAGAACGGCAGCCTCCAGCGCCATGGCGGCGGGATGCGTGAACGACTGGTGGGCGCGCACGTCGTCGACGATGACGCCGCGTTCGATCACCACCAGCCGGTCGCACAATCGCCGGGCCAGGCGCAGGTCGTGGGTGACGAACACGAGCCCCATGCGCTGTTGCCGGCAGTGCGCCAGGAGCCAATCGCCCAGCGCCACCTGCAGGATCGTATCCAGCCCGGAGGTGACTTCGTCGCAGACGAGGAGCGCCGGCTCGATCGCCAGCGCCCTGGCCAGGCAGACCCGCTGCAGCTGCCCACCGGAAAGCTGATGTGGCAGCCGGGAGGCCAGTTCGGTCGGCAGTTGCACCGCGGCCAGCATCGCCATGACCCGCGCCTGGCGCGCGGACCGGTCGAGCGAGGTCAGGTGTTCGAGCGGCTCGCCGATGATCCGCTCCACGCGATGGCGTGGATTGACCGCGCCGGGCGCATCCTGGAACACGCCCTGCACCTGGCGCCGGAACGTCCGCATGACCGGGCGAGCACGCCGATCCAGCACGCTGCCGTCGAACATCAGGCGACCGCTCGCGGGTCTCTCCAGCCCCAATAGCAGCCTGGCGAGCGTGCTCTTGCCTTCGCCGCTGGCGCCGACCAGCGCCACCCGCTCCCCCGCCTCCAGGACGAGATTGACCGGACCGAGTACCCGCTGGCCGGCATAGACCTGGGTCATCTCCTCGAGCGCGATCATCCCTCGTCCACTCCAGCGCGAGCCCGATAGACGTCGCTCAATGCGCGGTGGGCGGCCAGCAGCGCCCGGGCGGCGGCACTGTCGGGGGCCTGAAACAGCGCCGCCGGCGTGGTGGACTCCACGATTCGCCCGGCGTCGATCACCTGAACGGTGTCGGCATAGCGAGAGACGATGCCCAGGTCATGAGTGATCAGCAGCACCCCGAGGCCGTGACGTTTCACCAGCCGCTCGATGAGTGCGAGAACGCGCTGCTGGGCGGGCGCGTCGAGATCCGACGTCGGCTCGTCGGCGATCAGGAAGTCCGCGCCCTGCAGCAGCGCCAGCGCCAGCATCATGCGCTGCAACATGCCGCCGGAAAGTTCGAACGCATAACGGGGCGCGACGACAGTTTCCAGCCCGACTTCCGCCAGCGCGGCCAGCAGCGAGGCCTCCGCCTCGCGTCCCCGGATGCCGCGCGCGGCCAGCGTTTCCAGGCCGTGACGGCGCATGGTCATCAGCGGGTTGAAGGCGGTGCGCGGATTCTGTACCACGTGGGCCAGCCGCGGCGTGCCGTTCGCCCCATGCACCTCGCCCCCGCGCCGCGCGAGCCCCGTCGCCAGGGGCAATCCGGAGAGCACGGCCGCGGTCATCGACTTGCCGGCGCCGCTCGGCCCGACCAGGGCATGAACGCGCCCGGTCGTCAGCGTCAACGACACCTGGTCCAGCAGGCAGCGTGCGCCCTGATGGACACTGAGGGCGTCCAGCGTGAGCGTGGTCATCCGTGAGCCTTCTTGAGGGCGGGGTCGAGCCGATCACGCAGGCCGTCGCTGAGCAGATTGAACGCCGCCACGCTCAGGAAAATGGCGAGACCGGGCCAGATCACCAGCGCCGGTCGTGCCCAGATCAGGTCGCGCGCGTCGCTGATCATCACGCCCCACTCGGGCGTCGGCGGCGCGACGCCGAGGCCGAGGAACGACAGCGCCGCCACGTGCAGCATCATGTGGCCGAGATCCAGCGTCAGCAGAATCAGCACCTGCACGCTGATACCTGGCAGCATGTGGCGACGAAACGTGGCCCAGCGCGACGCTCCGCACAGGGTCGCGGCGAGCACGTAATCCCGCGAGCGCTGGGAGATCACCAGAATCCGCACCACGCGGGCGTACCAGGCCCAGTGCGTCAGCGCGATGGCGAGAATCATGCTGGTCATGCCGGTACCCAATACGCCAATCAGGCACATGGCCATGACGAAGGTCGGGAAGGTCAGGAACAGATCCGCCGTGCGCATCACCAGCTGATCGATCCGGCCGCCGGCGAGCCCGGCGAGACTGCCCAGCGTCACCCCGATGGCAAACACCAGGGCGAGAATCGCGGCCACGGTCCCCAGCGACACGCGGGCACCGATCAGCAGCCGAGAGAGTACGTCCCGGCCGAGTTCGTCGGTACCGAGCCAGTGCTGAGCGGTCATCGGCGCGAGCCGGTTCGCCACGTCGACCTGGTCGGGGTCGAACGGCACGATCCACGGCGCGACCAGGGTCACCGCGATCAACAGACCCACCAGCAGGCCACCGACGGGCACCCCCCAGCGCGGCGTCAGCCGGAGCTGCGGCCACAGCCGCCGACGGGTCGCGGGCATGGCCGGCGACGAAGCCCATTCGGTCATGGTCGCTCCGCCCCGGCCGAGGGACCGTAGCGTCCTATCGTCTCGCCAGACTGCGGTCGGCGTCGGCGCACCCGCGGATCCAGCCAGGCATGGACCAGATCGACGCCCAGGTTGGCCATCACGTAGACCAGCGTCATCAACAGGGTGAAGCACTGCAGCACCGGAAAGTCTCGGTTCTGGATGGCATCCACCGCCAGCCGGCCAACGCCGGGCCAGGCGAAGATGTTCTCGATGACGAAGGCGCCACCGATCAACTCGCCGATGGCCATGCCGGAGGCGGTCAACAGCGGCAACAGCGCGCCGGGAAGCTGGTGCGCGAACACCACGCGCCGCCGCGAGAGACCGCGCAGCCGGGCGTAGTGGACGTGACGCTGATTCGCGGTCTCCACCATCGACATGCGCAGCATCCGCGCATTGATGGAGATCGTCATCACCGAAATGGCCAGCGCCGGCATCACGAAGTGCAAGGGTCCGCCGTACCCCATGGGCGGCAGCCAGTCGAGCCAGATCGAGAAGACCAGCACGAGCAGGAAACCGATCCAGAAGTTGGGCATCGACACGCCGAGGAATGCCACCAGGCGTACCAGCTGATCCGGCCACCTGCCGGGATTCAGGCCAGCCCACAACCCCAGCGCCAGACTCGCCACCACCGTCACGACCAGCGCCACGGCGACCAGCGCCAGCGTCGCCGGCAGGTGCTCGAGCATTACCGTCAGCACCGGGCGGCCGCTGATGAACGAGGTACCGAAATCGAGCTGCAGCGCCTGCCACAGCCAGTGCGCGTACTGCTGCCACAGCGGCAAATCGAGCCCCAACTGATGGCGCGCCGCCGCGACCGCCTGATCGGTCGGGGAGATACCGGAAAGCCGCAGGTAGTCGAGGGCTGGATCACCGCGGCCCAGGTGCAACAGCAGAAAAATGACCAGCGACACCGCCAGCAGCAGCAGCGGCATCAGCGCCAGACGACGCCGCGCGATCTGCCACAGCGACTCGAACCGGCGGCTGGCGTTCGACTCACTCACCGGCCGGCCTCATGGTCGAGAACGGGATGTCCTCCATGGTGTCGCCGAATTCGACGTCCTCGACCGCGTCCCGGCGGCTGACCGAGCGGGCGGTGACGAAGGAGATGGGCACGTAGATCGCCGACTCGTGCAGCTCGCGCAGCAGCCGGGTGTAGCCCGCCTGGCGAGCGGCCTCGTCCTGCTCGGTCAGCAGTTCGCCGATCTCGCGATCGATCTCGGCCTTGTTGGGCAGACCCAGCTGCGCCTGATAGTCGGCGTGGGCCGCCACCCGCATCGAGCTCAGGTAGGCGTGCGGCTCGTAGGGCGCGCCCCAGGTATCGCTGTAGATGATCGAGAAGTCGCCACTCTTCTGCCGGCTCATCAGCGCGGTCTCCTCCTCCCCGTGGAGACGAACCTGCATCCCGACCTGCTTCAGATTGGCCTGCACGACCTGCGACATGGCCTTCTGCAGCGGATCGTCGCCGACGAAGTAGAGATCCAGCGTCAATGGCTCGCCCTGGCGGGTACGAATGCCATCCTCACCCGGTGTCCAACCCGCTTGATCCAGCAGAGACCTCGCTTCGTCGACATCGAACTCGTAGGGCGCCAGATCGATGTCGGCGTAGGGTACCTGGCGTGAGAACAGCGCCTGCGCCACCGGCTCGGCGTCGAACAGCAGCGATGCCACGATGGCCCGCTTGTCGACGGCGTGTTCGATCGCCTGACGCACCGCAAGGAAGCGGGTCGGCCCGTGGTGGGAATTCAAGACGAAGGTGCGCGTTGCCAGCGGCGGCGAATTCTTGGCCTCGAAGCGTGGATCCTGCGCGAAACGCTGGAAACTGTCTTCCGAGATCAGCCCGCGTGCGCCCTGGACGAGATCGACCTGGCCGGTCTCCAGCGCCACGGCACGGGTGTTGGGATCGTTGATCAGACGTACGTCGACGCCGGCGTAGGCGGGCAAGTCCCCCCAGTAGTTGGGGTTGCGCTTGAAATGATCGACTCGCCCCGGCTCGCGGCCGCTGAAGACCCACGGCCCGGTGCCTATCGGGCGGGAGAGCCGGCAGCCGCCCTGCTCCGCCGGCAGATCGCTCTGCAGGCTGCTGGGGGAGGCGAACCGCAGCGGGCGGATCAGCGAGAGCTCCATCAGTGTCGGGTAGTAGGCCGTCTTCAGGTGCAGTTCGACCTCATCTCGCGAGACGATCGATACCGACTCCAGCTTGTTCGCCAGCGCCAGCCAGGCGTGGTGGTCCCGACACGCCATCACGGCGTCGAGATTGGCTTTCACCGCCGCGGCGTCGAACGGCGCGCCATCGGAGAAGGTGACGTTGTCACGCAAGGTGAACCGGTAGCTGCGGCCATCGTCGGAGACCGACCACTGCGTGGCGAGCCACGGCTCGAGGCGACCGTCGTGAAAGCGCACCAGCGGCTCGTAGACCATCGCCTGGGCCATCATCTGGTTGGCGCCATAGCCCTGCGTATCGAGGGGGCCGACGTCGTAGGGCCAGGCCACGGTCAGCACGGGATCATCGCCGGCCGGTGCCGCCATTGCGGCGCTGGAGAGCCCGGCAGCCATCAGCAGCGACGCCATGCACAGGGCACGTCGCCCCCGCCGGCCGCGGGCAGTTATCGAATGGGTTGTCATGATGTCGAGTGCTCGTCGTCCCCGTCAGGAGATGAGAGCCTATCGGCGGCTTAGTATGATGTCTATCGAGATTCATCATACTGGTGGTCGCCGAAGGGAGCTCGAGGCGTCGCGTTCGAGGCCATCGGACCGCTTCCACGCTATACGGTGCCACCGACTCTCGACTCGCGATTGACCCAGCCAGATGAAGACAGGAGCCATAGATCATGAAACGCATCACCATCACCCTGGACGAGGAGCTGCTCGGCGCCATCGATGCCCGGGTGGCCAGTCACGGCTATCAGGGACGCTCGGAGGCGCTGCGCGATCTGCTGAGGACCGGGCTACTGGACTCGCGCCAGCATGCACCGCAGGAGACGACGACATGCCTGGCGACGCTCAGTTGGGTCTTCGATCACACCACCCGCGATCTCGCCCAGCACCTCTCGCGGCTGCTGCACCGCCACCACTCGCTGGTCCATTCCACGCTGGAGGTGCTGCTCGATCACGAGCACTCGATGTCGGTAGCGGTGCTGAAGGGCGAGAGCCAGAGCGTACACGCCCTGGGCGAGCGCATCATCAGCGAGCGCGGCGTGCGCCACGGCCGCCTGTTCATGGTCCCGATCGATGCCGATGTCGAGGAACACCGGCATGGCGATCAACTGGAACCCCACACGCACTGGAGAGTGAGAGACAAATGATGGGCTGTCAGGGCAAGACAGGCGACGGTCGCCGAAGTGGCCTCCAGCATGATCAGAACCGGGGTTGGCTCCTTGCTTGGAGGTTGTCGAGTCTCAGCCCAAATGTCCGGCTAACGCCAAAAGTCACGCCAGAAGGCGCCAAACTCAGCGCAACGCGACATCCAAGCCACTGACCTGCGGTCAATCAGGGCGACATCGAAAGCACGAAGGAGTCAGAGAACGAAAGGGGGGGATAATTCTGGAACGATCATCGCACTGGCTCCCCGAACAGGACTCGAACCTGTGACCCAATGATTAACAGTCATTTGCTCTACCAACTGAGCTATCGGGGATCGATGCAGCGATGTCGTCATGCGGTGTGGGCGATGGCTCCCCGAACAGGACTCGAACCTGTGACCCAATGATTAACAGTCATTTGCTCTACCAACTGAGCTATCGGGGATCGTCGTTCACCGCTGGCTGATATGGATGTTGGCTCCCCGAACAGGACTCGAACCTGTGACCCAATGATTAACAGTCATTTGCTCTACCAACTGAGCTATCGGGGACCATCCTTCAGCACGCGGCGTAGTATACGCGCTGAGTCTTTTGCGTCAAGGCCGGAAGCCAGGATTTCTCGAATTGTCGAAAAGGAATAACCGAGCACAATCAATACGCTGCGCGTCCCCTCTCCCCCACTTGGCAGGCCTGGTGACCGTGCGCAGCACGTCCGGGCGAGCGAAGGGATATCCGAGGATAGATAATGGCTAGAGAGGAGAAGCGTTGGTGGCTACGCCCTGATTCGAACAGGGGACCCCATCATTATGAGTGATGTGCTCTAACCAGCTGAGCTACGTAGCCGACGCTGCTGCCGGGAGACGGCAAACGTTGCCGAGTGACAACGGGGGCGGACTATACCTGCAGGCTCGTCGAAGGACAAGCCTGCAGTGAGAATCGGCGCCATTTTCGGCTCGTTTTCCCCTGTCCGCCCCCGGCGGTGGATCAGATGCCCAGAGCTTCCTTGACCGCCGGCAGGCCCGGTTCGCCATCGACCGTCTCGACGCCCTCGAGCCAGCTGTCCAGCGTCTCGGGATGCGCCTTGAGCCAGGCGCGGGCTGCGTCCTTCTCGTCCTCGCCGTCGTCCATGATGCTGCCCATGACCTCGTTTTCCATGTCGAGCGTGAAGCTCAGGTTCTGAAGCAGCTGCCCGACATTGCCGCACTCGTCGACGTAGCCGGCGCGGGTATTGGTATAGACGGTAGCGCCGCCGTAGTCCGGACCGAAGTAGTCGTCCGCGCCGGAGAGATAGCCGATATCGAAGTTGGTGTTCATCGGGTGCGGCGCCCAGCCCAGGAACACCATCCACTCCTTGCTCTGGGTACGCGCCCGGACCTCGGCAAGCATGCCGGCCTCACTGGAGTCGACCAGTTGCCAGTCGCCCAGGCCAAAGGCGTCGTCGTCGATCATCTGCTGGATGATCATGTTGCCGTCGTTGCCTGCTTCGATGCCGAACAGCTTGTGACCGAACTGGTCTGCATGTTCGTCCAGGTCGGCAACCGAGGTGACGCCGGCGTCGATGACGTACTCCGGCACCGCCAGGGTGTACTTGGCACCCTCGAGGTTGGCACGCGGACGATCGACCTGTCCTTTCTCGATGTAGGGGTCGCTGATCGACTTCATCGACGGCATCCAGTTGCCCAAGAACACGTCGAAGTCGCCCCCTTTCAGGCCCGCGTAGGCCACCGGCACGGAGACGGTGTCCGAAGTGGCTTCATAGCCAAGCCCTTCGAGCACGACGCTGGTCAAGGCGGTCGTCGCCTGGATGTCGGTCCAGCCCACCTCGGCGAAGCGGACGGTCTGACAGCTCTCGGGCTCCTGCTCCTGCGCCTGGGCCAGCGGCGCCGCAGCCAGGCCGGCACCGGCCAGGGTCCACAGAATCGGCTGATATCTCATGGTGCTTGAACTCCCTGAACGTATTGTAGGTTTTCGTCAATAACCACTGATTATCGAATGTCACATTTTCCATTCGATGACACAATACACTAGTTTTTGTTGATTGACCGTTCAATAAAAAATTTCCATAATGGTCGGCAAACGACGTCGTCGGTTCGATAATAGTCGGGTTCTCCGGCGATCACTGGAAACCCGATCTGAAACGGGTTATCCGTAAGGTTCGATCACGTCAGTCCCGCTGCAGGAGTAAAGCCCGTGCCGAAAGTCGGTATGCAACCCATTCGCCGCCGCCAACTGATCCAGGCGACGCTGGAGGCGATCGACGAGGCGGGGCTGGCAGATGCCACGATCGCCAGGATCGCCAAGCGCGCGGGCGTATCCACCGGCATCATCAGCCACTACTTCGCCGGCAAGGACGGGTTGCTCGAAGCCACCATGCGCCACGTCCTGAGCGATCTGGGCAACGCCGTGCTGGAACGGCGTGCGGCGCTGGGCGATGCCCCACCGGAGGCGCATCTACGTGCCATCATCGACGGCAACTTCGATCGCAGCCAGACCAGCCGCTCGGTGATGAAGACCTGGCTGGCGTTCTGGGCCAGCAGCATGCACCACCCGCCATTGCAGCGGTTGCAGCGGGTCAACGACCGCCGGCTCTACTCCAACCTGAGCTGCCAGTTCCGGCGCGTGCTGCCGAAACGGGAAGCCCGGGACGCCGCGCGCGGACTGGCCGCCCTGATCGACGGACTGTGGCTGCGGGGTGCCCTGGCCCAGGAGGGCCTGAACGTGGATCGCGCCCGTCAACTGGCCTACGACTACGTTCGAGTGCAGCTCGAGACCGCCAGCCACAGCCGAACCCGCGCCAACGACTACGCTTGAAGGCACCCGCGCCGAGCCGGCGCAATCGATCCAGAGATCGGATTCAGGCCGCCGAGACAGCGGCCACGCTATTTCATTCGCCATTCGAAGGAGAGTCATCATGGCACGACTCGAGACGCAGACACTCTATATCGACGGCCGCCACACGCCGGCCAGCGGCAACCAGACCTTCGACGCCGTCAATCCGGCCAATGGCGAGGTCATCGCCAGCGTCCAGCAGGCCACCGCGGCCGACGTCGACAAGGCGATCGAAAGCGCCCAGCGCGCCCAGCGCCAGTGGGCGGCGATGACCGGCATGGAGCGTGCGCGCATCTTGCACAAGGCAGTCGCCCTGCTGCGCGAATGCAACGACGAGCTGGCCGAGCTGGAAACCCTCAACACCGGCAAGCCGATCAGCGAGACGGCCAGCGTCGACGTGGTGACCGGCGCCGACGCCCTGGAGTATTTCGCCGGCCTGGCGCCGAGCATCGAAGGCACCCAGATCCCCCTGCGCGAAGACTCCTTCGTCTATACCCGCCGCGAGCCGCTGGGCGTGATCGGCGCCATCGGTGCCTGGAACTACCCGATCCAGATCGCCTGCTGGAAAGCCGCCCCGGCCCTGGCCGCGGGTAATGCGGTGGTGTTCAAACCGAGCGAAGTCACGCCGCTGACCGCGCTGAAACTGGCCGAGATCTTCACCGAGGCCGGCCTGCCGGACGGCGTGTTCAACGTCGTCCAGGGTGACGGTAGCGTCGGCGCCATGCTCACCGAGCACCCCGGCCTTGCCAAGATCACCTTCACCGGCGAGGTGGGTACCGGCAAGAAGGTAATGTCCGCCGCGGCCGGTTCCACGCTCAAGGACGTCACCATGGAACTGGGCGGCAAGTCGCCGCTGATCGTGTTCGACGACGCCGATCTCGACCGCGCCGCCGACGGCGCGATGATGGCCAACTTCTACTCCAGCGGCCAGGTCTGCACCAACGGCACCCGGGTGTTCGTCCACCGCTCGGTGAAGGAAGCGTTCGAGGCCAAGATCGTCGAGCGGGTCAACCGCATCAAGGCCGGCGATCCGCTGAACCCGGAGACCAATTTCGGCCCGCTGGTCAGCTTCGAGCATCTCGAGAAGGTGGCGAGCTACCTGGAGATCGCCAAGCAGGATGGCGCGCGGCTGCTGGTGGGTGGCGACCGCCTGACCGAGGGCGATTTCGCCAAGGGCGCCTGGGTTGCGCCCACCGCCTATACCGATTGCGAAGACGACATGCGTATCGTCAAGGAAGAGATCTTCGGCCCAATCATGTCGATCCTCGCCTTCGATGACGAGGAGGAGGTGATCCGCCGCGCCAACGACACCGAGTACGGCCTGGCCGCGGGTCTGTTCACCGAAAGCCTCAACCGCGCCCACCGCGTCATCCACCGGATCGAGGCCGGCATCTGCTGGATCAACACCTGGGGCGACTCCCCCGCGGAGATGCCGGTCGGGGGCTACAAGCAGTCGGGCATCGGTCGCGAGAACGGCGTCGAGACCCTGGCGCACTACACCCAGACCAAATCGGTCCAGATCGAGATGGGGCCGTTCGCCTCGGTGTTCTGATATCCGCGACGAGCGACGGGCCTTGAGCTGCGAGCCGAAGGCCAAGAACGGAAAGCCGAGCGGGCCGCAACGGCAATCGTCAGTCGATTTCCGAGCTTCGCAACCTTTTCGCTCGTAGCTCGTAGCTCGTAGCTCGTAGCTCGTAGCTCGTAGCTCGTAGCTCG
>NZ_PZJL01000015.1:0-74602 GCF_003206585.1 Salinicola sp. CR57
TATTTCGAACCCCGGCCATTGGTCGGGGTTCATTCGTTTTGGGGGCTCCCCTGGACCCGTTCGTCGGGAACGAACGGGAACCGCTTCAGCGGGCCCGAAGGGCGAGTCTCGGGAGGAGACGAGTCAAGTCGCGGAGCGCCGCCCGCCGGGTGGCCGGCCCGAACATCGTCAGGCTTCTATACCCAACCCCAGCTTCGAAAGAGGCTGGGGTTTTGCTTTGTCCGACGGATCATCGCCACGGGCTACGGGCTACGGGCTACGGGCTACGGGCTACGGGCTACGGGCGGCGTTATCGATAAGCTGCGAACTTCGCTAGAATGTCGGTTTTGTCGCTAGGCGTATCCTGATGAGTATCGGTGACCTGATTCGTTTGCTCAGTGACGGCAACTACCATTCCGGCCAGCAGTTGGGTGAGCGTCTTGGTGTGTCGCGTACTGCAGTCTGGAAACAGCTCAAGAAGCTGGAGGCGATGAACCTGCCGCTGGAGGCGGTCAAGGGGCGGGGTTATCGACTGGTCAACCCGCTGGATTCGCTTGACGGCGCCTGTATCGTTTCCCGGTTGTCGGCCGAAACCCGACATCATCTCAAACGGCTTTTCGTCGAGGATGTTCTCGACTCCACCAACACGTTTCTGCGGGATCGCTTCCGCCATGGCGCGGGTCACGGCGAGGTGTGCCTTGCGGAGAGCCAGACTGCGGGGCGAGGCCGCCGAGGGAAGGTTTGGAGTACCGGCTGGGGGGAGAGCCTGATCCTGTCGCTGGGTTGGCGGTTCGAGTCCGGCGTGGCAGCGCTCGAAGGGCTGAGCCTCGCCGTCGGGGTGGTTCTGGCCAACGTCGTCGGTGACCTGGGTGCCGATGTTGCCCTGAAATGGCCCAACGACGTTCTGCTTGCCGTCGATGACGAATGGCAGAAGCTTGCCGGTATCCTGCTCGAAGTGACCGGAGACGTGGAAGGGCCTTGCGAAGTGGTCATTGGCATCGGCCTCAACGTCTCTGCAAGCGATGCCGTTCGAGAAGCTGCGGGGCAGCCGGTGGGCGCGCTCGCCGACGTGGTGCAGGCGCCCAAGCGCAATCATGTCGCGGCGGCGCTGATCGAGTCGCTGCTGATGATGTTGCCCGAGTTCGAGCGCCAGGGTTTCGGCGCCTGGCGAGCAGACTGGAACAGGCGGCATGCCTATGCGGGCCGATCCATTCGTATTCACCAGGGCTCTACTTCCTATATCGCCGAAGCGGTCGAGGTGGACCCTAGCGGCAATCTGATCGTGAAGACCGAAGCTGGTGAGCAGGCTCTCACGGGGGGCGAGATAAGCATTCGGCCGGAGTGATCCGATCAGCAATCGGCGACGGGCGTATGGGGGGGCGCCGCCACATGGCGTGAGCAGGCAGAGGTTCGTCGAAAAGATAGCATTCGCGCTTGCATTCGATGCCCTGCTTTGACACAATGCGCCCCGCTTTGTGCGCAAGGCCATTGATATCCGAGCCTGTTATCGCAATAAAAACAGACGCTTGACATCAATGAGGGGCAGTGTAGAATCTGTCGCCGTCATGGAGAGGTTCCCGAGTGGCCAAAGGGAGCAGACTGTAAATCTGCCGCGAAAGCTTCGAAGGTTCGAATCCTTCCCTCTCCACCAGTTTTATTGCAGTAGTTTTGCCGGTCTGTTTCGGCAAGCCGGATCAGAGCGGGTAGGCGGGTATAGTTCAATGGTAGAACCTCAGCCTTCCAAGCTGATGGTGTGGGTTCGATTCCCACTACCCGCTCCATTTGATGTTGAAGTGATTTAGGCTCATGTAGCTCAGGGGTAGAGCACACCCTTGGTAAGGGTGAGGTCGACGGTTCAATTCCGTCCATGAGCTCCATTTCAATCATCGATGCCGATGTGCGAAAAGCGAGCCAGGAGCTCGCTTTTTTGGTGAAAAAGAAAAATGCCGGATGGGATTGCTTTTTCTGGCATATCTTCGCTATCATAGCGCCCTCCTAATTTCCGGGTGCTTCTCGGAAGTGTAGTTGCAGGCCAGTAGCTCAATTGGCAGAGCAGCGGTCTCCAAAACCGCAGGTTGGGGGTTCGATTCCCTCCTGGCCTGCCAGTCTTCCCCAGGCTGGCTTGTATTTGATATCTTGTCTTGTTCGGTTATCGCGCCTTGAGTTGAGGAGTTTTCATGAAGCACAACGCCGAGGTGCAGGAGTCACGCTTCGACACTCCCAAGTGGATCGTCGTGGTGTTGCTGCTGGCAGTCGCGGTTGGCGGCAATGCGTGGTTCGCGGATCAGGCGTTGCTATACCGCGTGCTGGGCGTCGTCGTCATCTGTGGTATTGCCGCCGCGATCGCCTTGACCACGGCAAAGGGGCAGGCATTGATGGATCTGGCGCGGGGTTCCAAGCGTGAGATTCAGCGAGTGGTCTGGCCGACCCGACAGGAGACCATCCAGACGACGTTGATCGTACTGGCGGCCGTTCTCGTCGTGGGGCTGCTGCTGTGGCTTATCGATACCGTCCTGGGTTGGGCGATGTCCGGAATCATTGGCTAGGAGTTTTCATGTCCAAGCGTTGGTACGTCGTTCACGCCTATTCCGGTTTCGAGAAGCAGGTGATGCGCTCGCTGATCGAGCGGGTAAAGCTCTACGAGGTCGAAGATCAGTTCGGTGACATTCTGGTGCCGACCGAAGAAGTCGTCGAGATGCGTGACGGCAAGCGCCGCAAAAGCGAGCGCAAGTTCTATCCCGGCTACGTGCTGGTCGAGATGGAGATGAACGAGCAGACCTGGCACCTGGTCAACGAGACGCCGCGCGTGATGGGATTCATCGGCGGTACGCCGGAGAAGCCCGCCGCCATCACGCAGAAAGAAGCGGATGCGATCTTGCGCCGCGTCCAGGATGGTACCGACAAGCCACGCCCCAAGACACTCTTCGAGCCAGGCGAGACCGTTCGTGTCGTCGATGGCCCCTTCGCCGATTTCAACGGTGTCGTGGAAGAGGTCAACTACGAAAAGAGTCGCCTGCAGGTCAGCGTGCTGATCTTCGGGCGTTCGACGCCGGTAGAGCTGGAGTTCGTCCAGGTGGTCAAGGACTGACCGGCGTTGCATTGAGTTCATCGCGGCGCCATTCGGTGCTGCGTTATCGTTGCCGGCCGTCGTGTCGGCTGAATTGGGGAGCCGCAAGGCGTCCGTACCCGACTGGAGTTCAAAATGGCTAAGAAAGTCCAGGCCTACATCAAGCTGCAGGTTGCAGCTGGCAAGGCCAATCCGAGTCCGCCCGTGGGTCCCGCGCTGGGTCAGCACGGCGTCAACATCATGGAATTCTGTAAGGCGTTCAACGCCGCGACTCAAGAAATTGAGCCGGGCCTGCCGACGCCGGTCGTGATCACGGTCTATTCCGACCGCAGCTTCACCTTTGTCACCAAGACGCCGCCGGCGGCCGTGCTGCTGAAGAAAGCCGCGGGTATCAAGTCCGGTTCCGGCGTGCCGAACAAGACCAAGGTCGGCACCGTGACTCGTGAGCAGCTCGAGGAAATCGCCAAGACCAAGGAGCCGGATCTGACGGCTGCCAGTCTTGACGCCGCCGTTCGTACCATCGCTGGCAGTGCTCGCAGCATGGGCCTCAACGTGGAGGGCCTCTGATCATGGCAAAGCTGACAAAACGCGCTCAGATGATTCGCGAGAAGGTCGAGCCGGGCAAGGTCTACACCCTCGAAGAAGCTGTCGCGCTGCTCTCCGAAGTGTCCACGGTCAAGTTCAAGGAAGCCGTCGAGGTTTCCATCAACTTGGGTGTCGATCCGCGTAAATCCGACCAGGTCGTGCGTGGCGCCACCGTGCTGCCCAACGGAACCGGTCGTGACGTCCGCGTCGCCGTGTTCGCGCAAGGCGCTGCCGCCGACGCCGCCAAGGAAGCCGGTGCCGACATCGTCGGCATGGAAGATCTGGCCGAAGACGTCAAGAAAGGCAACATGAACTTCGACGTCGTCGTCGCTGCCCCGGATGCCATGCGTGTGGTCGGCCAGCTGGGCCAGATTCTCGGCCCGCGCGGCCTGATGCCGAACCCGAAGGTCGGCACCGTGACGCCGGACGTCGCCACCGCGGTCAAGAACGCCAAGGCAGGTCAGGTCCGTTTCCGTACCGACAAGAACGGCATCATCCATGCCTCCATCGGTAAGGTCGACTTCCCTGCCGACGCGCTCAAGGGCAACCTGGAAGCGCTGGTCAACGACCTCAAGCGCCTCAAGCCGAGCACGTCCAAGGGCATCTATCTCAAGAAACTGACCCTGTCCAGCACCATGGGCCCGGGTCTGACCGTCGATCACAGCGCTTACGCGTGATCGGCGACAACCAGGCAATAACTTTGCGGTCCCCGTGCGCTGTTTCGACGACTCGCGTCGTCCTGGCAGAGTGGGGCGGGGCACCGTCAAAGACCGCAGGTGACAGCGCTAGCCGCTGACTTAATGCCCCGAATGGGGGCCTGCGCAGATGGTGTTGCTCGCCGAGTCAGGTGTGCAGCCATCATCCAAGACTTTCATCGCTGTCAGGTGAAAGAGATGGTAACCACCGGGTCGCGACGCCGTCGCCCCGGCACGAAGGAGTAACCACTGTGCCACTAGCACTCGAAGGCAAAAAAGCGATTGTTGCCGAGGTCAGTGAAGCCGCTAAGGACGCTCTTTCCGTCGTAGTTGCCGATTCTCGCGGTGTGACCGTTGGCGCAATGACCGATCTGCGCAAACAGGCTCGCGAGAATGGCGTCCAGATTCGTGTTGTCCGCAACACGCTGGCGCGCCGCGCGCTGTCAGGGACTTCATGGGAGTGCCTGAACGAGACTTTCGCAGGCCCGACGCTGCTGGCCTTCTCCTACGAACACCCGGGCGCTGCCGCGCGGCTGTTCAAGGAGTTCGGCAAGACGCAGAAGGATTTCGAAGTCAAGGCGCTGGCTTACGAAGGGGAGATGATCCCGGCTGCTGATATCGACCGTCTGGCAACGCTGCCGACTTACGATGAAGCGATCGCCAAGCTGATGTCCGTCATGAAGGAAGCTTCTGCCGGCAAGCTGGTTCGTACGCTTGCAGCACTTCGCGACCAGAAGCAGGAAGAAGCTGCCTGATTGGCAGCCTGTTCGCGCAGACTGGATCGACTGTTGAATCAATGAGCGCTTGGCCGATACCGGCTGGGGCTCCGCAAAGTTTAGGAATCTGAAAATGGCACTTTCTCAAGAAGACATCATCAACGCCGTTGCCGAAATGTCCGTGATGGAAGTTGCGGAACTGGTTTCTGCAATGGAAGAGAAGTTCGGCGTTTCTGCAGCTGCTGCTGTCGTCGCCGGTCCTGGCGGCGGCGGTGAAGCTGCTGCCGAAGAGCAGACCGAGTTCTCTGTCGTTCTGACCGCTGCCGGTGACAAGAAAGTCAACGTCATCAAGGTCGTTCGCGAAATCACCGGTCTTGGCCTGAAAGAGGCCAAGGGCGCTGTCGACGGCGCTCCGGCGACGTTGAAAGAAGGTCTGTCCAAGGACGACGCTGAAGAAGCCAAGAAGAAGCTGGAAGAAGCTGGCGCTTCTGTGGAGCTCAAGTAACTCTGTGCTCACGGCTTCACGCGCTGTGTAAGCGCCACGGCTGGTGGCGGGCCTACCCGCTGCCGGCCTTTTTCTGTTTTTGCTAGCCTGGCGTTAGTACGCCTGGTCCGGGGTCGACCTCCCGGTTCAGGATTGTAGCCACTAGACGAATTCCGACGGCGAGCTCCCTGTGTTGGGAGGCTTGCCGTCAGCGCCTAACGGGGGTAGCCCGCGTTAGGGAGCGCCGACCACGCACCGGTCACCCATGGTGAACAAGCTGGGGAATACAGATGGCTTACTCATACACTGAGAAAAAACGCATCCGCAAGGATTTCGGCAAACTGCCTCAAGTAATGGATGTGCCCTACCTGCTGGCCATCCAGCTTGATTCCTATTACGACTTTCTCCAGCAGGACCGGGCGCCGGAAGAGCGTCTCGAGACCGGTCTCCATGCGGCTTTCAAGTCCGTATTTCCGATCGAGAGCTTTTCAGGCAATGCGGCGCTCGAGTATGTCAGTTATCGCTTCGGCACCCCGGCTTTCGACGTCAAGGAGTGCCAGCTGCGCGGCGTGACCTATTCGGCACCGCTGCGGGTCAAGGTTCGCCTGATCATCTACGACAAAGAGTCCTCGAACAAGGCCATCAAGGACATCAAGGAGCAGGAAGTCTACATGGGGGAGATCCCCCTGATGACCGAGAACGGTACCTTCGTCGTCAACGGTACCGAGCGTGTCATCGTCTCCCAGCTCCACCGCTCGCCGGGCGTGTTCTTCGATCACGACAAGGGCAAGAGCCACTCCTCCGGGAAGCTGCTTTATTCCGCGCGGATCATTCCTTACCGCGGCTCCTGGCTGGATTTCGAGTTCGATCCGAAGGACAACGTCTTCGTGCGTATCGACCGTCGCCGCAAGCTGCCGGCGACCGTGCTGATGCGCGCGCTCGGCATGAGCGCCGAGGAGATCCTCGAGACCTTCTTCGATACCAGCACTTTCCATATCGAAAGCGACGGCATTTTCGTCGAGCTGGTGCCGTCACGGTTGCGTGGTGAAACCGCGACCTTCGACATCAAGGGTACCGACGGCAACGTCATCGTCGAAGAAGGTCGCCGCATCACCCAGAAGCACATCCGTCAGCTGGAAAGCGCCGGAATCGAGCGCTTGCAGGTGCCGATGGACTATCTGTTCGGCAAGACGCTGGCCAAGGATCAGGTCGATGCCAATACCGGCGAACTGATCTGCGAATGCAATACCGAGCTGACGCCGGAGCTGGTCGAGAAGCTGGGGCAGGGCGGTGTCACCAAGCTGGAGACGCTCTACACTAACGATCTCGACGCGGGCTCGTTCATCTCCGATACGCTGAAGGTGGACACCACTCGCTCCGCGCTGGAAGCGCTGGTCGAGATCTACCGCATGATGCGCCCGGGTGAGCCGCCGACCAAGGAAGCGGCCGAGACGCTGTTCCACAACCTGTTCTTCACCGAAGACCGCTACGACCTGTCGGGCGTCGGCCGGATGAAGTTCAACCGTCGTCTGCGTCGCGAGGCCGACACAGGCTCCGGCGTGCTCGACAACCAGGACATCCTTGATGTCCTCAAAGAGCTGATCAACATTCGTAACGGCTTCGGCGAAGTCGACGACATCGATCACTTGGGCAACCGCCGTATCCGCTGTGTCGGCGAGATGGCGGAAAACCAGTTCCGTGTCGGTCTGGTGCGTGTCGAGCGTGCGGTCAAGGAGCGCCTCTCCATGGCGGAGAGCGAAGGCCTGATGCCGCAGGACCTGATCAACGCCAAGCCGGTGGCGGCGGCAGTGAAGGAGTTCTTCGGCTCCTCGCAGCTGTCCCAGTTCATGGATCAAAACAACCCGCTCTCCGAGGTCACCCACAAGCGCCGTGTCTCCGCGCTTGGGCCGGGCGGTCTGACCCGCGAGCGGGCCGGTTTCGAAGTGCGCGACGTTCACGCCACGCACTATGGCCGGCTGTGCCCGATCGAGACCCCGGAAGGTCCCAACATCGGTCTGATCAACTCGCTGGCGACCTACTCCAAGACCAACAGCTACGGTTTCCTCGAGACGCCGTATCGCAAGGTCGTGGATCGTCAGTTGACCGACGAGATCGTGCATCTTTCCGCGATCGAGGAAGGCGACTTCATCATCGCCCAGGCTTCGGCGACGGTCGACGAGAGCAACAAGTTGATCGACGATCTGGTCCAGGTCCGCCACAAGGGTGAAACCACCTTCATGGCGCCGGACAAAGTGACCCTGATGGACGTGTCGCCGCGCCAGGTGGTTTCGGTCGCCGCCGCGCTGATCCCGTTCCTTGAGCACGACGACGCCAACCGCGCGTTGATGGGCTCGAACATGCAGCGTCAGGCAGTACCGACCCTGCGTGCCGACAAGCCGTTGGTGGGTACCGGGATGGAGCGCTTCGTGGCGCGTGACTCCGGCGTCTGCGCCGTGGCCCGTCGTGGCGGCGTGATCGATTCCGTCGACGCCAAACGCGTCGTGGTCCGGGTCAACGAAGACGAGATCATCGGTGGCGAAGCCGGTGTCGACATCTACAACCTGACCAAGTACGTGCGTTCCAACCAGAACACCTGCCAGAACCAGCGCCCGATCGTGCGCCCGGGCGACCAGGTGGCACGAGGCGATATCCTCGCCGATGGCCCGTCCGTCGACATGGGTGACCTGGCCCTGGGCCAGAACATGCGTCTCGCGTTCATGCCGTGGAACGGCTACAACTTCGAGGACTCCATCCTCGTCTCCGAGCGGGTGGTCGAGGACGATCGTTTCACCACGATCCATATCCAGGAACTGACCTGTGTCTCTCGCGACACCAAGCTGGGTGCGGAAGAGATCACGTCCGATATCCCCAACGTGGGCGAGTCGGCGCTGGGCAAGCTGGACGAGGCCGGCGTGGTCTATATCGGCGCCGAGGTCGGTGCCGGCGACATCCTGGTCGGCAAGGTAACGCCCAAGGGCGAGACCCAACTGACGCCGGAAGAGAAGCTGCTGCGGGCGATCTTCGGCGAGAAGGCGTCCGACGTGAAGGACACCTCGCTGCGCGCGCCGACCGGCATGCGCGGTACCGTCATCGACGTTCAGGTGTTCACCCGCGATGGCGTCGAGAAGGACTCCCGCGCGCTCTCCATCGAGCAGCAGCAGCTCGACGAGGTGCGGCGTGACCTGCAGGAGACCTATCGCATCGCCGAGGAAGCGACTTTCGAGCGTCTCCAGCGCACGCTGGACGGCCAGCCGGTCAATGGCGGGCCCAAGCTCAAGAAGGGTGATGTCCTGAGTGAAGACTACCTCGACGAACTGCCGCGTCAGCAGTGGTTCAAGCTGCGGATGCAGGACGAGACGCTCAACGAGCTCCTCGCCCAGGCCGACGAACAGCTGGAAAATCGCCGCAAGGAGATGGACGAGCGTTTCGAGGACAAGAAGCGCAAGCTCACCCAGGGCGACGACCTCGCGCCGGGCGTGCTCAAGATCGTCAAGGTCTACCTGGCGGTGAAGCGTCGCATCCAGCCGGGCGACAAGATGGCCGGGCGTCACGGTAACAAGGGTGTCATCTCCGCGATCATGCCGATCGAGGACATGCCGTTCGACGACAACGGCCAGCCGGTCGACGTCGTGCTCAACCCGCTGGGTGTACCGTCACGCATGAACGTCGGTCAGATCCTCGAGACCCACCTGGGCATGGCGGCTCACGGCCTCGGGGTCAAGATCGACCGGATGCTGCGCGACGCCCGTGAACAGCAGGTCAGCGAGATTCGCGGCTTCCTCAAGCAGGTCTACAACACCCAGGAAACGCGTCAGGAAGACATCGACTCCCTGACCGATGACGAGATCATCACCCTGGCCAAGAACCTGCGCGGTGGCGTGCCGATCGCGACGCCGGTGTTTGACGGCGCCAAGGAGCACGAGATCAAGCACCTGCTGAAGCTCGCCGATCTGCCGGACTCCGGCCAGATGACGCTCTACGACGGCCGTACCGGCGAGTCGTTCGATCGTCCGGTGACCGTGGGCTACATGTACATGCTCAAGCTCAACCACCTGGTCGACGACAAGATGCACGCGCGTTCCACCGGCTCCTACTCGCTGGTCACCCAGCAGCCGCTGGGTGGCAAGGCGCAGTTCGGCGGACAGCGCTTCGGGGAGATGGAAGTGTGGGCGCTCGAGGCCTATGGCGCCGCCTACACCCTGCAAGAGATGCTCACCGTCAAGTCGGATGACGTCGAGGGTCGTACCAAAATGTACAAGAGCATCGTGGATGGCGACCACACCATGCAGGCCGGTATGCCGGAATCCTTCAATGTGCTGGTGAAGGAAATCCGCTCGCTGGGTATCGACATCGAATTGGAAAGCTAAGACCGGCACAGTCGATCGATAGCGACGGTTTGCGGGGCGAGCGAGTGATTCGCGGCCCCGCTCATGACAACTCCGCAACGGAGCGATCCCATGAAAGATTTGGTGAAAGTCCTCAAGTCACAGGCGCAATCTGACGAGTTCGACGCGATCAAGATCACGCTCGCGTCGCCGGAAATGATCCGCTCCTGGTCATACGGCGAAGTCAAGAAGCCGGAGACCATCAACTACCGTACGTTCAAACCGGAACGTGACGGGCTGTTCTGCGCCAAGATCTTCGGGCCGGTCAAGGATTACGAGTGCCTGTGCGGCAAGTACAAGCGCATGAAGCATCGCGGCATCATCTGCGAGAAGTGTGGGGTCGAGGTGACCAAGGCCGCGGTACGCCGCGAGCGCATGGGTCACATCGAGCTGGCCTCGCCGGTGGCGCACATCTGGTTTTTGAAGTCGCTGCCGTCACGCATCGGCATGTTCCTGGACATGACCCTGCGCGATATCGAGCGCGTGCTCTATTTCGAATCGTTCGTCGTGATCGATCCGGGCATGACCACCCTCGAGCGCGGCCAGCTGCTCAATGACGAGCAGTACTTCGAAGCGCTGGAAGAGTTCGGCGACGACTTCGATGCGCGCATGGGCGCCGAAGCCGTGCAGGCCCTGCTCAAGGATATCGATCTGGAAGAAGAGATCGAGCGGCTGCGCGAGGAGATTCCGCAGACCAACTCCGAGACCAAGATCAAGAAGCTCTCCAAGCGCCTCAAGCTGCTGGAAGCCTTCTACAAGTCCGGCAATGCGCCGGCATGGATGGTCATGGAAGTGCTACCGGTGCTGCCGCCGGACCTGCGTCCGCTGGTGCCGCTGGACGGTGGCCGCTTCGCGACCTCCGATCTCAACGACCTCTATCGTCGTGTGATCAACCGTAACAACCGCCTCAAGCGGCTGCTCGACCTCAATGCGCCCGACATCATCGTGCGCAACGAGAAGCGCATGCTGCAGGAGTCGGTGGACGCACTGCTCGACAACGGTCGCCGCGGTCGTGCCATCACCGGTTCCAACAAGCGCCCGCTGAAGTCGCTCGCCGACATGATCAAGGGCAAGCAGGGGCGTTTCCGCCAGAACCTGCTGGGCAAGCGCGTCGACTACTCCGGTCGTTCGGTCATCACCGTGGGTCCGACCCTGCGCCTGCACCAGTGCGGTCTGCCCAAGAAGATGGCGCTGGAGCTGTTCAAGCCGTTCATCTATTCCAAGCTGCAGGGCAGCGGGCAGGCGTCCACGATCAAGGCCGCCAAGAAGATGGTCGAGCGCGAGCTGCCGGAAGTGTGGGACATCCTCGCCGACGTCATCCGCGAGCATCCGGTGCTGCTCAACCGTGCCCCGACCCTGCACCGTCTGGGTATCCAGGCGTTCGAGCCGCTGCTGATCGAAGGCAAGGCGATCCAGCTGCACCCGCTGGTCTGCGCCGCCTACAACGCCGACTTCGACGGCGACCAGATGGCCGTTCACGTACCGCTGACGCTGGAGTCCCAGCTCGAGGCGCGTGCGCTGATGATGTCGACCAACAACGTGCTGTCGCCGGCCAACGGCGAGCCGATCATCGTGCCGTCCCAGGACGTCGTGCTGGGTCTCTACTACATGACTCGCGAGCGTATCGGCGCCAAGGGTGAAGGCAAGGCGTTCGCCAACCTCAACGAGCTGGATCGCGCCTTCGCGACCCAGAACGTGTCGCTGCACGCCCGGGTCAAGGTCCGCCTGACCGAGTGGCTGTCCGACGAGAAGGACGGCGAGATCACCGAGCTGACCGAGACCGTCTCGATCAAGGACACCACCGTCGGCCGAGCACTGCTGTTCCGCATCCTGCCGAAGGGGATGCCGTTCGAGCTGGTCGACCGCCCGATGAAGAAGAAGGCGATCTCCGGTCTGATCAACGAAGTCTATCGCCGCACCGGCCTCAAGGACGCGGTCATCTTCGCCGACCAGCTGATGTACACCGGCTTCCGTCTGGCGACCTGGTCCGGCGCCTCCATCGGCGTCAACGACTTCGTCATCCCGGATGCCAAGGCCGAGATCGTCGACGCGGCCGAGGACGAGGTCAAGGAGATCGAGGATCAGTTCTCCTCCGGTCTGGTGACTGCGGGCGAGAAGTACAACAAGGTCATCGATATCTGGTCCAAGGCCAACGACAAGGTGGCCAAGGCGATGATGGCCGGTATCTCGAAAGAGACCGTGACCGATCGCGACGGCAACCAGGTCGAGCAGGACTCGTTCAACAGCGTGTTCATCATGGCTGACTCCGGTGCCCGTGGTAGCGCGGCCCAGATCCGTCAGCTCGCCGGCATGCGTGGCCTGATGGCCAAGCCGGACGGCTCGATCATCGAAACGCCGATCACCGCCAACTTCCGTGAAGGCCTGAACGTACTCCAGTACTTCATCTCGACCCACGGCGCGCGTAAGGGTCTGGCGGATACGGCCCTCAAGACCGCCAACTCCGGTTACCTGACCCGGCGTCTGGTCGACGTGGCCCAGGATCTGGTCATTACCGAAGAGGACTGCGGCACCGAAGAGGGCCTCACCCTGCACCCGGTGATCGAGGGCGGCGACGTCATCGTCTCGCTGGCACAGCGTGTGCTCGGCCGAGTCGTGGCGCAGGACGTCATCGATCCACAGACCGACGACGTGCTGATCCCGCGTGGCACCCTGCTCGACGAAGCCTGGTGCGAGCGTCTCGACACCATGGGTGTCGACGAGATCATCGTGCGCAGCCCGATCAGCTGCGAGACGTCTCATGGCGTCTGTTCGGCCTGTTACGGTCGTGATCTGGCCCGTGGCCATCAGGCCAACATCGGCGAGGCGGTGGGTGTCATCGCTGCACAGTCGATCGGTGAGCCGGGTACCCAGCTGACCATGCGTACGTTCCACATCGGTGGTGCGGCATCGCGGGCCTCGGCGGTGGACAGCGTGCAGGTCAAGCACGGCGGCAGCGTGCGCCTGCACAACATCAAGTCGGTCGAACGCGCCGATGGCAAGCTGATCGTGGTTTCCCGCTCCAGTGCCCTGGCCGTCGCCGACGACCACGGCCGTGAGCGCGAGTACTACAAGCTGCCCTACGGCGCCGAGCTGTCGGTCAAGGATGGCGATCACGTCGAAGGCGGCCAGATCGTCGCCAAGTGGGATCCGCACACCCACCCGGTCGTCGCCGAGGTGCAGGGCAAGGCGCAGTTCACGGACATGACCGAAGGTCTGACCATGACCCGCACGGTCGACGAAATGACCGGCCTGTCCAACATCGAGGTGATCGAGTCGGCAGCACGTCCGGCCTCCGGCCGCGACAAGCGTCCGATGATCATGCTGGTGGGCGAGGACGGTCAGCACGTCACGCTGCCGGGCTCCAACACGCCGGTGCAGTACCTGATGCCTGGCCGTGCCATCGTCGCGGTGGAGAACGGCACCGAGATCGGCGTGGGTGAAGTGATCGCGCGTATCCCGCTGGAAGCGTCCGGCAACAAGGACATCACCGGTGGTCTGCCGCGCGTCGCCGACCTGTTCGAGGCGCGTAAGCCGAAGGAGCCATCCATCCTCGCCGAGATCAGCGGTACGATCAGCTTCGGCAAGGAGACCAAGGGCAAGCGTCGTCTGACGATCACGCCGGAAGAGGGCGATCCGTTGGAGATGCTGATCCCGAAATGGCGCCAGATCGGGGTGTTCGAGGGCGAGACGGTCGAGAAGGGCGAAGTCATCTCCGATGGCCCGAGCAACCCGCACGACATTCTGCGGCTGCTGGGCGTGGCGGAGCTGGCCAAGTACATCACCGTCGAGATCCAGGACGTCTATCGCCTGCAGGGCGTGAGCATCAACGACAAGCACATCGAAGTCATCGTGCGTCAGATGCTGCGCAAGGTCGAGATCACCGATGCCGGCGATTCGACCTTCATTCCGGGCGACCAGGTCGAGCTGGTGCGGGTGCTCGAGGAGAATGCCCGTCTCGAGCAGGAAGAGAAGTTCCCGGCCAAGTACGAGCGGCTGCTGCTGGGTATCACCAAGGCGTCTCTGGCCACCGAGTCGTTCATCTCCGCGGCCTCGTTCCAGGAGACGACTCGCGTGCTGACCGAAGCCGCGGTGACGGGCAAGCGCGACTACCTGCGCGGCCTGAAGGAAAACGTGGTGGTGGGACGCCTGATCCCGGCAGGTACCGGGCTCGCCCACCACGACGAGCGGCGTCGCAAGCGCGAGGAGTCCGAGCGCACGCTGCAGCCGTCGGCGTTCGATGTCGAGCAGGAGCTGGGTGCCCAGCTCACCGCGCTCGATGCCGATGACGACGATCTATAGGTCGTGATCCCGGGCCGCCCACCTTCGGGTGGGTGGCCTTGACGGGTCTCATGACAACTGATTAGAATGCGCAGCCTTTATGTAGGGGTAGTGCAAGCGATTCATGCACGAACACCCCGGCATGAGGCAAGGCAACCCATTGGAGTCAGCTAAACATTATGGCAACGATCAACCAGCTCGTGCGCAAGCCGCGCAAGCGCCCCGTCGAGACAAGCGACGTGCCGGCGCTGCAGGCTTGTCCGCAACGTCGTGGGGTCTGCACCCGCGTTTACACCACCACGCCCAAGAAGCCGAACTCGGCGCTGCGTAAGGTGTGCCGCGTGCGTCTGACCAACGGCTACGAAGTCAGCTCTTACATTGGCGGCGAAGGCCACAACCTGCAGGAGCACTCCGTGGTCCTGATCCGTGGCGGTCGCGTCAAGGATTTGCCGGGTGTGCGTTATCACACCGTGCGCGGTGCGCTCGACACCTCCGGTGTCCAGAACCGTAAGCAGGGCCGTTCCAAGTACGGCACCAAGCGTCCCAAGTCCTGATTCGGACGCTGTCACCAATCATTATCGGTCAGATAAGAGTAAGGTCGGCCGCTATCGCCCACCCGCGATGAGCCGTGTCGGGTTTACCTGAACGACCCTTAACTAGAGGGCTTATCATGCCAAGAAGAAGAGTTGCCGCTAAGCGCGAGATCCTTCCCGATCCCAAGTTCGGAAGTGAGCGCCTGGCCAAGTTCATGAACCACCTGATGATCAGCGGCAAGAAGTCCGTGGCTGAACGTATCGTTTACGGCGCGTTGGACCGGGTTGCCGAGCGCAGTAACGAAGCGCCGCTGGACATCTTCGACAAGTCGTTGGAGGCCATTCAGCCGATGGTCGAGGTCAAGTCTCGCCGCGTCGGTGGTGCGACTTACCAGGTGCCGGTCGAGGTTCGTCCGTCACGTCGCCAGGCGCTGGCCATGCGCTGGTTGGTCGATGCCGCCCGCAGCCGTGGTGAAAAGACCATGGTGCAACGTCTTGCTGGCGAAATGCTGGACGCCGCCGAAGGTAAAGGCGCTGCTGTGAAGAAGCGTGAAGACGTGCATCGCATGGCAGATGCCAACAAGGCCTTCTCTCACTACCGCTTCTAATCAACGGGGACTTCCATCGTGGCACGCAAGACACCACTCAAGCGTTATCGCAACATCGGTATCGTTGCCCACGTCGACGCTGGCAAGACGACGACTACCGAGCGTGTCCTGTTCTATACCGGCCTGTCCCACAAGGTGGGCGAGGTCCATGAAGGCGCTGCCGTCATGGACTGGATGGAGCAGGAGCAGGAGCGTGGCATCACGATCACCTCCGCGGCGACCACCTGCTTCTGGCAGGGCATGAGCAAGCAGTTCGACGAGCACCGCATCAACATCATCGATACGCCGGGGCACGTCGACTTCACGATTGAAGTCGAGCGTTCGCTTCGCGTTCTGGATGGCGCGGTCGTCGTGCTGTGCGGCTCTTCCGGCGTGCAGCCGCAGACCGAGACTGTCTGGCGCCAGGCCAACAAGTACGAAGTGCCACGCATGGTGTTCGTCAACAAGATGGACCGTGCCGGCGCCGACTACTACATGGTGCTGGACCAGCTGAAGGATCGCCTGGGCGCCAACGTCGTTCCGATCCAGATTAACTGGGGCGCGGAAGACGAGTTCAAGGGCGTGGTCGACCTCATCCAGATGAAAGCGATTCTCTGGGACGAGGACAACTTCGGCATGAACTACGAGTTGGTCGATATTCCGGCCGACCTGCAGGAGACTGCCGAGAAGTACCGCGAGCAGATGGTCGAGGCTGCTGCCGAAGCCAACGAAGAGCTGATGGATAAGTACCTCGAAGAGGGCGACCTGTCCATCGCGGATATCAAGGCCGGTCTGCGCGCGCGTACCCTGGCCAACGAGATCGTGCTCGTGACCTGCGGTTCCGCGTTCAAGAACAAGGGCGTTCAGGCCGTTCTGGACTGCGTCATCGAATACCTGCCGTCGCCGACCGAAGTCAAGGCGATCGAGGGCGAGCTCGATGACAAGGATGGCACCATCGCCACGCGTGAAGCGGATGACAGCGCGCCTTTCGCGGCGCTGGCATTCAAGATCGCCACCGACCCGTTCGTCGGGACGCTGACCTTCATGCGCGTCTATTCCGGTGTGCTGAAGTCCGGCGACAGCATCTTCAACTCCGTGAAATCGAAGAAAGAGCGTGTCGGCCGTATCGTCCAGATGCACGCCAACTCGCGCGAAGAGATCAAAGAGGTCTATGCCGGCGACATCGCTGCCTGTATCGGTCTCAAGGACGTCACGACCGGCGACACCCTGTGCGACCTGAACGACAAGATCGTTCTCGAGCGGATGGAGTTCCCGGAACCGGTCATCTCCGTCGCCGTCGAGCCGAAGTCCAAGCCCGACCAGGAGAAGATGGGCGTCGCCCTCGGCAAGCTGGCGCAGGAGGACCCCTCCTTCCGCGTTCAGACCGACGAGGAGACAGGCCAGACCATCATCTCGGGCATGGGCGAGTTGCACCTCGACATCATCGTCGACCGCATGCGTCGCGAGTTCAAGGTCGAGGCCAACATCGGCAAGCCGCAGGTTGCCTACCGTGAAACCATCCGCCAGTCGGTGGAGCAGGAAGGCAAGTTCGTCCGTCAGTCGGGCGGTCGCGGCCAGTACGGTCACGTCTGGTTGCGCATCGAGCCGCTGACGGCCGAAGACAAGGGCGAGGACGAGGAGATGTCCTTCAAGTTCGCGTCCGAGATCGTCGGCGGTGTCGTGCCCAAAGAGTACGTGCCGGCCGTCGAGAAAGGGGCTTACGAACAGCTCAAGAACGGCGTTATCGCGGGTTACCCGATGATCGACGTCAAGGTGACGCTGTTCGATGGCTCCTACCATGACGTGGACTCCAACGAGACTGCGTTCAAGGTCGCCTCGTCCATGGCGATCAAGGAAGGTGCTCGTAAGGCTAAGGCCGTGTTGCTCGAGCCGGTAATGAAGGTCGAAGTCGTGACTCCCGAGGATTTCATGGGTGATGTCATGGGCGATCTCAACCGCCGACGTGGCCTTGTGCAGGGCATGGATGACTCCTCTTCTGGCAAGGTCATTCGCGCCACGGTTCCGTTGGCTGAGATGTTCGGTTATGCAACCGATCTGCGTTCTCAGACCCAGGGACGCGCAAGCTACACCATGGAGTTTGCGAATTACGAAGAGGCGCCCTCCAGCGTCGTTGATGCCGTCATCAATCAGAACGGTTAACCGTTAGCTAACGTAAAGAGGTTATAGCAGTGGCTAAGGCAAAATTTGAACGCTCCAAACCGCACGTCAACGTCGGCACCATCGGTCACGTCGACCACGGTAAAACGACTCTGACGGCAGCTCTGACCCGTGTCTCCGCCGAAGTCTTCGGTGGCGAATGGCGTCAGTTCGACTCCATCGACAACGCTCCGGAAGAGCGCGAGCGCGGTATCACCATCGCGACCGCTCACGTCGAGTATCAGTCCGAAGTTCGCCATTACGCGCACGTCGACTGCCCGGGGCACGCCGACTACGTCAAGAACATGATCACCGGTGCTGCGCAGATGGACGGCGCCATCCTGGTCTGCTCTGCAGCCGACGGCCCGATGCCGCAGACTCGCGAGCACATCCTGCTGTCCCGCCAGGTTGGCGTTCCGTACATCGTCGTGTTCCTGAACAAGGCCGACATGGTCGATGACGAAGAGCTGCTCGAGCTGGTCGAGATGGAAGTTCGCGAACTCCTGAACGAGTACGACTTCCCGGGCGACGACACCCCGATCATCATCGGCTCCGCGCTGATGGCGCTGGAAGGCAAGGATGACAACGGCATGGGCACCACCGCCGTTGCCAACCTGATCAAGTCGCTGGACGAGTACATTCCGGAGCCGGAGCGTGCCATCGATCAGCCGTTCCTGATGCCGATCGAAGACGTGTTCTCCATCTCCGGTCGCGGTACGGTCGTTACCGGTCGTGTCGAGCGCGGTATCGTCAAGACTGGCGACGAAGTCGAAATCGTCGGTATCCACGACACCACCAAGACCACCGTTACCGGTGTCGAGATGTTCCGCAAGCTGCTCGACGAAGGTCGTGCTGGCGAGAACGTCGGTGCGCTGCTGCGTGGTACCAAGCGTGACGACGTCGAGCGTGGTCAGGTCCTGGCCAAGCCGGGCACCATTACGCCGCACACCAAGTTCGAAGCCGAAGTCTACGTCCTGTCCAAGGAAGAAGGCGGTCGCCACACCCCGTTCTTCAAGGGCTATCGTCCGCAGTTCTACTTCCGGACCACTGACGTGACCGGTACCTGTGAACTGCCGGAAGGCGTCGAGATGGTCATGCCGGGCGACAACGTCCAGATGGTCGTGACTCTGATCGCACCGATCGCCATGGAAGACGGCCTGCGCTTCGCTATCCGCGAAGGCGGTCGTACCGTCGGCGCTGGCGTGGTCGCCAAGATCATCGAGTAACACTTTCGGTGATTGCCAAGGAAGGGGCGCTGACGCGCCCCTTTTTCTATGTGGATTCGGTAGCCTTCGGTGGAGAGTGTGTTTGACTCTCGATCGGGGCTCTCCTATAATGCGCGTCCTTTGAACGCGTGGGTCGACGGCTCGCGCCGTCAGCATCCAGTGGAGCATAAGGTAAATGCAGAACCAGAAGATTCGCATTCGGCTGAAAGCGTTTGACCATCGGCTGATCGATCAGTCGGCTCAGGAAATCGTGGATACGGCCAAGCGCACTGGCGCCCAGGTCCGTGGTCCGATCCCGCTGCCGACGAATCGCGAGCGTTACACCATCCTGATCTCTCCGCACGTCAACAAGGATGCGCGTGATCAGTATGAGATTCGCACACACAAGCGCGTTCTCGATATCGTCGAGCCGACGGAAAAGACCGTCGACGCGCTGATGAAGCTCGATCTCGCCGCCGGCGTTGACGTGCAGATTAAACTCGACTGAAACCAACACTAGACACTAGCGGACGCTGAGTTCGACAGCATCCGCCGCGTCGTGAGACGCCACACAATGTGCTAGTGGAATGCTCTGGAAAGGGCAGCCATAGCGGGTGATAGCCCCGTACACTAAAGGAGACTGAACATGACTATCGGTTTGGTCGGTAAGAAGGCGGGCATGACCCGTGTCTTCACCGAAGATGGCGCATCCGTGCCCGTAACCGTTATCGAGGTTGAGCCCAACCGCATCACGAGCGTCAAGACCGTAGAGTCCGACGGCTACCGTGCGGTGCAGGTTACAACTGGCTCCCGCAAAGCCAAGCACCTCTCCAAGGCGATTGCTGGTCAATACGCCAAGGCGGGTGTCGAGGCAGGCCGTTCCCTGATGGAGTTCCGTCTCTCCGAAGACGATGAGACTCCCGAGCTGGGCGGTTCCTTCACCGTATCCCTCTTTGAAGCTGGTCAGAAGGTCGATGTGACCGGTACGTCCAAGGGCAAGGGCTTCCAGGGCGCTGTCAAGCGCTGGAACTTCCGTACCCAGGACAACACCCACGGTAACTCGCTGTCCCACCGTGCGCCGGGCTCCATCGGTCAGTGCCAGACCCCAGGCCGCGTTTTCAAAGGCAAGAAGATGGCTGGTCAGCTGGGCAACGAGCGCGTCACCGTCCAGACCCTGGAAGTGGTACGTATCGATGCCGAGCGTAATCTTCTGTTGATCAAGGGCGCCGTGCCCGGTGCACCCGGCAGCGATGTCGTCGTGCGCAGTGCCGTGAAAGCTCGCTGAGGGGACTGAGACCGATGAATCTGAATCTCGTAGGTGCCGCAGGCACCGTCGAAGTGTCCGAAGAGACCTTTGGCAAAGACTTCAACGAAGCGTTGGTGCACCAGGTCGTTACCGCCTATCTGGCGGCAGGCCGCCAGGGTACCCGTGCTCAGAAAAACCGTTCCGACGTTCGTGGCGGCGGCAAGAAGCCGTGGCGTCAGAAAGGCACCGGCCGCGCGCGCGCCGGCACCATCCGCTCGCCGCTGTGGCGCAGTGGTGGTGTCACCTTCGCCGCTCGCCCGCAGGATTACACGCAGAAGGTCAACCGCAAGATGTACCGTGCGGCGATGCGTTCGATCCTGTCCGAGCTGGTTCGCCAGGAGCGTCTGGTGCTGGTCGAAGAGTTTGCCGTTGAAGCGCCCCGTACCAAGGAATTGGTCGGCAAGCTCAACGAGCTGAAGCTCGAGAAAGTGCTGATCGTCACCGAAGAGATCGACGAGAAGCTCTATCTGGCCGCGCGCAACATCCCCAACGTCGATGTGGTCGATGCTGCGGCAGCCGATCCGGTCAGCCTGATCGCCTTCGACAAGGTGCTGATGACCGTCTCCGCTCTGCGTAAATTCGAGGAGAAGCTGGGATGAACCAGGAACGCGTATACAAGGTTCTGCTCGGACCTCACATGACCGAGAAGGCCGCGCTCGCCGCCGAGAACAATCAGTACGTGTTCAAGGTGGCCCAGGACGCGACCAAGCCCGAGATCAAGAAGGCCGTCGAAGCGCTGTTCGGCAAGAAAGTCGCCGGTGTTTCCGTGCTCAACGTCAAGGGCAAGACCAAACGCACTCGCTTCGGCACTGGTCTGCGCAAGGGTTACCGCAAGGCGTACGTGACCCTGGCTGCGGGCGAGACGCTCGAAGACTTCTCTGGCGCCGAGTAAGGCAGGAGTACGGATCATGGCAGTAGTCAAGACAAAACCCACTTCCGCCGGTCGTCGTCACGTCGTCAAGGTCGTCAACGACGAGCTCTACAAGGGTCGCGCCTACGGTGCGCTTGTCGAGAAGCAGTCGAAGTCGGGTGGTCGTAACAACAATGGCCGCATCACCACGCGTCACGTGGGCGGCGGTCATCGTCAGCACTATCGTTTGATCGATTTCAAGCGCACGAAGGATGGCATCAAGGCCGCCGTCGAGCGTATCGAATACGATCCGAACCGTAGCGCCAACATCGCGCTGCTGAAGTACATGGATGGCGAGCGCCGCTACATCATCGCGCCCAAGGCCCTCAAGGCCGGCGACGTGGTGGAGTCCGGTGTCAACGCCGCCATCAAGCGCGGCAACGCGCTGCCGCTGCGCAACATCCCGGTCGGCTCCACGGTGCACTGCATCGAACTGAAGCCGGGCAAGGGTGCGCAGATCGCGCGTAGTGCCGGTGCCAGCGCTCAGCTGGTGGCTCGTGAAGGCAACTACGCAACCTTGCGTCTGCGCTCCGGCGAGATGCGTCGCGTGCTGTCCGAGTGCCGCGCTACCTTGGGTGAAGTCGGTAACTCAGAGCACAGCCTGCGTCAATTGGGCAAGGCCGGTGCGAAACGTTGGAGAGGGGTGCGCCCGACTGTTCGCGGTGTCGCAATGAACCCGGTGGACCATCCGCACGGTGGCGGTGAAGGCCGCACCAGTGGCGGTCGTCATCCGGTCAGCCCGTGGGGGATTCCCACCAAGGGCCACAAGACCCGCAAGAACAAGCGTACCGACAAGCTCATCGTTCGTCGCCGCAAGTCCAAGTAACAGACATTAAGAGGTAACGGCTGTGCCACGTTCACTGAAGAAAGGTCCTTTTATCGACCTTCATCTGTTGAAGAAGGTCGACGTCGCAACGGAAAAGAACGATCGCAAACCGATCAAGACCTGGTCGCGTCGTTCGATGATCCTGCCCAACATGGTCGGGCTCACCATTGCGGTACATAACGGTCGCCAGCATGTCCCGGTGCATGTTTCCGAGGAGATGGTCGGCCACAAGTTGGGCGAGTTCGCCGCTACCCGCACCTATCGCGGTCATGCAGCGGACAAGAAAGCCAAACGCTGAGCCAAGAGGATTAAGAGATGGAAGTCGCTGCTAAGTTGCGTGGCGCGAGCTTATCCGCCCAGAAGGCCCGTTTGGTGGCTGACCAGGTGCGCGGTAAGCCGGTCGCCGAAGCGCTCGACGTGCTGACCTTCTCGCCGAAGAAGGCCGCGAAGTTGGTCAAGAAGGTGCTGCAGTCCGCGATTGCCAATGCGGAAGAAAATAACGGCATGGACATCGACGAGCTGCGTGTCTCGACCATCTGTGTCGATGAGGGCATGACGCTCAAGCGCATTCAACCGCGCGCCAAAGGCCGTGCGGATCGCATTCTGAAGCGCACCTGCCACATCACCGTCAAGGTAGCCGAGAAGTAGGAGTCGACCAGATGGGTCAGAAAGTCAATCCAGTCGGTATCCGACTGGGCATCGTCAAGGATCACACCTCGGTCTGGTATGCCGAGCGCGGTGCCTATGCCGACAAGCTGAACAACGATCTGGAAGTGCGTCGCTATCTCGAGGAGCGTCTCAAGAACGCTTCCGTCAGCCGCATTACCATCGAGCGTCCGGCCAACAACGCCCGGATCACCATTCACACTGCCCGCCCGGGTATCGTGATTGGCAAGAAGGGCGAGGACGTCGATCGTCTGCGCCAGGATGTCACCCGCATGATGGGTGTGCCTGTGCACGTCAACATCGAAGAAGTCCGCAAGCCGGAACTGGATGCCGCCCTGGTCGCGCAGAACATCGCCGGTCAGCTCGAGCGTCGCGTGATGTTCCGCCGCGCCATGAAGCGCTCCGTCCAGAACGCGATGCGTCTGGGTGCAGGCGGCATCAAGGTGCAGCTCTCCGGTCGTCTCGGTGGTGCCGAAATCGCACGTACCGAGTGGTATCGCGAAGGCCGCGTGCCGCTTCATACACTGCGTGCCGATATCGATTACGCCACCTATGAAGCCCACACCACCTACGGCGTCATCGGCGTCAAGGTCTGGGTCTTCAAGGGCGAAATCCTCGGGGGCATCGAAGAGGTGCGTGCCAAGCAGAAGCAGCAAGCTCAGGCGCCCGCATCGAAGAAGAAAGGTTCCAGGTAAGGGGAGACTGATCGATGTTGCAACCCAAGCGTACAAAGTTCCGCAAGGTGCAGAAAGGTCGTAACCGCGGCCTGGCACATCGCGGCAGCAAGGTGAGCTTCGGGGACTTCGGTCTCAAGGCCACCGATCGCGGTCGTATCACCGCACGTCAGATCGAAGCGGGTCGTCGTGCAATCACCCGTCACGTCAAGCGTGGTGGCAAGATCTGGATCCGCGTATTCCCGGACAAGCCGATTACCAACAAGCCCCTCGAGGTTCGTATGGGTAAAGGTAAGGGTTCCGTCGAGTACTGGGTGGCCCAGATTCAGCCGGGCAAGGTGCTCTACGAAATCGAGGGTGTTTCCGAAGAGCTGGCGCGTGAAGCCTTCTCTCTGGCGGCCCAGAAAATGCCCATCTCCACCACCTTTGTGAAACGGACGGTGATGTGATGAAAGCCAACGAAATGCGTGAAAAGTCAGTCGATGCGCTGCAGGAGCAGCTGTTCGAACTGCTCCGCGAGCAGTTCAACCTGCGCATGCAGAAGGCCACCGGCCAGCTGAGCCAGACGCACCTGCTCAAGCAGGTTCGTCGCGACATCGCTCGCGTCAAGACTGTGCTCAACCAGAAGGCAGGTGACCAATAATGGCTGAAGCAAGCAAAGCTCGGACGCTCACCGGCAAGGTCGTGAGCGACAAGATGGAAAAGTCGATTGTCGTATTGATCGAGCGCCGCGAGCGTCATCCGATCTACGGCAAGTACATGAAGCGCTCCACCAAGCTGCACGCCCACGACGAGACGAACCAGGCCAAGTTCGGCGACACGGTTTCCATTCAGGAATGCCGTCCGCTGTCCAAGAAGAAGGCCTGGACGTTGGTCGAGGTGGTCGAGCAGGCCAAGGGCTGAGCCCGACAGGCGCCTTCTGAACCAGTGCAGTCAGATTAGGTTTGGAGAAAACCAATGATTCAGACGCAGACAATGCTGGATGTCGCCGACAACAGCGGCGCGCGCCGGGTGCAGTGCATCAAGGTGCTGGGCGGTTCACACCGTCGTTACGCCCGCGTTGGCGACATCATCAAAGTGACGGTCAAGGAAGCCATCCCGCGGGGCAAGGTCAAGAAAGGCCAGGTCCTCAAGGCGGTGGTTGTGCGTACGCGCAGCGGTGTCCGTCGTAACGACGGTTCGCTGATCCGCTTCGACGGAAATGCGGCGGTTCTGTTGAATAACACCAACGAACAGCCGATCGGCACCCGTATCTTCGGACCGGTAACTCGTGAACTTCGTAACGAGAAGTTCATGAAGATCATTTCCTTGGCGCCCGAAGTGCTGTAAGGAGCGAGGCGGATATGCACAAGATCAAACGTGACGACGAAGTCATCGTCATCGCCGGCAAGGATAAGGGCAAGCGTGGCACGATCAAGCGCGTCCTCGAGAACGACCGTTACGTCGTTTCGGGCGTCAACATGATCAAGCGCCACACCAAGCCCAATCCTATGGTTGGCAACCCGGGGGGTATCGTCGAGCGTGAGGCTCCGATCCATGCGTCCAACGTGGCCATCTTCAATGCGGAGACCGGCAAGGCGGATCGCGTCGGCTTCCAGCTGCAGGAAGACGGTACCAAGGTACGTATCTACAAGTCGACGCAAAAGCAGATCGACGCCTAACGCGAGTCGGGTAGCAAAATGGCGAACTTGAAAGAACGTTATCAGAACGAGGTCATGGCTCAGCTCAAAGAGCAGTTCAGCTATGCCAACGTTATGCAGGTGCCCCGGATCACCAAAGTGACCCTGAACATGGGCATCGGCGAAGCGACCAGCGACAAGAAGCTGATCGACAATGCTGTCGGCGACCTGGAGAAGCTCTCCGGTCAGAAGCCGGTAGTGACCAAGGCGCGCAAGTCCATCGCTGGCTTCAAAGTCCGCGAAGGCTGGCCGATTGGCGTCAAGGTGACGCTGCGCCGCGAACGGATGTGGGACTTTCTGGACCGGCTGGTCAACATCGCGATTCCTCGCGTACGTGACTTCCGCGGCCTGAACCCGAAATCCTTCGACGGGCGTGGCAACTACTCCATGGGCGTACGGGAGCAGATCATCTTTCCGGAGATCGAATATGATAAGATCGACCGGATTCGTGGTCTGGATGTCACCATTACGACCAGCGCCATCACCGACGAAGAAGGTCGTGCGCTGCTCAGCGCGCTGAACTTCCCGTTCAAGCAATAAGGGTGGATTCATGGCAAAGAAAAGCATGATTGAGCGTGAGCTCAAGCGCGCAAAGCTGGTCGACAAATACGCCGCCAAGCGTGCCGCGCTCAAGACCGTCATCTATGACGTCAACGCTTCTGACGAAGAGCGCTTCGACGCTCAGCTGAAGCTGCAACAGTTGCCGCGGGACTCCAGTCAGGTCCGTCAGCGCAACCGCTGCCGCGTTACCGGCCGTCCGCACGGTTACTACAACAAGTTCGGACTGGCCCGTAACAAGCTGCGCGAAGCTGCCATGCGTGGCGATGTCCCTGGACTGAAGAAGTCCAGCTGGTAAGCCACGTCGAGGAATTCAGGAGCGCAATGTAATGAGCATGCAAGATACTCTGGCGGATATGTTTACCCGTATCCGCAATGCGCAGATGGCCACCAAGGAGACGGTTACCATGCCGTCTTCCAAGCTCAAGGTTGAAGTGGCCCGCGTACTCAAGCAGGAAGGCTACATCACCGACGCAACGGTCTCCGAGGGCACCAAGCCCGAGCTGACCGTGACCCTCAAGTATTTCGAGGGCAAGCCGGTCATCGAGCACCTCCAGCGTATGTCCAAGCCGTCACTGCGGATCTACAAGGGCAAGAGTGAACTGCCCAAGGTCGCGGACGGTCTGGGTGTGGCGATCGTCACCACCTCTCAAGGTGTCATGACCGATCGTGCCGCACGCCAGGCGGGTGTCGGTGGTGAAGTCATCTGCACCGTATTCTAGGAGTGAGTAATGTCTCGCGTAGCCAAGTATCCGGTTAAACTGCCCAGCGGCGTCGACGTGAAGTTCGACGGCGACCAGCTGTCCGTCAAGGGCGGCCAGGGCACGCTTGAACTGACCGTGCATCCCGACGTGAAGATCACTCAGGAAGATGGTCAGCTGGTTTTCGCCCCGAGCGAACAGGCGAAGTCCTGGGCCATGGTCGGCACCACGCGTGCCCTGGTCCAGAACATGGTCACCGGCGCTTCCGAGGGTTTCACTCGGTCGCTGGAAATCAATGGCGTCGGCTATCGTGCCCAGGCTAGTGGCAAGACGCTGAACTTAACACTCGGTTTCTCACACCCGATCGACTACACGCTGCCCGAAGGTGTCACGGCGGAAACGCCGAAGAACACCGTGATCGTGCTGAAAAGCGCGGACAAGCAGAAACTCGGTCAGGTGGCTGCGGAAATTCGCGCTTTCCGTCCGCCGGAGCCCTACAAGGGCAAAGGCGTTCGTTACAGCGACGAACGTGTCCGCCGCAAAGAAGCCAAGAAGAAGTAAGGCAGGGTTATGAACGCGAAGAAAGAATCTCGTCTCCGTCGTGCCCGCCGCGCCCGTGCCAAGATCCGCGATCTGGGTGTGAACCGCTTGTGCGTCAACCGCACCCCGCGTCACATCTACGCGCAGATCATCTCACCGGACGGCGGCAAGGTCCTTGCCAGCGCTTCCACGCTGGACAAGAGCCTGCGCGAAGGTGCCACGGGCAACGCTGACGCGGCTGCCAAGGTGGGTGCTCTGATTGCCGAGCGCGCCAAGGATGCCGGCATCTCTCAGGTTGCCTTCGACCGCGCAGGGTTCCAGTACCACGGGCGTGTCAAGGCGTTGGCTGATGCCGCACGCGAAGGCGGTCTGCAATTCTAAAGGGTTTAACGATGGCGAATAACGAACAGAAGGGCGGAGACCTGCAAGAGAAGTTGGTGCAGGTCAACCGCGTCGCCAAGGTGGTCAAAGGTGGCCGTATCTTCGGTTTCACCGCGCTGACCGTCGTTGGCGATGGCAACGGCCGGGTTGGCTTCGGTCGCGGCAAGGCACGTGAAGTGCCGGTCGCGATCCAGAAAGCCATGGACCAGGCACGCCGTAATATGGTCAAGGTCAGTCTCAGCGGCAGCACGCTGCAGTACCCGGTTCGCGCCCGTCACGGCGCGTCCAAGGTGTTCATGCAGCCCGCTTCCGAGGGTACCGGCATCATCGCCGGCGGTGCCATGCGCTCCGTCCTCGAGCTGGCCGGTGTGCATGACGTTCTGGCCAAGTGCTACGGTTCCACCAACCCGGTGAACGTGGTTCGTGCCACCATCAAGGGGCTCGAATCCATGCAATCTCCGGAAGACATCGCCGCCAAGCGTGGCCTGTCTGTCGAAGAGCTGGCGGGGTAAGTGACCATGGCACAGACGATCAAAATCACCCAGACCCGCAGCACCATCGGTGTCCTGCAGAAGCACAAGGCGACGATGACCGGTCTCGGTCTGCGTCGCATTGGGCACTCGGTCGAGCTGGAAGACACCCCCGCCGTTCGCGGCATGATCAACAAGGTTAACTACCTTGTTCGAGTCGAGGGAGAGTAATCCATGAAACTCAATAGCTTAAGCCCGGCGCCGGGTTCCAAGCACGCTGAGAAGCGTCTTGGCCGCGGTATCGGCTCTGGCCTGGGCAAGACCGGTGGCCGCGGCCACAAGGGTCTGAAGTCCCGTTCCGGCGGTTCGGTCAAACCGGGTTTCGAGGGCGGCCAGATGCCCTTGCAGCGCCGCTTGCCGAAGTTCGGTTTCACCTCGGCCAAGTCGCTGGTGTCCGAAGAAGTCCGCCTGGCCGAACTGGCCAAGGTCGAGGGCGACGTCGCCGATCTCGCCAGCCTGAAGAAGGCCAACGTGCTCAAGAATGCTACCGAGTACGCCAAGGTCGTTCTGTCCGGCGAGTTGAGCAAGGCGGTTACCGTGCGTGGCCTCAAGGTCACCAAAGGTGCACGCGCTGCGATCGAAGCGGCCGGTGGCAAGGTAGAGGACTAAATGGCTAAGTCAGGAAACATGCCGGCGAACATGGGTAGCGGTCTCAGCGAGCTGTGGGCGCGCCTGCGTTTCGTCTTCATCGCGATCGTGGTGTACCGCATCGGTGCCCACATCCCCGTCCCCGGCATCGATCCTGACCAGCTGGCTGCCCTGTTTCGGGAGAACCAGGGCACCATCCTGGGCATGTTCAACATGTTTTCGGGGGGTGCGCTGCAGCGCATGAGTATCTTCGCGCTGGGGATCATGCCGTACATCTCCGCGTCGATCATCATGCAGCTTCTGACCGCGGTATCGCCTCAGCTCGAAGCGCTGAAGAAAGAGGGCGAAGCCGGCCGCCGCAAGATCAACCAGTACACCCGCTACGGCACGGTGTTGCTGGCCCTGATCCAGGCGACCGGGATGTCAGTTGGTCTGGTCAGTCAGGGCGTTGCTTATTCGGGCGACATCAGCTTCTACTTCACGGCCATCGTGACGTTCGTGGCCGGTGCGGTATTCCTGATGTGGCTGGGCGAGCAGATCACCGAGAAGGGGATCGGCAACGGTATCTCGTTGATCATCTTCTCCGGCATCGTGGCTGGCCTGCCCAGCGCGATCGGTCAGTCGTTCGAGTTGGCTCGCAACGACGGTGCGTGGAACGTGTTGCCGCTGCTGGCGCTCTCGATTCTGGGCATCGCCACGGTGGCCTTCGTGGTGTTCATCGAGCGCGGGCAGCGCCGTATCACGGTGAACTATCCGCGGCGTCAGGTCGGCAACAAGATGTATGCGGGGCAGAGCAGTTACCTGCCGCTGAAGGTCAACATGGCGGGCGTGATTCCGCCGATCTTCGCGTCGAGTATCCTGCTGTTCCCGGGTTCCATCGGTCAGTGGCTGGGCCAGGGCGACGGGTTCGAGTGGCTGCAGGTGGCATCACAGCAGCTCGCCCCGGGTGCGCCGTTGTACATCATCCTGTTTGCCGCGGCAGTGCTGTTCTTCTGCTTCTTCTACACGGCGTTGGTGTTCAACCCGAAGGATGTCGCCGACAACCTGAAGAAGTCAGGGGCTTTCCTGCCGGGGATCCGTCCAGGAGAGCAGACGGCTCGCTACGTGGACAAGGTGATGACGCGCCTGACGCTGTTCGGGGCGCTCTACATCACGCTGGTCTCGTTGATGCCGCAGTTCCTGGTGGTGGCCTGGCAGGTGCCGTTCTACTTCGGCGGGACGTCGCTGCTGATCGTGGTCGTGGTAATCATGGACTTCATGGCCCAGGTTCAATCGCATCTGATGTCTCATCAGTATGAGTCGGTGATGAAGAAATCGAACCTGAAAGGCTACGGTAGCGGTGGTCTGACGCGCTGAGCCTCCGCCAGAGAGCATTTGGAGAGAACGATGAAAGTTCGAGCTTCTGTAAAGAAAATGTGCCGTAACTGCAAGATCATTCGGCGCAACGGTGCGGTTCGCGTGATTTGTACCGAGCCGCGTCACAAGCAGCGCCAGGGCTGATTTGACCCTGACGCTGTGAGTAAAAAGCGGGCCGTGGCATATCCCTTGCCTTGAGAGAGGTTAAGGGGTATGCTATTGCGCCCTTTGTGGACGACTAAACGAGCAAGCCGCTCAACATTCGGAGTAAGCTGATGGCCCGTATTGCAGGCGTCAATATCCCGGACAACAAGCATGCGGCGATCTCGCTGACCTACATCTACGGGATTGGCCGCACGCGTGCACAGAGTATCTGTGTCGCTGCCGGCATCGCACCGACCGCCAAGGTTCAGGAACTGTCAGGCGAAGAGCTCGACACCCTGCGTACCGAAGTGGGTAAGTACACCGTAGAAGGCGACCTTCGCCGTGATGTGACGCTGAATATCAAGCGTCTCATGGACTTGGGTTGCTACCGTGGTCTGCGCCATCGTCGTGGTCTACCGCTGCGTGGTCAGCGTACCAAGACCAATGCGCGTACCCGTAAGGGACCGCGTAAACCGATTCGTAAGTAATTAACGTTCCGGCGTTTAAGATCAGGATACATCAACATGGCTAACCCGCGTAGTAACCGTAAAAAGGTTAAAAAGCAGGTCGTGGATGCGGTCGCACACATCCATGCCTCTTTTAACAATACGATCGTGACGATCACAGACCGCCAGGGCAATGCGCTTTCTTGGGCAACTGCCGGTGGTTCGGGTTTTCGTGGTTCTCGCAAGAGCACCCCGTTCGCAGCTCAAGTGGCGAGTGAACGTGCAGCGACTGCTGCAGCCGAGTATGGTGTGAAAAACGTCGACGTGCTGGTCAAGGGCCCCGGTCCTGGCCGTGAGTCTGCCGTGCGCGCATTGAATGCCGCCGGCTTCCGTGTACAGAGCATCACTGACGCGACGCCGATTCCGCATAACGGATGCCGTCCGCCGAAGAAACGCCGCGTTTAAGGAGACAGACTCATGGCTCGTTATCTAGGTCCCAAGTGTAAACTGTCTCGTCGTGAGGGTACCGACCTCTTTCTCAAGAGCGGTGTCACTCCCTTCGAGAAGAAGTGCAAATCCGAGCAGATCCCGGGTGTGCACGGCCAGCGCCGTCAGCGTCTTTCCGACTACGGCTTGCAGCTTCGCGAGAAGCAGAAAGTGCGTCGTATCTACGGCGTACTCGAAAACCAGTTCCGCAACTACTACAAGGAAGCCGCTCGCCTGAAAGGCGCGACCGGCGAAGTCTTGCTGCAGTTGCTGGAATGCCGACTGGACAACGTGGTTTACCGCATGGGCTTCGGCTCCACGCGTAACGAATCACGTCAGTTGGTCAGCCACAAGGCGATTTCGGTCAACGGCCGTACCGTCAACGTGGCGTCCTATCAGGTGCGCCCCGGCGACGTCGTTTCTGTTCGTGAGAAGGCCAAGAACCAGGCCCGTATCCAGCAGGCCCTGTCCATCGCTGCCAACCGCGGCGACGTGACCTGGATCGACATCGACTCGAAGAAGATGGAAGGCACTTTCAAGGCTGTCCCGGAACGCGGCGACCTGTCTGCCGACATCAACGAAAACCTGATCGTCGAGCTGTACTCCAAGTAAGGCTTGGAGCCGGGCCGCTCAGGCGGCCCGGTTCCCGCCTGGAGTACCGATATTCGTTTGGCAGCCTGGGAAGGTGTTCATATGCAGCGTTCAGTGACAGAGTTTCTCCGTCCCCGCGACATCAAGGTCGAAGAGGTCAGTGCACATCACGCCAAGATCGTGCTGGAACCCTTCGAACGTGGTTTCGGCCATACCCTGGGGAATGCGCTGCGTCGCATCCTGCTCTCTTCGATGCCCGGCTGTGCCGTGGTCGAAGCGGAAATCGAAGGCGTGTTGCACGAATACAGCGCCATCGAGGGTGTTCAGGAAGACGTCATCGAGATTCTGCTGAATCTCAAGGACGTGGCCATCAAGATGCATGGTCGCGACGAAGCCGTCCTCACCTTGAACAAGCAGGGCCCCGGTGTCATGACCGCAGGCGATATTGCTGTCGGCCATGACGTCGAGATCGTCAATCCGGATCACGTGATTGCCCACCTCAACGATGGCAGCGAGCTGAAAATGCAGCTGAAGATCGTTCGAGGTCGCGGTTACGAGCCCGCCGATGCGCGTCTCTCCGACGAGGACGAATCCCGTGCCATCGGTCGTCTGCAGCTGGATGCGACGTTCAGCCCCGTTCGCCGCGTGTCCTATGCGGTCGAAGCGGCTCGTGTCGAACAGCGCACCGATCTCGATAAGCTGGTCATCGATCTCGAAACCGACGGCACTCTGGACCCGGAAGAAGCGATTCGCCGCAGTGCGACCATTCTTCAGGAACAGCTGGCCGCCTTCGTCGATCTCGAAGCCGACAGAGAGCAGGAAATCGAAGAGGAAGAAGATCAGATCGATCCGATTCTTCTGCGCCCCGTGGATGATCTCGAACTCACGGTTCGCAGCGCCAACTGCCTGAAGGCCGAGAATATTTACTACATTGGCGATTTGATTCAGCGCACAGAAGTCGAGCTGCTCAAGACGCCGAACCTTGGCAAGAAGTCCTTGAACGAGATCAAGGATGTGCTGGCTTCGCGCGGTCTTTCGCTCGGTATGCGGTTGGAAAACTGGCCGCCGGCGAGCTTGAAAGACGACAAGGCCTCCGCCTGACGACGATATGTGCAGACGCCCAGGTGTCTGCCTTCGTGTCAGCGTCGAATCCAGTGTGCCGACTCGAATCACCAGTTTGGTAAGGAATAGCAATCATGCGTCATCGTAAGAGTGGTCGTCATCTGAATCGGACCAGCTCGCATCGGCACGCCATGTTCAAGAACATGTGCATCTCGCTGGTCGAGCATGAAGTGATCAAGACTACCCTGCCCAAAGCCAAGGAGCTGCGTCGTCATATCGAGCCGCTGATCACCCTGGCCAAGCAGGATAGCGTGGCAAACCGCCGTCTGGCGTTCAGCCGCACCCGCTCCAAGGAAGCCGTCGGCAAGCTCTTCAACGAGCTTGGCCCGCGTTACGTCAATCGCCCGGGCGGTTATGTCCGCGTGCTGAAGTGCGGCTACCGCACTGGCGACAACGCACCGATGGCCTACATCGAGCTGGTCGATCGTCCGGTCGTTGAAGAAGCCGCTGGCGACGAATAAGTCCCACGCTTCTTGCACGATAAAAACCGGCTGCCCANNTGGGCAGCCGGTTTTCTTTTGGGACAAAGATCAGGTTCTAGGGCTTCAATGGCGCGGGAGAGCGCTGGGTTCGGGATCTTGCGCCTCGAGCTGTTGGAGCCGCTGCTGTTGCTGTTCCACCACGCTCAGCAGCGCATCAAGGGCATCGGAAGCGGGATGGCCGGGCCAGGCCATCCAAACCGTGGGCGCAGGGCGCCCTCAGGTGTCGTGAGCGCTGTCGATTGGCTGCTCGGACTCTCCAGGTCGGTCGAAGGGGCCGCAAGAGCCACTCCGCGATGGGGCTTGATTCCGATTCTGGTTCGCCACGGGCTGCTAGCACAATCTCCATGGATCATTGGAGCAGAGCCGCCATAGGGCGCCTGCGAACGCGCCATATGGCCGGACTCAGGCGCGCTTGGCCTTGCGCGCCTTGGGGGCGGGCAGCAACGGCGCCAGGAAATTGCCGGTGTGGGAGTGTTCGAGCCCCGCCACCTGTTCCGGCGTGCCCTCCGCGATGATGCGCCCACCGCCGGAGCCACCTTCCGGGCCCAGATCGATGATCCAGTCGGCAGTCTTGATCACATCGAGGTTATGCTCGATCACCACCACCGTGTTGCCGTGGTCACGTAGCCGATGCAGCACGCCGAGCAACTGCCGGATATCCTCGAAGTGCAGCCCGGTGGTGGGCTCGTCGAGAATGTAGAGCGTCTGGCCGGTGTCACGCTTGGCCAGCTCGCGAGCCAGCTTGACGCGCTGCGCCTCGCCGCCGGAGAGGGTGGTGGCGCTCTGGCCCAGTCGGACGTAGGAGAGTCCCACGTCCATCAGCGTCTGCAGGCGCCGGGCGATCGCTGGCACCGGGCTGAAGAATTCCAGCGCTTCTTCGATGGTCATCTCGAGCACTTCGTGAATGCTCTTGCCCTTGTAGTGGATCTCCAGCGTCTCGCGGTTGTAGCGCTTGCCCTTGCAGACGTCGCAGGGAACGTAGATATCCGGCAGGAAGTGCATCTCCACCTTGATCATGCCCTCGCCCTGGCACGCCTCGCAGCGCCCGCCCTTGACGTTGAAGCTGAAACGTCCCGGCTTGTAGCCGCGGGCCCGCGCCTCCTGGGTGCCCGAGAAGAGCTCGCGGATGGGGGTGAAGATACCGGTGTAAGTGGCAGGGTTGGAGCGTGGTGTGCGGCCGATCGGGCTCTGGTCGATGTCGATGATCTTGTCGAGCTGATCGAGACCCTCGATGCTGCGATAGGGCGCTGCCGTCAGTGTGGTGGCGCGATTGAGTTCACGTGCCGCGATCGGCATCAGGGTCGAGTTGATCAAGGTCGATTTACCGGAGCCGGAGACGCCGGTGACGCAGACGAACAGCCCCAGCGGCAATGTCAGGTCAACATCCTGCAGGTTGTTGCCGGTGGCGCCACGCAGATGAAGCTGCTTGTCCGGGTTGACCGGGATGCGGTACGGCGGCACCTCGATACAGCGTTTCCCGGAGAGATACTGGCCGGTCAACGACTCTGGCGCCGTCTCGATGTCGTGGGGCGTTCCCTGGGCCACGATGGTGCCACCATGCACGCCGGCGCCAGGGCCGATATCGAGCACGTGGTCGGCAGCGCGAATGGCGTCTTCGTCATGCTCGACCACGATCACCGTATTGCCCAGATCGCGCAGGCGTATCAACGTGCGCAGCAGACGATCGTTGTCGCGCTGATGAAGGCCGATCGAGGGCTCGTCGAGGATGTACATCACCCCGACCAGGCCGGCACCGATCTGGCTGGCCAGGCGAATGCGCTGGGCTTCGCCGCCGGAGAGCGTGTCCGCGCTGCGCTCCAGGGTCAGGTAGTCGAGCCCGACGTTGACCAGGAATTCGAGTCGTGCGTGGATTTCGTGGACGATCTTGACCGCGATTTCGCCCTTCCTCCCGGGAAGCGTCAACTGGCGGAAATAGTTCCAGGCTTCGCCCACCGGCATCCGGGTCAGCGTCGGAAGATTGTTGCCGTCGATGAACACATGGCGCGCCTCGCGCTTGAGGCGGGTCCCGTCGCAGGTGGGGCAGGGCCGCACCGCCAGGTACTTGGCCAGATCGTCGCGAACCATCGACGACTCGGTCTCACGATAGCGACGCTCCAGGTTGGGCAGCACGCCCTCGAAGGGGTGCTCGCGGGTCACCTTGCGGCCGCGGTCGTTGACGTAGCTGAAGGCGATGTCGTCCTTGCCGCTGCCATTGAGTACGAGATCGCGCTCATGTCGGGCGAGCTCGTTCCACGGCGTATCGAGCGTGAACCGATAATGCTCGGCGACTGCCTGCAGCTGGCTGAAGTAGTAGATGCTACGGCGATCCCAGCCTTTGATCGCGCCCTCGGCCAGCGACAGCTCCGGATGACTGATCAGCTTGTCCGGATCGAAGAACTGACGCACGCCCAGGCCGTCGCAGGTCGGGCAGGCACCGGCCGGGTTGTTGAACGAAAACAGCCGGGGTTCCAGTTCGCTAAGCGAGTAGCCGCAGATCGGGCAGGCGAAGCGTGACGAAAACGCCAGGTCATCCTGTTCGCCATCCATGAAGTGGATGATGGCGGTGCCATCGGCCAGATTGAGTGCGGTCTCGAAGGACTCGGCCAGGCGTTGCTGCAGGTCCGGGCGAACCTTGATGCGATCGACCACCACGCTGATGTCGTGCTTGCGCTTCTTGTCGAGCGCAGGCATATCATCGAGTTCGACGGTATGGCCGTCGATCACGGCACGCACGAAGCCCTGGGCGCGCAGCTCGCTGATCAACTGGAGGTGCTCGCCCTTGCGGCCCTTGACCACCGGCGCCAGCAGCATCAGCCGGCTGCCCTCGGGCAGCGCCAGCACCTGATCGACCATCTGCGAGACGGTCTGCGCTTCCAGTTCCTCGTCGTGATCCGGGCATCGCGGCGTGCCGGCGCGAGCGAACAACAGCCGCAGATAGTCGTAGATCTCGGTGATGGTGCCGACGGTGGAGCGCGGATTGTGCGAGGTCGATTTCTGCTCGATCGAGATCGCTGGCGAGAGTCCCTCGATATGGTCGACGTCGGGTTTTTCCATCATCGACAGGAACTGTCGGGCGTAGGTCGAGAGGGATTCGACATAACGTCGCTGTCCCTCGGCGTAGAGCGTGTCGAACGCGAGTGAAGACTTGCCCGAACCGGAGAGCCCGGTTACCACGATCAACTTGTCGCGCGGCAGTTCGACATCAATGTTCTTCAGGTTATGGGTCCGTGCGCCCCTGACCAGAATGCTGTCCATGACTACCTCGTGCTGCGACGCGGGAAACGACCATTATAGGTCGCGGATCAAAGGCCCGGCAAAGCCGGCTGCTTTCACTGGAGAAGGGCGAGCGGTAAAATGCATCGCTCATCCCGAATCATCCTCGGCTCGCGCCGAGTTCACCCAACGTTGCGACCTCCATGACTTCTCGTTTTCTCGTTACCGAACGACGTGCCATCGTCGGGCTGGCCAGTCTGTACGCCTCGCGAATGCTGGGGCTATTCATGGTCCTGCCGGTGCTGGCGCTGTATGCCGATCATCTCGACGGCGCCACTCCCTTGCTTGTCGGCATGGCGCTGGGCGGCTACGGCCTGACCCAGGCCATTCTTCAAATTCCCTTCGGCCTGCTCTCCGACCGAATCGGTCGCAAGGCGGTCATCGCCGGGGGCCTGCTGCTGTTCATCATCGGCAGTATCGTCGCCGCCAGTGCCACGTCCATCACCGGCATCATCATCGGGCGCTGCCTGCAGGGGAGCGGCGCCGTCGCCGGCGCCATCATGGCCCTGCTGGCGGATCAGACCCGCGAGGAGATCCGCACCGCCGCGATGGCGACCATCGGGCTCTCCATTGGCGTCGCGTTCGCCATCGCCATGGTGGTGGGGCCCCTGATCGCGGATGTCGGCGGGCTCGCCGGCGTGTTCTGGTTCACCGCGGCGCTCTCCGCCTGCGGCCTGCTGATCCTGTGGAAACTGGTGCCGCGAGCACCGAAGCGAATGCCCCATCGAGATGTCGGCATCGATCGCCGTCAATTGCGCGCCACGCTGGGCCAGGGCGACCTGCTCCGGCTCGATTTCTCGATCTTCGCCCTCCACCTGATTCTGACGGCGTGCTTCACGGCGCTGCCGTTTCGGCTCGAGGCCCTGGGATTTGCCCCGGCAGATCATGGTTGGGTCTATCTGCCGGTGATGGCACTGGCCTTCGTCGGCATGATTCCGCTGGTCATCGTGGCCGAGAAGTATCGCAAGATGAAGCCGGTCTTCGTCGGCGCCGTCGCGGCGATGACATTGATTCTGCTCGGCTTCGGCGAGCTGGCGAATGATCGCGTCGCCCTGCTGATCCTACTTTGGGGCTTTTTCGTCGTCTTCAATCTACTGGAGGCGACGCTGCCGTCGATGATCAGCAAACTGGCACCGGCCGGGTCCAAGGGCACCGCCATGGGCGTCTACTCCACCAGTCAGTTCTTCGGCGCCTTTCTCGGGGGTACGCTGGGCGGTGCCCTGTCCCAGGGCTTTGGCGTCCAGAGTGTCTTCCTGGGCACGGCGGTGGTCGGGGCGATCTGGCTGGCGGTGGTCTGGAAGATGCCGGCGCCCCGCCATCTCTCCAGCGAGATCATCGCACTCGACGAGCAATCCATGGGCATGCTCGATACACTACTCGAGCGTTTCGTCGCGGTGACCGGGGTCGAGGACGCCGTGGTCGTACCCGAAGAACAAGTCGCCTATCTCAAGGTCGACCGGCAGCGCCTGGATGTGGAGGCGCTGGCCCGTATCGCAGGCAACCAATGGCAACGAACCGACGCATGATAGCGTCGCAACGCAGGAATGCGAGGAGACAACGATGGCCCGAGGTGTAAATAAAGTCATCCTGATCGGCAACCTGGGACAGGATCCGGAAGTGCGCTTCCTGCCCTCGGGGAATCCGGTGTGCAACCTGCGCATCGCGACTACCGATAGCTGGACCGATCGCCAGAGCGGCCAGCGCCAGGAACGTACGGAATGGCACAGTGTGGTGCTGTTCAACAAGCTGGCGGAGATCGCCCAGCAGTACGTCAAGAAAGGTTCGCGGATCTATATCGAGGGCCGCCTGCAGACTCGCAAATGGCAGGGCCAGGACGGTCAGGATCGCTACTCGACCGAAATCGTCGGCAATGACATGCAGATGCTGGACTCTCGTGGCGGCGGCCAGGGCGGCGGGGATTACGCCCAGCCCCAGGGGCAGTATGGCGGTGCGCCGCAGAATGGCGGCTACGACCAGCCGCCGCAGCAGGGCGGTTACGGTGGCAATCCGCAACAGCCGCAGCAGCGCCCGCCTCAAGGCCAGCGCCCACCGCAGCAGGGCCAGCCGGCCCCGCAACCGAACCAGAATCCGAACTACGGTGCGCCGAACCCCGGTAGCTTCGACGACTTCGACGACGAGATTCCGTTCTAGGACTCAGATACCCGCGTCCAACGGCTCGTCCTTACGGGCATCGAGTCAGTGAACCCCCGGCGTGCCGCACCGGCCGTCATCAGAGCGCCCCGCCTCGCGGGGCGCTTGCGTTACGGGCGTGGACCATCCCGGCAAGATCCGCAGGTGAAAAGCGGCGTCTCGGCCGGGTATCGGTGTGACAGCGATGGCCATCGACAAGCGCGGCCTCGAGGTTCGGCGCGTCGGCAGGTTCTTCCCTCGCCATGACCCAGCACCCGTGGCTTGAGCTCCCGCGGATTGTCTTTCAGAGCAAGTTTCTGGAAACCATGTTCAGCTTTCGTACGAAGGCCGCGTCATGGCAGGTTGACGTTCGTCGACCTTGGGAGCCGATGAAACAATCAAACATATCAATATTTACTAATTTGTAAGACCGCCATTTTATCTCTAGTTTTACTTGGCTTTTAGCACCCCACTCAAAGGAATTGAGTGCTCTCGCAACAGAGTGTTAACGGAAATAACGGTGGTCCTGTCCTGTAATGCGAATATCTCGCTTCCGCGGCCGAGTCGCGAAGGCCGGCGAAGGCTTTGGCTTCTCGACGAGGCCGTACGCCGCCGGCAACGGTCGCTGCCGCGCCTGTTCAACTCGATTCCCCCTCGCACTCTGCCTGCTGTCGCTCTTCGCCTATTCAGCCCAGGCAGCCGAGCGCTTTCCGGATGGGCGCTTGCCGCCCGCCGAGGCGCCGGCCTCAGCCTATGGCGTAGACGTGCGGCCAGGGCCGTCGGGGCGCCCCAATGCCGACGATCTGGCGGGCATTGCGGAACGCCAGCGTCAGCAGGGGCATCCGGCCATCGCGCTGCAACTGGCGCAGCGAGTGCTGACGTATGCCCCGGACAATCGTCAGGCCCTCCAGACGACGATCTCCAGCCTGTCCAATCTCGGGGCCTATCGCCGTGCCGAGCGGTTACGCGAGCGCTACCGGCCGGCGTGGCCGCAGGCCACGCAGGATCGGTTTCGGGCCGATGCCGCGACGGCCCGGATCCGCAATGGGGTGCAGGAGCAGGCGCGACACGAGCGGCGGCAGCGCTACGGAGCACGTGACGCGGCCCTGACCGCATCGCTCAATGACCTGAATGCCAATCTGGAACGCTTCCCTCCCGGCAGCGACGCCGGCCATCGGACCCGTGTCGATCGACTGGTGGTGCTGCGCCAGTTGAACCGCTTCGAGGCGGTGGTTGCCGATTATCAGGCGCTGCAGCGTGAATCGGTCGATGTGCCGGTCTACGCCAAGGCCGCCGTTGCCGATGCCTATCTGGCTCGCCGGCAGCCGGAGCAGGCCGCACGCCTCTACCGCGAGGTGATCGAGTCGGGCGCGCGGCCATCGTTGGCAGTGCGGACCGGCTTCTACTACGCCCTGATCGAGAGCGAAGAGTACGCCGCCGCGGCCGAGGTGCTCGTCCAGTTGGACGCCGACACCCCGATCTGGCGCTCGCGGCCGAATCCGAAGACGCCTCCGGTGCCCAATTGGGAGCGCAGCGAGGTCGATCGCCTGCAGGTGCTGGATGCCACCTATCGTCGTCATGATGGAGAGGCTCTCGAACGGGCCCGTGCGCTTTATCGGCAGGCGCCGCGCAATACCGACGTGATCAATGGCCTGTCCACCGCACAGCGTTCGAGAGGCTGGTACGAACAGGCGCAGTCGACCGCCGAACTGGCAGCGGCCTATGCGCCCAGGGATCAGGCCACGCGGCTCAACATTGCCGAGAATGCCCAGGACCTCGAGAACTTCCCGCGCTGGCAGCGCACTATCGAACCCTTGGCGTCGCAGTTTCCCACCGACAGCGCGATTCGGCGCAACCACCTCGAATGGCAGGATCGTCAGCACTTCTCCCTCGAGGGGGAGGGCAGCTTCGGTCGCTCTCGCGGCGGGAGCGCCGTCAACGGCAGCCGCGACGGTGAATACCGGCTGCGCCTCAATTCGCCCTGGCGCGAGGATGGCTACCGCGCCTACATCGAACAATCCTGGCGCTGGGGTGACTACGACGGTGGGGCCGAGCGCCAGGATCGCTGGGGTGTCGGCATCGAACGCCGATGGTTGCGCCGGCACTGGTGGGCCGGCGTGAGTGGCGAGAACGCCAGCGACGATCCCGGCGTCGAGCTCGGCTGGTCGCAGTGGCTCGACGATCGTTGGCAGTACCAGTTGCTGACCCAGTTTCAGTCGCCGGAGACCCCGCTGCGCGCCGAGCGCAGCGATCAGGATGGACGCCTCTACCAGGCGCAGGTGACCTGGCGTCAGAACGAGTCGCGCCAGGCGACGCTGACGCTGGGCGCCCTGGACATCAGCGACGGCAACCTGCGCAGCGACGTCTCCGCCGAGCTGACCCAGCGCGTGCAGGCCAGCGCGCATCATCGGACCCGCCTGCTCGGCTCGCTCTCCGCCGAGCACAACAGCCAGAGCGAAACGGATTACTACAGCCCCGAGGATACCCGTTCCGCCGGAGTGACTCTCGAACACGATTGGCTGACCTGGCGGCGCTACGACCACGTCTTCACGCAGAACGTCTCGCTGGGCACGGCCTCCGAGTGGGAGCGCGGCTACGGTAGCGCGCCGGGCTACGACGCGCGCTACGGCCACGTCTGGCAACTGACGCGGACCTGGTCGGTCAACTACGGCGTCGGCTGGGGCAGTCATGAGTACGAGGGCGAGCGCGAAGCGCGCTGGTTCGGACAGTTAGGTTTCGAGGGAGTGCTGTGATGCGATCGACCCTGCTCCATTTCGCGCTGGTCGCACTACTGGTCGCGCTGTCGACGGCAGTACAGGCCCAGGGAGCGCCGTCATCTCCGCCGATGGGCGACCTGCCGGGAGATGTGACGACGCTGCAGATCCCCGCCGGTCATTTCGTGACGCTCGGGTTTCACGATGTGCGGGACGATACCCGGCCCGCCGTGGATCGGGACCCTTACGCCGTCAGCACCGAACGCCTGGCGTCGCTGTTCGACTGGCTGGCGGCCAACGATTGGCACCCGATCTCCCTGGACGACATCGAGGCGGCCCGGGAGGGTAGGCGGCCGCTGCCTCCCAACGCGGTGCTGCTGAGCTTCGACGACGGGCTGGCGAGCTTCTACGGCCGCGTCTTTCCGCTGCTACGGGCTTTCGGCTATCCGGCGCTGTTCGCGGTGGAGATCGGCTGGATCGAGCGGGTCGGGCGTGGCGACAGGGTGACGGCAGCCGCTACCGATCCGGTGGCATCGCGGCTCGAGGAGGGGGCGGTCATCGGTGGGAACGGCGACGCTGGGGCGGCGAACGAAGTTCTCTACAACGGTCGCGAGAGAGGGGCAGAGGGTTTCGTGGATTGGGACCAGGTCCGCGAGATGCAGGCCTCGGGGCTGGTGGAAGTGGCTTCGCACACCGATGACCTCCACCACGGGATCCTCGCCAATCCGCAGGGTAACGTGGAACCCGCAGCGCTGACACGACGCTACGATGCCGTCAGTGGCGCGTACGAGAGCGACGCCGATTACCGGCGGCGCGTTCACGCCGACCTGGTCCGCAGCGCCGAGATCATCGAGCGGCACACCGGGGTGCGGCCGCGCACCCTGGTCTGGCCCTACGGCGCGACCAACCCCGTTACCGAAAGGATAGCGAGAGAGGCGGGTTACCGGTTCACCTTCAGTCTCGGTGATCAGCGTCTCTCGACCCCGTCGAGCGGACCCGATTTCGGTCGCTTCCTGGTGATGGATGATCCCGATCCGGTGGCCGTAGAATCCCAAGTCGCGCAGACCGTCGATCCGCCCAGGCGCATTCAACGGGCCGTGCAGGTCGACCTCGACTATCTCTACGATCCCGACCCCGATCAGGTCAATGCCAATCTCAGCGCCTTGCTGGACCGGATTCGGGCCATGCAGGTGCGCACGGTCTATCTGCAGGCCTTTGCCGATCCGGATGGGGATGGCACTGCCTCGGCACTCTACTTCCCCAACGACTACCTGCCGATGCGCGCCGATCTGTTCAACCGTGTCGCCTGGCAGCTCAAGACCCGGGCCGGCGTCGATGTGTATGCCTGGCTACCGCTGCTCGCCTTCGACCTGCCCGACGCCGAACGACAGCAGCAACTGGCGGTGCGAGCCAGGGGGAGCGACGGCAAGAGCCGGATCGCCGATCGCGACTACCGCCGGCTGAGCCCTTTCCGCCCGGCTGTAATGGCGCTCGTTCGCGGGATCTATGGCGATCTGGCCCGCAACACCCCGGGGATCGACGGCATCCTGATTCACGATGACGCCTATCTCGCCGCGGACGAAGATGCTCAGGCTTGTAACCCCGCGGCGCGGTGGCCCGGCGGTCAGCGGGCGCTTACCGACTGTGACCTGAGTGCGCGTGACAAGACCCGGGCGCTGATCGACTTCAGTCATCAGGCGGTCGCCGCCGCGCGCGAGTACGCCAATCTCAGCAACCGTTTCCGGGTGGCGCGCAATATCTACGCGCGGGTCGTGCTCGACCCCGCTGCCGAGTCGCGCTTTGCCCAGGCGCTGGGTCCTTTCCTCGACAACTACGACGAGGTGGCGCTGATGGCGATGCCCTACCTCGACGACGCGGACATGGCACGCGATGACCGTTCGGCCAGCCGCTGGCTGGATGATCTGGTCGACCAGGTGATGCGCCAGCCCAAGGGGCTCAGGAAGACGGTTTTCGAGCTGCAGGCCTACGACTGGGCGCGAGATCGCTGGATCGAGCCTGGGCGCTTCAAGGCGTGGATGCAACAGCTGGTGCGCCGGGGCGGGCTGAATCTCGCCTACTATCCGGACGACTTCATCACCGGCATGCCGGCCTTCCAGCCCACGTTCGAGGGTATGAGCCTCAATGAATTTCCCTACTCGACCTCTCGTCTTCGGAGTCAACCATGATCGCCGATATCGAAGCCTGGGTCTCGGCCATCGATTGGCGGGACGTGATGTTCGGTTTTGCCTTCTACTACCCGATCTTCATGGCCTGGATGTGGATCATCGGTGGCCTCTGGTTCTATCTTCGCCGCGAGCGTGGCAAGGACATGACGCCGAGGCTGGAGACCTTGGATCCCGACTCCCCTCACGTCAGCATCGTGGTGCCCTGTTTCGACGAAGCGGATCAGGTCGAGCAGACGATTCGCTACGCTCTGGCGACGCGCTACCCGCAGTTCGATGTCATCGCCATCAACGACGGTAGCCACGATGAGACTGGCGAGATCCTCGATCGCCTGGCCGAGAAGCACGAGCGGCTGCGGGTGATCCATTTCGCGGCCAATCAGGGCAAGGCGGTGGCGCTGCGCGCCGGTGCGCTGGCGGCCCCTTCGGATTACCTCGTCTGTATCGATGGTGATGCGCTGCTCCATCCCTTCGCCGTGTACTGGATGATGCAGCATCTGACCGGGGGGCCGCGTGTCGGCGCGGTGACCGGCAATCCGCGCATCCTCAACCGCTCGACGCTGCTGGGCAAGATCCAGGTGGGCGAGTTCTCCTCGATCATCGGCCTGATCAAGCGGGCGCAACGCACCTACGGGCGTATCTTCACCGTCTCCGGGGTGATCACGGGCTTCAACCGGGCGGCGCTGGACAGCATCGGCTACTGGCGCGCCGACATGGTGACCGAGGACATCGATGTCTCCTGGCGTCTGCAGATCCATCACTGGGACATCCGCTTCGAGCCAGAGGCGCTCTGCTACATCTATATGCCGGAAACCCTCAAGGGCCTGTGGCAGCAGCGCCTGCGCTGGGCCCAGGGCGGTGTCGAGGTGATGCTGCGCTACGGCGGGCGACTGCTGGCCTGGCGCCAGCGCCGCTTCTGGGGGGTTGCGCTGGAGTATCTCACCAGCCTGGTGTGGGCCTACGTCATGCTGGCCATCGCCGTGCTGTTCTGCATCGGCTGGTTCGTACCGCTGCCGCCACGCTGGCAGATCGCGACGCTGCTGCCGCAATGGAACGGACTGCTGCTGGGCGCCACCTGCCTGATCCAGTTCCTGGTCAGTCTGAGCATCGACCAGCGCTACGAACGCGCCGGCTTTCTTCGCCACTATTTCTGGGTCATCTGGTATCCGCTGCTCTACTGGGTGCTCTCGACGCTCACGGCAGTGGTCGCCGTGCCCAGGGCCCTGCTGGCCTCGCGGCGTCAGCGGGCGCGCTGGAGCAGCCCGGACCGCGGTATCCAACCCTGACAGGAGAGCTCGACATGCCGAAGGCGAACAACCAGCGAGGCGCCGCCGGGCTGCCTCGAATCATCCACCGTCCCGACCTGCAGTCACGGCGCCAGCGCAGTGTGTTCGCGCTGCTGGCGGGCATCGGCTGGTTGCTGTGGCTCTATCTGCTGCTACCGCTGGCGACGATTGGCGGCTGGATTTTCGGGGTGGGACGGTTCGAGTCCTACGTGATCGACAGCCAAGACCATAGCTGGGCCTCGCTGACACTCTACGCGGTCATCACTGTGCTCGCGGGGGCCATGCTGCTGGTATGGGCGTTCTACAACTACCGCCGCTTCCGACACGTCGATCGGCGCCAGCCGGCGCTGCCGCTGACCCCCGAGCGGCTGGCGCTCTCGTTCGGCATGAATTCGGACCAGGTGGCCGCGCTCCAGCGCCATCGCCGGGTGACGCTCACCCATGATGCCCAGGGCAACATCATCGAGGCGCGGTGAGCGCGGCGTGCTCAATCTCCGCCGGGGGAGCCCGGCCGCCTCGACGCAAGAGCGTGGGAATTCTAGAATGGTCGTCTAGATAGCCATCTAACGATTTGCCTGTACTGCCAGTTTCCGCGGGCGATGGTGGCCCCGACGATCGCGGCGGCAGCGCCTCGATCCTGCGCCGGCCTTTCACCTCAAGAGTGTCTCCATGCCACAACCTATCCCCGATGACGCCCGTCTGCCCGAGTTGACGCTGCGAGGCGTCATGCTGGGCGCCGTCATCACCCTGCTGTTCACCGCTTCCAATGTCTATCTGGGGCTCAAGGTCGGGCTGACCTTCGCCTCGGCGATTCCCGCCGCGGTCATCTCCATGGCCGTGCTGCGACGCGTGGCCGGCGCCAACAAGCTCGAAAACAACATGGTTCAGACCCAGGCCTCGGCGGCAGGAACGCTCTCCGCGATCATCTTCGTGCTGCCGGGGCTCTTGATGATCGGCTACTGGCAGGGCTTTCCGTTCTGGCAGACCACGGCGATCTGCGCCATCGGCGGCATTCTCGGCGTGCTCTACACGATCCCGCTGCGCCGGGTGATGGTGGTACAGAGCGATCTGCCCTATCCGGAGGGGATCGCCGCGGCCGAGATCCTCGAGGTCGGCAGCCGCGATGCGGCCCGCGCTGCCGATGACGGTCAGCGTGGCGACGGAGACGCCGGTGGCGCCAGGAATGAACCCGGTGCCCGGGAGATTCTGCTGGGCGGCATCGTCGCGGCCGGCTTCTCGATCGCCAGCGGCGGCTTGCGGCTGCTGGCGGATAGCATCAGCGTGTGGTTCTCGGTCGGTCGCGCGGCGTTCCAGCTCTCGACCGGGTTTTCGCTGGCGCTGGTCGGCGCCGGCTACCTGGTCGGCATCGTCGGCGGCATGGCAATGCTGATCGGGACGCTGATCGCCTGGGGTATCGCGGTCCCCTGGTTGACCAGCGTCACCCCGATGGAGGCGGGGCAGTCGCTGGCCGATGCCGGCATGGCGCTGTGGTCCGATAAGGTCCGCTTCATCGGCGCCGGCACCATCGGGATCGCTGCGGTCTGGACACTGGCGACCCTGTTCAAGCCGATGCTGATCGGCATTCGTACGTCACTGGGGGCGATGCGCGGCGACCAGGGCGCGTTCCGTGACCAGGCGCGAACCGAGCGCGACCTGCCGGCGGGCATCATCCTGGCGTTGACGGTAGCGCTGCTGGTGCTGTTGACCGTGGTCTTCGCGATCTTTCTCCACGGAGCGGCACCGCAGCTGGCCGGCGCCGCGTTCTGGACGCTGACCCTGGGCAGCGTGCTGTTCGCGGGCGTGTTCGGCTTCCTGATCGCGGCCGCCTGCGGTTACATGGCCGGGCTGGTCGGCTCTTCCAGCAGTCCGATCTCCGGCATCGGCATCGTGGCGGTCATCCTGGTGTCGCTGCTGCTGCTGGGCTTCACCGCCGTCAGCGATGCGTTCGACGTGCTGGACCCGGCGGTGGCGCGCATGCTGCCGACGGCGTTGGCGCTATTCGTGACCTCTGTCATCCTCGCCGTGGCGGCGATATCCAACGACAACCTGCAGGATCTCAAGACCGGTTATCTGGTGGGGGCCACGCCGTGGCGCCAGCAGGTCGCGCTGATCATCGGCTGCGTGGTCGGGGCGCTGGTCATCCCGCCAGTGCTCTCGCTGCTCTACAACGCCTACGGCTTCGCCGGAGCGATGCCACGGGAGGGGATGGACCCCGGGCAGGCCCTGGGGGCGCCACAGGCCTCGCTGATGACCGCCATCGTGCGCGGTGTGTTCTCCCACGATCTCGAATGGACGATGATCGTCATCGGTCTGGCGATCGGTGTCGTGCTGATCGGTGTCGACGAGTGGCTGCGCTGGCGAGGGGGCAAGGCACGTCTACCGGTGCTGGCGGTGGGGATCGGTATCTACCTGCCCCCGAGCATCAACATGCCGCTGGTGATCGGCGCCGTGCTGGGCTGGCTGATCGATCGCCGGCTCCGCGCCTGCGCGCTGGCACGGGGTGATGACGTCGAGCGTGCCTCGGAGCGGCCGCGTCGACGTGGCGTGCTGCTCGCCTCCGGGCTGATCGTCGGCGAGAGCTTGGTCGGCGTGCTGCTGGCTGGCGTCATCGGCCTGAGCGGGGCGCCGGCCCCGTTGGCGCTGGTCGGAGACGGTTTCGCCGGTATCGCCCGGTGGCTGGGGCTGGCGGTGTTCGTCGCCGTCTGCCTCGGCTTCTACCGCCGCGTGCTGGCGGCGCCCGCGGCCGGGTGACCCCAGCCGTGCTACAGCCCCGGATCGTTGGGCAGAATCACCGGCGTGGTGGCGATGCCGCCGGTCTCGACGGCGACCTCGAACAGCGCACCGGCCAGCGGCTCGTCATGGCAGCCGGTCGCCGCCGAGGTGACGAACAACCGGTCCAGCGCGTCGCCGCCGAAGATGCAGGAGGTGGGGCGGGAGACGGGGAGGGCGATCTCCCGGTCCAGCGAGCCATCGGCGTGGAATCGGGCGATACGGCCGCCGTCCCACAGTGCGATCCACAGCCCGCCCTCGCGATCGCAGGTCATGCCGTCCGGATAGCCGGCGCCCGGGGCTAAGCGTATGTGCTCGCGGCGGTTCGACAGTTCGCCGTCAGCGTCGAGGTCGAAGGCAAAGACGGTCTGGCGCGCGCTGTCGTTATGGTAGAGTGTGTCGCCGTGCGGGCTGATGGCGGGGCCGTTGGTGACGTGATATTCACTGTCCATCAGGGTAACGCCACGGCTGTCGAGGCGGAACAGATGACCGCGTACGTCGTTTTCGGCGTCATCCATGGAGCCGAACCAGAGGCGGCCGTGCGTATCGCTTCCGGCATCATTGAGGCGGTCGCCCGCCGGTAGCCACTCGATCGGGGTAAGACGCTTGCCGATGCGAGGGCCTCGTTCGTCGAGTTCGAGCCCCACGACCCCGGAGCGCAGGCCGGCAACGAAGCCGCCCCCTTCTCGAGGCAGCAGCCAGCAGCACGCTTCCTCGAGATCCCAGCTCCGACGCTCGCCGTCTTCGGGATGATAGACGTGCAGCCTGGCCTGTCGAATATCGACGAACACCAGGGCGCGAAGGGTGTCGGACCAGATGGGGCCTTCGCCGAGTTCGGCGCCGATCTCCCAGGCGACGGCGACGTCCTTGTTCATGATGACTCTCTCCGTGGATGAGCGAATGGTCGAGTGGTTCCTGCGGGCCTCGATGTCTGCCACTATCGATGTCCGCCACGATCGGCACTTCCCCGTCATCGAGCCTAGAGCGGAAAAGGCGTCTTCTATCATAGTCCGGGACCGGCCAGGGCAGTGTAGTTCTCAGCAAAGTAAGGATTCCAGAGCGATGAGGCGTTCCGAGGTGCCATCGTGAAGTGTTTGGTGTTGCAGGCGGAGCACTGCCTGAGCCGGGCGTTGCACGCCATCTCCGCGCAGCGGGGTGATATCGACTATGTCTCGTGGCCGGCGGGAGATGCCGAGGCATTGGCGGTAGTCGAGCCGGATGTCGTGATCGTGCCGCCGCTGGCAGATCCGGGGCGCTGCGAGCCGGCGGTGGTCTACGCCCATGCCGACCGGGTGGAGGCGTTGCTGGCGGCGTGCCGGGCAAGGCAGATCCCGCTGGTCTGGTGTGTCTCCGATGCGCTGTACGAGGATGGCGCCGACGTTCCCATCGACGAGGATGTCCTGCCTCGGCCACGGGATGAGGCGATGCGCCGTCTGGTCGCCGTCGGCGAGCTCGTGCGCAGTCACCCCCGGCATCTGATATGGCGACTGGGGCCGCTGTTCGGGCGCGACGGCGAGGACGCCTGGCTGAGCGAACTGATCGACGCGCTGATGCGTGGCGAGTCGGTCAGGGCGGCCCGGGACCTGGTGGTGTGTCCGACCTCCGTCGTGGCCGTGGCCCGCGCCCTGACGGGCGTGTTGCTGCAGCTCGAGAGTGGCGCCAACGCCTGGGGCACCTATCATCTCTGCGGCACGGAGCCGGTCAGCGTCTTCACCTTCTGCTCGGTGGTACGGACGCAATTGGAGACGCGGCTGGCGGGGGTGGGAGAGTCGCCGACGCTGGGAAGACTGGAGGGGCTCGACCAGCATCATGATACGCCGCTGCGGCGCGTGCTCAATTGTCGTCGGCTACTCGATGTCTTCGGCATCCATCAGAAGTCCTGGCGCCTGGAGCTAGGGCTGATGCTGGATGCGTGGTGTCAGGAGCGCTATCCCGTTCACGATGAGGTCGACACAGGCGATCAACGTCGCAGCAGAGAGGAAGCGGCCGACACATGAAAGTCTTTCGTAGCATCATCTTCTATATCGGTTACTTCCTGGCAATCCTGGTCTCGGGATTGCTGATGCTGCCGGTGGGCTTTGCCTTGCCGATACGCTCGCGCTTTCGGCTGTTCAACTGGCACAACCGTTTCATCGTCGGCTGGCTCTCCATCACCTGTGGCATCCGCTATCAGGTGACAGGGCGGGAGCACGTGCCGGAAGGGCCCTGTGTGGTGCTGGCCAACCATCAAAGCGAGTGGGAAACCGTCTACCTGCAACTGCTCAAGACGCCGATCTGCACCGTGCTCAAGAAAGAGCTGCTCAACATCCCGCTGTTCGGCTGGGGGGTGCGACTACTGCGGCCGATTCCGTTGGATCGTTCGAAGCCATCGGCCGCCATGCGCCAGGTGCTCTCCCACGGCAAGCAGCGCCTGGAGGAGGGGTTGTCGGTGCTGATCTTCCCCGAGGGGACCCGGGTTCCGCCTGGGCAGCGACGCCGTTTCAACAAGAGCGGTGCGGTCATCGCCTGCCGCACCGGCGTGCCGGTACTGCCGGTGGCGCACAATGCTGGCGAGCGATGGGGACGGCACTGGGTCAAGCAGCCGGGCGTGCTCCGCGTCGTGGTGGGTGAGCCGATCGAGACGGTGGGGCGCAAGCCCGAGGAGGTGATGGCCGAGATGGAGGCGTGGATCGAGGGCGCCCTGAACGAGATTTCCGAGGTGCCGCGCCCGGCCTCGCCGGACAAGGCCGCACCTGCTGAGCTGCCCTCCTGAAACCGTGAATCCGGCCATGAAAAAGGCGCCCCGCGGGGCGCCTTTTTCGTCGACGACGAGCGCGCCGACGGTCAGCTCTCGTAGCGATCCAGCACCAGACAGGCGTTGGTGCCACCGAAGCCGAAGCTGTTGGAGAGCACGCGCCGGATGTCGACGTCTTCACGACGCTGGCGGACGATGTCGAACCCACTGGCCTGTTCGTCGAGCGTATCGATATTGGCCGAGGCGCAGATGAAGCGGTTCTCCATCATCAGCAACGAGTAGATCGCTTCCTGAACGCCGGTGGCGCCCAGCGAGTGGCCGGTCAGCGATTTGGTCGAACTCATTGCCGGCGTGCTGTCGCCGAAGACCTCACGGATCGCCTTGAGTTCGGCGACATCGCCCACCGGCGTCGAGGTACCGTGGGTATTGACGTAGTCGACCTTGCCTTCCAGCCCGGCGAGCGCCTGGCGCATGCAGCGTGCCGCGCCTTCGCCGGAGGGGGCGACCATGTCGTGACCGTCGGATGTCGCGCCGTACCCGGTGATCTCTGCGTAGATCCTGGCGCCGCGTGCCTTGGCGTGCTCGAGCTCCTCGATCACCAGCATGCCACCCCCGCCTGCGATGATGAATCCATCGCGATCCACGTCGTAGGGACGCGAGGCCTTTTCCGGGGTGTCGTTGTAGTGCGTGGTCAATGCGCCCATGGCATCGAACAGGCACGACAGCGTCCAGTGCTCCTCTTCGCCACCGCCGGCGAATACGACATCCTGCTTGCCGAGCTGGATCTGCTCGACGGCGCTGCCGATACAGTGCGCCGAGGTGGCGCAGGCGGAGGAGATGGAGTAGTTGACACCCTTGATCTTGAACGGTGTCGCCAGGCAGGCGGAAACCGTGCTGCCCATGGTCCGGGTCACTCGATAGGGACCGACGCGACGCAGGCCCTTCTCTCGCATCACATCGGCCGCTTCGACCTGGTTGGCGCTGGACGCGCCACCGGAGCCGGCGATCAGGCCGGTGCGAGGGTTGGATATGTCGCTGGCGTCGAGCCCGGCATCGTCGATCGCCTGCTGCATGGCGATATAGGCATAGGCCGCCGCGTCTCCCATGAAGCGCAGCTGCTTGCGATCGACGAGAGATTCGATGTCGATGTCGACGACACCGGCGACCTGGCTACGAAAGCCGAGTTCGGCATACTCCGGTTTGAAGCGAATGCCGGAACGCCCCTGGCGCAGAGAGTCGAGCACCTGTTGGGCGTCGTTGCCCAGACAGGAAACGATACCCAGGCCGGTGACTACCACTCGTTTCATGGAAGCCTCCCGCTCAGAATTTCTCAGTGTTAGTGAACAGACCGACGCGCAAGTCCTTGGCCTGATAGATATCCTGACCATCGACCGACAGCGTGCCGTCAGCGATGCCCAGCACCAGCCGGCGCGTGATCACGCGCTTGATCTCGATATGATACGAAACCTGACCGGCGCTCGGCAGGATCTGCCCGGAGAACTTTACCTCGCCGCAGCCCAATGCCCGGCCGCGACCGGGATTCCCCAGCCAGCCGAGATGAAAACCCACCAGCTGCCACATGGCGTCCAGGCCCAGGCAGCCCGGCATCACCGGATCGCCCGGGAAATGGCACTGGAAGAACCACAGGTCAGGATGGATATCCAGCTCGGCGATGATCTCGCCCTTGTGGTACTTGCCGCCATCCTCGTTGATCTGCGTGATGCGGTCGAGCATCAGCATGTTGGGCGCTGGCAGTTGGGCGTTGCCGGGGCCGAACAGTTCCCCCCGGCTGCATCTCAGCAGATCGTCTTGGCTGAAAGAGTGCTGTCTGGTCACTGGATCGTTCCGAGAATCGAAGAAGAGTTTGCCTCGTCATCCCGAGGCGCGGCCAGTCTAAAGGCTGCGGACGCCGAATGCACGCCGGCCAAAGCCTAGTCTCGTGCGAACCATGGTGCAATGGGCCCCGCGGCGCTTGCCCTGGCGAACGTCGCCGGGGCATGATGCGGGACGGGAACGGAATCTATCCGGTAGCCGCCAGGCAAACCATAACGACGATAAACGACATCTTATGTGGCCTTCCTTTACGCTGAATCGACCGCTGACCTGGTTGGGCCTAGCGGCACTGGCTGCCGCTAGTGTATTGCCGTTGCTGACGCTGCGGCTGGTGGCGTTGGCCCTGGTCATGGTGGGGGTCGCCGACGTCTGGCGCCAGACGCGGCTAGAGCATCAGCGTCGCCGCCTCAGTGAGCAGGCCCTCGAGCTGTCGCCGGATGGCGTGATGATCACCGACACCGCCAACCGCATCGTCACCGTCAATCCCGCCTTTACCCAGATCACGGGCTATACCCCCGAGGAGGTTCGCGGGCTCAACCCCTCTTCACTCTCCTCCGGGCGCCACGACAAGGCCTTCTACGACCGCTACTGGCAGACGCTGAAGACCACCGGTCGCTGGGAAGGCGAGGTCTGGAACCAGCGCAAGCATGGCGACCAGTACCCCGAGTGGCTGCGGGTCCAGGCTTGCCATGATCGCAAGGGACGGGTATCCCACTACGTCGGCCTGTTTACCGATATCAGCCGGCACAAGGCACGCGAACAGGACCTGCGCCGCATCGGCTTCGAGGATCCTTTGACCGGCCTGCCCAACCGGCGGCGCCTGCACGATCTGCTGGCCTCGCGCCTGCGCCACCTGCGGGCGGGAGAAGGTCTGGACCTGGCGCTGGTCGATATCGACGCCTTCAAGGCGATCAACGACAGTCTCGGCGTCGATAGCGGGGATCGTCTGCTGTCGCGCTTCGGCCAGCGCCTGGCGGCGCAGGTGGCCGGTGGTATCGTCGGGCGGCTGGGGGGTGATGAGTTCATGGTCATCCGTACCACCACCTTCGACGACCACGAGAAGTGGGTTGCCAGCCTGCGTCATCACCTGAGCGAACCCTTCGAGATCGACGACAACTCGCTGCACCTGGGATTGACCATTGGCAGCTGTCGCGCCCCCGAGGATGGCAATGATCCCAACGTCCTGTTCCAGCGGCTCGAGTCCGCCCTCTACAGCGCCAAGCGACACGGGCGCAACCACGACCGACGCTTTCGCCCCTCTCTGGAAGTCGAGTCGGATCGCCACCTGATCATCCTCAACGAGCTTCGCCAGGCCCTGGCCCAGGGGGCGCAGCTCGAACTCTACTACCAGACCCAGCACCGTCTCGATGACGGCGGCATGGTGGGGATGGAGGCGTTGCTGCGCTGGCACCATCCCGAACATGGCCTGATCCTGCCCAACGAGTTCATTCCGCTGGCCGAGCGCCACGGACTGATGCCTGCGCTGGGCAGTTGGGTCATCGAGCAGGCCGTGGCCCAACTGGCGACCTGGCGAAGCCAGGGCCTGAACGTGCAGCCCGTTTGGGTCAATCTGTCGGCGCTGCAACTGATTCAGGGCGATCTCGAAGCCCATTTGATCTCGACACTGAACCAGTACCGGGTGCCGGCGCGACTGCTCGGCCTCGAACTGACCGAATCGGTGCTGCTCGACGAGCGCGCTGGCGACATTTCGCCGCGGCTGGAAGCGCTGCGGCGTGAAGGACTGCAGATCGCCATCGACGATTTCGGGACTGGTTACTCGTCGATGGCCTACCTCAAGCGTCTGCCGGTCGACAAGCTCAAGCTCGACCGGGAGTTCATTCGTGCGCTGCCCCACGACCACGCCGATGCGGCGATCACCTCGGCGGTGCTGGCGATGGCGCAGGGCCTGAACCTGGATGTCATTGCCGAGGGAGTGGAAACCGCCGAGCAGCGCGATTTCCTGCTGGCGAGAGGGTGTCGCCATGTGCAGGGATATCTCTACGCGCGGCCGCAACCTGCCGGTGAGGTCGAAACGCGACTGCGCCAATTGGCCGCCAGCGTCTACTCCTGATCGGTTTTGTCCCGGCTCGACCCTATTGCCCGCCAGCGGTGCTCGGACACTCGTCGACTGCCGAGATACTGCGCCAGGCCAGCGCAGAGACCTGCCCAGACGATTGCCTCGATAGCGATCGCCCAGGGGCGAATCTCGACCCCGGCCAGCGCCGCCCCCGAGAGATAGCTCAGCGGCCCGCCCAGGGCTCCGCAGGCGATAGCCAGGGCCCGGTAGCGCCATAGCCAGGCCAGGCAGTGATGGAGCGTGGTTGCGAAGAGCGGCCAGAGCGCCCATAGCCAGAGTGGGAGACTCCCTCCCATCTCGATGCCGCCGGTGGCGACTAGACCGCCATCGACGACGATGCCGGCCAGCAGCAACCCCAGCCACCAGCGCCACTCCCCCGGCCGTGCCAGCCAGTACCAGTGAACGAGAAGGATGAGCGGGGTCGCGACGATGGCCCAGGGCGAGCCGCCGAGCACGCAGAGGAACCAGCCGCCCTGGAACAACAGGGCGTTGACGGCGAGCGCTCCACCGCGGGTCATGACCCTCACCGGCCGACGGCTACACGCCGCCGGTGAGCGGTGCGGGTCTGGCTTCCGGCTTGGCCAGCAGCAGATGACTGGTGCCGATGGTTCGTTCCAGGAAGCCACCTTCGCAGTAGCAGAGATAGTAGCGCCACATTCGAATGAAGCGCTCGTCGTAGCCCAGCGCGCGTACCTCGTCGAGACGGGATTCGAAGCGCAGGCGCCATTCCCGCAGCGTGCGGGCGTAGTGCAGACCGATCTCGTCCAGGTCGAGCAGGTTGAGCTGGGTGTGCCGGCTCAGTCCGTTGAGCAGCGCCGTATGGGAAGGCAGGAAACCGCCCGGAAAGATATAGCGCTTGATGAAGTCCATCTCGCGCTTGGCGGTTTCGAAACGCTGATCGCGAATGGTGATGCACTGGAGCAGTGCCAGGCCGTCCGGTTTCAGCAGTCGGTCGATACAGGCGAAATAAGTCCCCAGGTACTGATGACCGACGGCTTCCACCATCTCCACCGAGACCAGCCGATCGAAGCGACCCTCCAGGTCCCGGTAATCGTCCTTCAGCAGGGTGACCCGGTCCGCCAGTCCGGCCTCGCGGACGCGTTCGGCGGTAAAGGCGTACTGCTCTTCCGAGATGGTGGTGGTGGTGACGCGGCAACCTCGCGTCCTGGCCGCGTGGATCGCCAGTCCGCCCCACCCGGTGCCGATCTCCAGCAGATGGTGGTGCGGTTCGATCGCGAGCTTGTCGAGAATGAGATCGAGCTTGTGTGTCGACGCCTCTTCCAGCGTGGCCTCGGCGCGCGGAAACACCGCGCTCGAGTACATCCAGTGCTCCCGATCCAGGAACGTCGCGAACAGCTCGTTGCCCAGATCGTAGTGGGCCGCGATATGGCGCCGAGAGCGCCGCGTGGTATTGCGCTGGAGGGCGTGAAGCGCCGTCAAGGCCCAGCGGCGCAGGCGTGCGGTGCCGTTTTCCATGCCATCGTTGACGCGCTCGATGTTGCGCGCGAACAGACGAACCAGGCCGACCAGATCGTCGACCTCCCAGGCGCCATCCATATAGGCTTCCGCGACGCCGACGGTGCCGCCCAGGGCAAAGCGGCGCCACACGTTCGGATCATGGATGGTGATATCGACATGGACCGTCGATGAGCCAGTGTCGCCACGCCCCAAGTGGTGGACGCTATCTCTTTCGCGCAGCGTCAGCCTGCCGCCCTCCAGGTCGTCTAGCGCCTTGAGCATGCGGAGGCGCAGCCAGCGTGACAGCCTTGGTGCGTCCGCGGCGGGATGAGTGGAGGGTGATCGGGCGGCTGTCATGACGAAGTCTCCCGTCCGGGATGGTCGTGGATCGGCGTGCGCTTGAGCCAGAGTCTGAGCGCCTGCCAGTGAATGGTGACGATGGTCTTGAGCGTCATGCCGGGATGCTTGATCAACTCCATCACCAGCGCGCCTCGCGTCGCTGGCTTGAGCGTGAGTGTCAGCGTGGCATCGAAATGGCGCGCGTCCTGGTGCCATGTCTCCATGTGCATCAGCAGACGTGCTTCCGGCGAGTTGAAGCGCCAGTGGTAACGCATTTGCATCGGATTGAAGGGCGAGACGTGCAGGCGCTTGTCGAATGCGGCCTGCTGCGTGTGGCGCGTCGGGTCGACCCGGCAGGCGTAGACCTGGCGCTCGCGCCATGGCGTGTTGGTGACTTCACCGAGAACCGCCTGAAGCCTCTCCTCGTCATCGTAGGCGTAATAGAGCGTCAACGGATTGAACAGCATGCCGAACAGCCGGACCTGGCTGAGCATGCGGATCGGGCCGGTCGGAGCGCTGCCCAGTTCCTCCCTGATACGCGCCCGGACGGCGTCGGCGAGCGGCAGGTCATGCGGCGCCAGATAGTCCTCGCGACGAAAGCGGGCCAGCGCGCCACGCCGAGTGCCGAAACCTGGCGTTCGCGCCAGCAGCGCCGGCAGCTCATCGAGATCCAGCCACAGCATCCACACGCGATAATCGAAGGCGTGCCAGCGCGGCAGGAAGCGCCGGTGGCGCAGATGGCCCACGGCGAGACGACTGTGGGGACAGGCATCGTTCAATGGCATGGTGTCCCTTCCTGGTGATCTGCCGCGGGCGCTGTCGCTGCGGGTGACGGTCGGCTGCCGTCGATCGCTTCGACCACGCGCAGCGCGCTCCACACGCCGTCTTCGTGGAAACCGTTGCGCCAGTAGGCGCCGCAGAAATGGGTGCGTCGGGAAGCGCCGGATATCTCGCCGTGGCGAGCCTGGGCCTGCTGTGCGGCGAGCGTGAACTGAGGATGGGCGTACTCGTAGCGGCCCAGCACGCGGGCCGGGTCGATGCTCTGCTCGTCGTTGAGCGTTACGCAGAAGGTGGTGTCGCTTTTCAACCGCTGGAGAATGTTCATGTTGTAGGTGACGGGTACGCACGCCTCTGCATCGCGGCCGTCGAGGCGATAGTTCCAGCTCGCCCAGGCCCGGCGGCGGCGCGGCAACATGCCGGTGTCGGTGTGCAGCACGACGCTGTTGCGACGGTAACCGATCGCCCCCAGCACCTCCCGCTCGTCGTGACTCGCCTGACTGCCCAGGATGGATAGCGCCTGGTCGCTGTGGCAGGCGAGCACGACCTGGTCGAAACGCCGTTCACCGGCCGTCGTGTGGAGGCTGATGCCGTCATCGTCCCGGACCAGGCCGAGGATGGGGGTCGAGAGATGGATGCGTTCGCGATAGGGCTCGGTGAGCGGGGCGATGTAGGCTCGCGAGCCTCCCTTGATGGTGTGCCACTGGGGGCGATCGGCCAGCGACAGCAGACCGTGATGATGGAAGAAACGCACGAAGAAGCGGGCCGGGAAGTCGCGCATGCCGGCTTCGCTGGCGGACCAGATGGCGCCACCCATGGGCAAAAGGTAGCGACGCTGGAAATCTTCACCGTAATCCTCGCCGGCCAGATAGTCACCCAAGGTCAGTGACGGCGACAGGCGGTCGGCCAGGAAATCGCTGGTCGCCCGGCGGTTGAAACGGACGATGTCGTTGAGCAGGCGGTAGAAGCGCGGGCGCAACAGGTTGCGGCGCTGGGCGAACAGGCTGGTCAGGGTGTGGCCGTTGTACTCGAAGTCGCGATCGCTCTCGTGGACCGAGAAGCTCATCTCCGTCGCCTGGCCCGGGACGCCCAGCGAGGCCATTAGCGTCTCGAAAAGCGGATAGGTGCGATCGTTGTAGACGATGAAGCCGGTATCGATCGCGTGCCGTTCGGTACCGGTATCGATATCGAAGGTCGCAGTATGGCCACCCAGTCGTGAGTCGGCCTCGAACAGAGAGACCTGATGGCGACGGGAGAGATAGTGGGCAGCGGTCATGCCGGCGATGCCGCTGCCGACCACGGCGATCCGCTGCGGGGACTGGGTCATGCCGACTCTCCCCGGCGGCGGTTGGCGATGCGCAGGCCGAAGCGTCGGCGCAGTGCCGGCGGGAGGATACCCAGCGCCTTGACCAGAAACGTGAAGCGACGTGGAAAGTGGATATCCAGCCGACCTCGCTCGAGACCGTCGATGATGTAGTCGGCGGCCTGTTCCACCTCGATCTGCATCGGCATCGAGAAGTCGTTGCGCTCGGTCAGCGGTGTCTTGACGAAACCCGGATGGATCACGCTGACGTCGATCGACTCGGCGTCGAGGTCGAGGCGCAGGGATTCGAGGAAATGGGATATCGCCGCCTTGGAGGCGCCGTAGGCTTCCGCACGCGGCAGCGGCAGATAGGCGGCCGCGCTGGAAACGCCCGCCAGCAGCGGTCGCCGTTCGCCGCCCCTGGCTTGCCGCAGCAAGGGTAGCGCAGCATCGATGGCATGGAGCGTGCCGTGGAAGTTGGTCGCGAACACTCTACCGACCAGTTCGACATCGAAGCGGGCGACATCCAGGTATTCACAGGTGCCGGCATTGAGCAGGGCGATATCGAGACCCCCGAAAGCATCGTCGATGGCGTTGCCGGCGCGACGCGTGGCGTCACGGTCGGTGAGATCGGCCGGTACCACCAGCGCATTGTCATAGCCCTCCGCCAACTGTTGCAGCGCCTCTTTCCTGCGCGCGGTCAACGCGACGCGATGACCGTCGGCAAGCAGCCGCTTGGCCAGGGCCTCGCCGATGCCCGAAGTCGCCCCCGTCAGCCAGATCCGTCGGGTTCCCGAGAGACTCGCCATGCCCCTTCCTCTTTGGTTTGAAAGAACCGATCGCCTGCCGTGGTGGCCGATGCTTCAGAGCCGCTTCTTGACGCCCTTGACCATCCATCCCACCACGGGCAGATGTTCGTAGAGCATGGCCCCGACGTCGAAGTAATCGCGATGACGGCAGACCCGTTGACCCTGCCACTGCAGGTGGGAGCAGCCAGCCACGCTGATGTTACGTCCGCCACGCAACCTTGGATGCGCCAACTCCATGGTCCAGGTCAAAAAACTGGTGGCACCGAGAAGCTGGCGGTCATGGAATTCGAAATGGCAGTGGCGGACGCCTTCCATCAGATCGGCGTAATAGGCCATCAGGTTGTCGCGGCCGACATGGCGATGCAGGGGGTCGGCGAAATCGACATCGTCGCTGTAGCACTCTTCGAGGGCGGGCAAGCCGCTGGACGTCAGGGGCTGGAAGAGGGTGCAGAAATGTGTCAACGATTCGATGGTGGGCGCGTCGGATGCTGTCATTGGAGGCTTCCTGAATCGTGATTGGCGTCGTGTCGGTATCAGCCTAGATTCTTGAACGCTTCGAGCGCCCGCTCTCTGGCGAACTTGTGGTCGACGATGGCCGGGGGATAGCCTGTCTTGTGGCGCTGTTCCGCGCTGGGTTCGTGGCGGTTCTTGGCCGGTAGATCGGCCAGCTCCGGAAGCCATTGGGCGATGAATGTCGCCTCCGGATCGAAGCGCCGCGACTGCGTCGTCGGGTTGAAGATCCGGAAGTAGGGCGAAGCATCGGTACCGGTCGATGCGGCCCACTGCCAGCCGCCGTTGTTGGAAGCGAAATCGCCATCCACCAGATGCTCCATGAAGAAGGCCTCGCCCCGCCGCCAGTCGAGCAGCAGGTGCTTGCTCAGGAACATCGCCGTCACCATGCGTAGCCGGTTGTGCATCCAGCCGGTGGCGACCAGTTGGCGCATCGCGGCATCGACCAGCGGAAAGCCGGTACGGCCTTCGCACCACGCTGCGAAATCCTTGTCGCTGTGGCGCCAGTTCAACTTGTCGGTCTCGAGCTTGAAGGGCCGGTGGCGGCAGACGCGGGGAAAACCGACCGCGATATGCTGATAGAACTCGCGCCAGACCAGTTCATTGGTCCAGCTCGCCAGGCCGGCGTCCCCATCGGCCAGGTGGCCACCGTTGTTGGCCATCACCGCCTGCAGGCACTGGCGGTGAGAGATCATGCCGGTAGCGAGGTAGGCGGAGAGTTCACTGGTACCGGCAATGGCGGGAAAATCGCGATCGTCGTTGTAGCGGCGCGCCCGCTGCCGCAAAAAATCGGCCAGACGATCGGCGGCCGCTTCCTGGCCCGCCGGCCAGGGTGCCTCCTGGATCTTCGACGGTGCAGGGGAGACGATGTTGGAGCGGTCCCGCTCGGCGAGTGCCGGAATCCGGTCACTGGCGATGTCCAGCCTGGCCTGACGCCGGGGCGTGTCGCGCAGCGCCAGTTGATCGGCACCGACGCGCTGATGCCAGGCTCTGGAGAACGGCGTGAAGACCTTGTAGTACTCATCCTGACCGGTCAGCAGCTCGCCTGGCTCGAAGGCGATGTGGTCGGTGTAGTCGAAGAGGGCAAGACCCGCCTGGGTGAACTCGTCGGTCACCCTTTCGTCACGTCGCTGCTCGTCGAGGGGATACTCACGATTGAAATGGAGCGCCTGGGCGTCGACTCGACGAGCCGCCTCCAGCAGTGTCCCGGGGGCGGCATCGAAATCATCGATATCGCGATACAGCAGCGGAATGTTGAGCGCTTTCAACTCCTCCGCCAGCGCGATGACGCCACGATGTAGAAACGATATCTTGTTGGCGCCATGGCCATGGCTTCGCCACTGTTGCCTGCAGGCAAGATAGATGCCGACCACGGGTCCTTTCATGGCCGCCGCGCTCAACGCCGTGTGATCGAGAGTCCTGAGGTCATTGCGGAACCAGACCAGTTGCGTCGCTGACATGGGCACTTCCCTGTTACCGGTAAATGGACGGCGCATCCATGCGCCGTGTGCTGCCTGCCCGCGTGGCAATGGCACTGCCACCCCCGGTACCGGTCATGTCGGCGAGCTCCCGGCCGGCGCTACCAGTCAGGTGCGGGAGTCGATCATCGCCCGCATCCGGCTCAACGCCTGACTCATGTCTTCGCCGAGCACGGCGACGGCGGTGTTCTCGAGGTCGCTGGCGCGAATGCGGGCAACCGGACCCACCAGGCACACCGGTGCCTCGCACTGTTCCGCCAGACGCGGCAGCTGGCGGCGGATGACGTCGCTGCGCTCGGCGTGGCCGCTGGCAAGCAGAAGCGCCTCGGTGTCGAGGCGTTCGACGGCGAGCGGAAACTCGCTCAACGGCATCTCTCCATCGATCAACTGAACGCGATAGCCCGAGGCCGACGCCGTCAGGCCCATCAACAGCGACCAGAATCCGCTATCGTCATCCGGCAGCCGCGCTACCAATACCGTGCCTGCGTTGCTCAACTGGTTGGCATGGTAGATTCGCGTCCCGATGCGGGTGCGCAGGAAGGATTCCAGCAGGCGGCGCTGTAGTGTGGCGCCGTACTGGTCTCCCCAGCGTTCCTCGAGCTGGGAAACGACGGGCTGCCATAGCTCGGCGATGCACAGGCCGACCGGGTAGAGCGACAGGCTCTGATTGAACAGTACCTCCAGTCGGCCAGTATCCAGCGCTTCGACGGCCTGAATCACATGCTGGCGCTGGCTGGCCCAATCCCCCATCTGGGGAGCGGGCGTCTCCACGGTCTCCGGCTGGTCGAGCAGCTCGCGCACCTGACTGACCGGGACGCCCCGGTTGAGCCATTGCAGAATGCGCTCGACGCGCTCGATGTCGTTGCGTCCGTAGAGGCGGTGGCCCTTCGGCGTTCGCTGGGGGCGGATCAAGCCGTAGCGTCGCTCCCAGGCGCGCAGCGTGACGGAGTTGACTCCAGTGAGTCGCGATACTTCACGAATCGGGTAGAGCGGCGCGGCACTGGAATCCATTGCCTGATAAGTCATGCAAGTCCTCCCATGAGGTCTCTGCGTGCGCCGTCTCGTCGAATAGGTTGGTCCATATCAATACAGCGAGTCATCATTGCGGGCTAGAGCGGTCCAGAACATCGGTACGGTCATCTGTCAGGGCCGCACCCTCATCAATCTGCAGTCGTTTCAACGTGCAATGATGCCCTGATGCCTTGTCACCGTCATCTTGAATAGGCAACGGTCGCCCAGCAGCCGATGACTTCGACGAGTCGTGACGAGACGATGGATGTAGTCTCGATACTCCAAGGATGGGTGAAGATGTTGTACGGTTCAAGTGTTTTGTACAACATCGATGCAATGCATGGCGGCTGATCGAAGCGATGCTCGCGATTCGACGGTGGCAGGAACTAGATCCGGGTGAGGCCTTGAACGATCAGTTCGGCGGCTCTCGCTTCGGGGGAGTTTCGAGGCAGGGCTCATTCGTCTCCCTGGAGGCGAGCGCGATGGGGTGGCGATCCATGCCTGAAGGTCCTGCTCTGGCGACTCGAAGGGCGCTCGCCAGTGGGCGTTGCTGGTACGGCGTGGCGGAAGCGTCGTGGTGGATGAGGTAGGGACGCTTCCAGTCCGCTAGGGGAGCAGATCGGCGTCGACGAGCGCGTGTAGGCGTCCCGGCTGCTAACCTGTGAATATTGTACAACTTCGATATGACCGGGAGTAACGACCATGCGCTTGTTGATCACGGGTGGCACCGGGTTCGTCGGACGACGGTTGATCGAGCGGGCCCTGGTAGCCGGCCATGAGGTGATGGCGGTCTCCCGAGACCCCGAGCGGGCCCGCCAGCGGCTTCCCCATGACGTTCGCATAGGCGACGATGCCACGGATTTCGCATCTTCCTCGCCGGAGGCCATTGTCAATCTGGCCGGCGAACCGATCGCCGACCGGCGCTGGAGCGATCCTCAGAAGACGCGTCTGGTCGAATCGCGGCGCCACGCCACGCGGGATGTCGTTGCGCTGTGCGAGCATCTGGCGCAGCAAGGACAGGCACCGCGGGTGCTCGTTTCCGGTTCGGCCATGGGGTTCTACGGCGATCAGGGCGACCGCGAGGTGACCGAGGAAACCCCGCCCCACGATGAGTTCGCCCATCGCCTGTGTCGGGCCTGGGAAGCGGAAGCCGTCAAGGCCGAAGCGTTCGGGGTGAGAGTCGCCTGCCTGCGCACCGGGTTGGTGCTGGATGCTGGCGGCGGCACGCTGGCCAAGATGATGCCGGCGTTCAAGGCGGGGCTGGGCGGACGTCTCGGCAGCGGGCGGCAGTACATGCCGTGGATCCATCGGGAGGATCTGGTCGGCGCGATCGAATTCCTGCTCGAGGACTCCGCGTTGAGTGGGGCTTTCAACGGCTCTGCGCCCAACCCGGTGACCAATGCCGAATTCACCCGTGCCATGGGGCGCCATCTGCATCGCCCCGCAGCGCTATGCGTTCCCGCACCGCTCCTGAAGCTCGGGCTGGGAGAGATGTCCCGACTGCTACTGACCGGCGCCTGCATGCTGCCGCGACGGTTGCAGGAAGCCGGTTTCACCTTCCGCTATCCCACCCTGGACGAGGCGCTGGCGGCCATCGTTTCCCGCTGAGCGGCGGGTGGCGATTGCCGCTTTCCTGGCAGCGCGTCGCGGGCGCCGACTAGCGTGCATCCTTGTCGACGGTGACGATCACGCGCACCGCATCGAGACGCAGCGTTGCGCTCTCGATGACGGTGTCGAGTGCGTGCCGCTCGTCGCTCATCGCACTTAGCTCATCGTCGCGGATGGCGCCGTTGTGCTGCGACAGTGCCTTGAGTCGCGAGAGTTCCAGGTCCAGCGTTTCCCGCATCTCCCGCTGTGCGCGCTCGACGAGCGTCGGCAACTCGCGTCGTGCTTCTCGCTCCCCCTCTGCCAGCAGTTCCCGGAGCTGATCATGGCGCGATTTCAGCAGCTCCCTGGCAACGCCTTTCTTGACTCGCTGGAGGTTGCGGGAGAGTCCGCTGAACGTGACCTTGTCCGACAGGTTGGTACCGCTCTCGTCGAGCAGAACGCGGATCCCGGTATCCGGCAGGAAGCGTCCCAGCTGCAGTCTGCGCGGCGCCGGGCAGTGGGTGCGATAGATCAGCTCGAGCATCAGTCTGCCGCCGGGGATGCTGGGATGCTTGAGCAGGGCGAGCGCGGTGTTGCCGAGGCTGGAGTCGAGCACGCGCTCCATCACGGTCATGACCAGCGGGTGTTCCCAGGAAAGACGCTGGATATCGTCGCGTGCCAGGGCTCTAGTCCGCGAGTAGGTGACGGTAAATCCCTCGTCGCCCTGGGCCAGACCGGGAAGGCTGTCGATCATGTGTGACCCCGGGGCGAGATGCATCAGCCCATTGCCGAGATCCCGCCCATCGACGCCGAATACATCCAGCGCCTGGTCGACGTAGCGCGGCAGGGCGCTGTCGTTGTCCTGCTCCACGACCGTGCTGATCACCGCGTCGGCCCGCTCGGGGCGGCAGGCATTCCACTCCAGCAGGCGGTTGCGACCGGCTTCGCGCTCGGCGAGGCGGGCGTCGTTGAAGGCGCGAGTCTCCTCGATCAGGGAATCCAGGCCGTTACTCTCTTCATGACCGTCGTCGAGGCTTTCGCGCAGGGCGTCGCCGAAGGCCTCGAGCACGTCACCGCCCGCGGCGTGCGGGGCCTCGAATGCAGCGAGTCCATCCCGGTACCAGCGCAGCAACACCTCGGAGGGGCTGCCGTCGATCACCGGAACATGGATATCGATGGGGTGCAGCTGGCCGATGCGGTCGAGTCGTCCGATGCGTTGCTCGAGGAGATCGGGGTGCCACGGCAGATCGAACATCACCAAGTGGTGGCAGAACTGGAAGTTACGCCCCTCCGAGCCGATCTCCGAGCAGATCAGCAGTTGGCAGCCGCTATCGTCGTCGGCGAAAGCGGCTGCCGCGCGGTCGCGCTCGACCAGACTCATCTCTTCATGGAAGACCGGCGCCTGGATGCCTGCTCGCACTCGCATCGCCTCGGCCAGATTCACCGCGGTCTGACGTTGATGGGCGATCACCAGAACCTTCTGCTGGCTGCCCAGTGTTTCGACCTGGTCGATCAGCCATTCGACCCTGGGGTCGAACTGCCACCATGGCGTGTCAGCGTGGATCGCGTCATCGTGCAGGGCGCGGTATGCCGCTTCGGGATAGAGGCGAGCGTCGTGGGTGCCCAGATCGGCAGCGGTCAGGCGGGCGGCAAAATGGTCATTACCCTCGCGCAGCTCTTGAAACTGGTCACGGTAGGCCGCGGGCATCGGCAGCGACGCGACATGGAGGTGACGCTCGGGGAACCCCCCGACATGACGCCGACTGTTGCGGAACATGACGCGGCCGGTGCCATGGCGATCCAGTAGCTGTTCGCGGAGCTGGCGTCGGGCGCTCTGCTGCTGATCGATATCGCTTTCGGGATTCAGCAACGTTTCGAGCAGCGCGCGGCTGTCGCCGTCGTCGATGATGGCGCCGATGCGATCGCGTGCGGCGGCGTCTCCCGGTAGCTGCTCGAGGGCCTCGATCGCCGCCGCCACGGCCGTGTAACCAGCCTCCTCTTCACGGAAACGCTCCAGATCGTGATAGCGGTCTGGGTCGAGCAGACGCAGTCGGGCGAAATGGCTCTCCAGCCCCATCTGTTCCGGCGTCGCGGTCAGCAGCAGAAGGCCCGCGATACGCGCCGAGAACCTCTCGATGCAGGCATACCCCGGCCCTTCCGCCTGCGGCGACCAGTCGAGATGATGCGCCTCGTCGACGATCAGCAGGTCCCACTGGCACTCCTCGACCTGGCGTTGCCGGTGGGGGTTGGCGAACAGCCACTCCTGGCTGGCCAGGATGCACTGGCCGCTCTCGAACGGGTTCTCTTCGTCGAACGCCTCGCTCTGGGCTTCGTCGAGCAGGGTGACCGACAGCGAGAAGCGGCGCAGCAATTCGATCAACCACTGATGCGTCAGGCTGGAGGGCACCAGGATCAGGGCGCGATCGACGCGACCGGTCAACAGCAGGCGATGCAGGATCAAGCCCGCTTCGATGGTCTTGCCCAACCCGACCTCGTCGGCGAGCAGCACCCGCGGCGCGTGACGCCGTGACACCTCGTCGGCGATATACAACTGGTGCGGGATCAGATCGATACGGGGCCCCGCGAGCCCCAGCGCCGGACTGCGAGCGATGCGCTGGTGGTGATGCAGCGAGCGGTAGCGCAATTCGAACCAGTCGTTGCGATCGACCTGCCCGGTCAGCAGGCGGTCCTGGGCCTGGTGGAAACGCATGCTGTCGGAGAGCTTGGCTTCGCTGAGCGAGACGGTCTCGCCGTCGTCGTTCTGACCATGATAGATCACGCACCCATCGCGCTCCTCGATGCGCTCGACGGCCAGTTGTCCGCCGTCGGCGGTATCGATGCGATCGCCAGGCCCGAATACGACGCGGGTCAGGGGGGCTTGGCGGGCGCTGTAGGTGCGGGTTTCCTGACTGGCGGTGAACAGCACGGTAACGCTGCGTGCATCGACGGTTAGGATGGTGCCGAGTCCGAGCTCGGTTTCGCCGTCGCTGATCCAACGCTGGCCGGGAGAGAAATCGCTCATGGTGCCTCGGTCGTGTGTACGCTGCGGGAACGGATCGAATGGGCGACGCATTCTAGCCTAAACCGGGGGCGGCCTTAAGCACTGAAGGGTTCGGCATGCCCGGTCAACGGCGTTACACTGCGCCGGCGTCCATTCCGGGGCTAGAGGAGAAGGCATGGCGGGGACAAGTCAACGGGACGGCCTGCGGCGAATGGCCATCGCTAGCCAGGCGACGGGCTTCATCCTGATCATCACGCTGGAAACCGTGCTGGGGGATGAGGCGAGACCGTGGCAGGGCGTGACACTTGCCGCCATGCTGGTGGCTGCCGGCTGGCTGGCGCTGGTGAGGCGCTATCGGCGCAACAAGGAACGTCGCCGGCAGGGGATGCGCGACGACGTCTGAGCGAGTCTCGTCAGCGGCCAGGCGGGAAGGCGAGGCCGGCTGCGGCAGCGGTTTACATCGGAGGCACGGTACCATCGAGCCCGACGATGACCACTTTGGCCTCGATCGGATCCTGGGTGATGTCTCCGGCGACGAAGACCGCCGCATCCTGCTTGAGATCGTCCCTGGAGCCCTTGCTGACCTTCACGGTGGGAACATCGCTCGGCACGCGGATCTGCTTGCTGCCATCGCCATAGTCGACGGTCAGCGTCATCATGCCGTCTTCGTCGGCGGCACGGTTCACGGTGCCATTGGTCATGGTCGAGCCGCTGGAGGTTCCACCCATCTTGTCACCACCGTCGGTGGAACTGACGGTGCCATTGGTCATGGTCGAGCCACTGCCGCTGCCGCCCAGTTTTTCACCGCCGGATCCGCCCTCGGTGGCGCCACGTGGCATGTCCCAGGGGTAGTCGCCCTCGCCGGTGCCTTTCATCGATTCCGGGAAGATCACCATCTCCAGCGCTTTCGCCGGCTGCCCATCCTCGCCGGGCATATTGGCGGTGCCGATGAACGTTCCCTCTTCTATTTCGTCGAGGCTGCTCTTGCTGACGGCGGCGAGTCGGGTGTCGTCGCCGATTGTCACCCGGTGACTGCTGCCATCGGTGAGGGACTCGACGGTGATGCCGTCGTCGTCGACGGCCGTGATGGTGCCGCGCAGATGGTTGGGGGTGTCCTGCGCTGCGAGGGCACTGGCGGCGAAACAGCCGACGGTCAGGCCGAACAGCGCCATGCGAAGCGTGCGAGTGGCGTGGATAGCTGGCATGAGAATCCTTCTCCTTGCGAATCGTGGGGCGGCCATCGGGCTAATTTTTCTGAGAAAGCCGCTATCTCGAGTTCAGTCGATCGTGCGAGATTGTCAAGCATCGCCCCCGGCGGGGCACGATGGTATCGCCGCCCTCAGATGCCGGCATACCAGGTGTAGCCTCGGTCCTCCCAGTAGCCGCCCGCGCCTCCCGCGATGGACTCGAAGCTTTCGACCAACGTGATCGAGGAGAGATACTTCGCCATCTTGTACCCTAGCTGGCGCTCCGCGCGCAGTCGCAGCGGTGCGCCGTTGGCGATGGGTAGCGGCTCGTCGTTGAGCGAGTAGGCAAGTATCGTCTGCGGATGACGCGCCTCGCTCAGATCCAGGCTCTCGTAGTAATAGTCCTCGCCGCCCAACTGATCCATGCAGTGGAAGACCACGTAGCGGGCCCGAGGCCCGACGCCGGCGCGGTCGAGCAGGTCGGCCAGCGCCGGGCCGCGCCACTGGCCGATGGCGCTCCAGCCCTCGACGCAGTCGTGGCGCGTGATCTGGGTCCTGGCCGGTAGCGCCTGCAGCGCGTCCAGCGATAGCGACAGCGGGTTGTCTACCATGCCGCCGATCTCCAGGCGCCAGTCGCGAAACCGGTTGGCGGCAAGTTCCCGATAGCGTGGTGCCTGCGGGTCGGTGGAGCCGTTGGGGCGAAAGGTCTCGTCGATCATCGAGGCCGGGTACTCCGGCGCCAGGCCGCGCTCCCCGGCCAGGAAGCGTTGCACGCGCAGGTTCAGCCGCTCGGCCAGACCCAGGGTTTCCACCACGCGGTCGTTACCTGACAGTCGATCGCAGCCGGCCAGCCCTAGCGTGGCGGCGCCCAACGTCATCCGCTGCAGGAAGCGCCTTCGCGGCAGCCCGCGGGAGCCGGTATCACGGTGTTTCATGACGATCTCCTCGGACCGTGTCGGTGGCGCCGGATTGACGCCTGCCACCGGTGACCATGTCGCGGACCTGGCGAATCGGGCCGCTGAGTATCACCATCAGCAGGTGGATCGCCACGAACGCCACCAGCGAGCCGGCGACGATGAAGTGGATCGAGCGTGCGCTCTGGCGGCCACCGAAGAGATCGAGCAGCCAGGGAGCGGCAGCGTTGAGAGTGGGCGACATGCACAGGCCGGTCAGGATCATCAGCGGCAGGGCGACGAACAGCACACCGAGATAGCTGAGTTTCTGCAGCCCGTTGTAGTGCCCGTGAGCCGTATGGAAGCGCAGGCGGAGATGATCGAGGATATCGCGGCCCAGGCCGCGCCACTGCGCCGCCGGTAGCCAGAGATCCCGTTTAAGGTGGCCGCTGAACAGGGCGTAGAGAGCGAAGATCGCGCCAGCGCCGGCGAATAGCCAGGCAAAGAAGAAATGCCAGAGTCGTCCCATGGTCAGGTACTGATAGCTCGGCAGGGTCAGCCAGGCGGGGAATCCGCGCACGCTGGCCTGATCGCCGTGGCCGGAGTAGCCGAGCACGCCGGTGGTATCGAAGACCCAGGGACCGAGTGCGGTCTGGCCCTGGATCTCGCCGCCGGCACCGCGGATGGCGTACATCTCCAGCCAGGGGTCGGAGAAATCCGAAGCACTGCCCCAGTAGAGGGCAGGGTGAGCGTTGAATATCTGCAAGCCGCTCATCAGCAGTACGATCAGGCACCAAAGGTTGAACCAGTGCCAGAGCCGGACCGGAAGTCGATGGCGCCGATCCCGGTGCGGCCGGCGTGCGGTATCGTGCGTCATGACATCGTATCCTCGAGGTCGACGGTGCTGGCGCCTGCCATGGTGTGCCGACAGGCGGGACGTTCCAAGATGACCGCTGCGGTGGCGCGGCTCGCTATGCTTAGCTACTCACCCTCTCATCTTTAGGACAATCGCGTTGCGGCTGCGAGGCGTTGGCAGCCCGGCGGCTATTGGGATTCGAGAACCGGCGAGCACTGGTCGAGCGTCTTGTCCAGCTCGGGGGGGCGGCTATCTTCGTCATCGCCTGGATCGTAGTTGCGTTGCATCTTGCGGACCTCCGCTGCGGAAAAACGCGCCTGCAGGGCCTTGGTGGCGCATTCGCAGTAGCGCTCGACCTTGGGTCCCTCGATGCCACTGGCGGTGATGTTGGCGCGGCACTGCGCCTGGGACGCCTCGATGGCTTTCGCCGGCCAGGGGGGCGGTGCCTCGCTATCCTGTGCGCTGACGTGCGTGGCGCTGGCCAAGGCAAGACAGAGCGCGATAATGGTGGTGCGAAGCCATGTGAACATGAGGATTCTCCTGGCGGGTAGGCCGGTGGCGGACGGGCCCCCTGGCAAGCGCTGGTGGCGAGAGGTGAAGATTCTGCCCGATGCGCGGCGCCTCAAGGCGCCGGCTCTGTCGACTCTGCCCGTGCTACCCGAGCTGGAATGCCTTGATTCGCTCCAGCCAGTTTCCGGCATCACTCTCCTGTATCACTTTAGGGAGTGTAGACGCGCTTGCCCATGCTTCTTAGGTGGGGCCGGCGGTCGAGGTCAGCGCGAGGCGCGCCCATGTGCCAGGGTGGCGATGCGCGGAGCGTTGCATGACAGTCTGGCGACCAGGCGTAAAAACGCCCGCCAGGCAGGGCCTGAACGGGCGTTTTGCAATACTGCGGTCGGAATAGCAGGATTCGAACCTACGACCTCTGCCTCCCGAAGGCCTGTGGATAATATAACTTGAGATAATCACAGGCTCAAGTGGATAACTCTATCCAATTAAAATCAATGTGTTACGCGAACCCTGCCTTTTCCGGTTGTTGCCGAACTTATCCGGTTTTATCCTCCTCTCAGAACCTATATGGAACCTAGAAACGGCCATGGGGAAAACCACCGAAAAGCTGACTACGCGGGCGCTCGATCGCCTCACGCGCGAGCTGCCGAACGGCGATGAGGTGTGGGATAGCGAGCTGGGAGGCTATCACGTGCGCGCTGGCCAGCGCGGCCTGGCGTTGCGTGTCTCGTACTACAACACGGGAAACACGCGGCGGGTTCTGACGCTCGGCAGGTACGGGGAGCTGACCGCCGCCCAGGCGCGTGAGTCCGCCCGCGAGACACTGGGGATCGTGGCACGTGGTGGCGACCCCCGGCAGGTGTTGGAGGAGGCGAAAGCCCAGGCGGTGTACCGGCAGCAGCAGACGCTGGGCGTCTACCTGCGGGGTGACTACGCCGATCACCAGCGCCGTCGCAAGGATGGCGACGCCACGCTCAGGCGGATCGAGCGCGACTTTCCCGACTGGCTCAACCGTCCGATGGATGGGCTCGAGCGCGGCGACGTCGAGCGCTGGCAATCGAAGATGGAGACCGGCGACCCGGATGTCGAGCCGCCTGTCCGTGGGCTCGCTTATTCGACGCTTTCCCGATCCTACGGGGCGTTGCAGACGCTGCTGAATCACGCCGCTCACCGCGGGGTGATCCCCGCCAATCCGATCAGCGGCGTTCGCCTCCAGAAGCCAGCGCTCACGGAGGAGGATCTCGAGGAGGACGAAGCCCGGCGCTACCTGGAGCCCGACGAAGTTGGCCAGTTCTTCGCAGGCTTGGAAGCGTATCAGGAAGAGAAGCGGCGTCGGCGCCGCAACAGCCGAGCCCACGGCAAAGGCTACCTGCCGGATCTCGACGGCGTCGCCTACGTCGATCACGTCTCGCCCTGGTTGCTCACCATGTACTACACCGGGTTTCGCCCTGGGGATCTGATGGGGCTGCGGTGGCCGCACATCAATTTCGAGTTCGGGACGATTCGCAAGATCATCGAGAAGACGGCGCACCAGACACCGGAGCCGCAGACGTTCCCGTTATCGGATGACGTGCTGGCCGTGTTGAAAGCGTGGTGGGAGCAGCAGGGGAAGCCACGGAGCGGCTATGTGTTCCCGTCGCCGACATCGGGGAAGCGACTGGGCAAGAGTGGCATGCGCGGCCCGTGGAGGAACGTTCGAAAACTGGGTCGGTTGCATGAAGACCTGGCGCTCTACACCTTGCGCCATAACTTCGCGAGTCAGTTGGTGATGGCTGGCGTCGACCTGCTGACGGTGAGCAAGCTGATGGCGCATTCCGATATCCAGACCACCATCAAGTATTACGCTCACCTTCAGCCCGATCACAAGCGTCAAGCGGTGCAGCTCTTCGCTCAGATCGGGCGTGATCGGGACGCCCCTCAGCCGTCATGAGGCAGCGGCAGCACGGTGCATCGCCGCTTCTGCCGTGCTGGCGTAGCTCTCGCTCGACTCCAGCCACTCATACACGTCCGACAGACGATAGCGGACCTGGTGGCCTCGCTTCACGAAGCGCGGCCCGGGGCGGCCCAGCAGCGTACCGGTACCACGCGCCTTTCTCGCCGTCGCCGGCATGGCTGGGATCAGCCGCGGGAACACCACGACATCGGGCAGCTCGATCATCGACGGATCCACGCCCGCTTTGACGCGCGCCAACGCATCGGCGATTGCCTGGTCCGGGTTTGGCTGTGCGCTTCTCATGACGCCTCCTTGTTTCTCGCTCTCCAGCGATTGAATCGATTTTGAATCAGCCGGAACGTCGCGCCGGCCTGCGGGTTGGTATCGGGTTCCGACCGGCTGTCGTCCATTCATGCCGTCACCCGCTTCAACTGGGCGTTATCGGCTGCCAGCCGCCGGCAGCGGCCGTTGAGCGCTTCTCCCAGATCGAGCGCTTCCCGCAGCATGGCGTTGGAGGCCTCGAGCTTCAGCTCGAGGCGTTTGCCCTTATCGAGAGCTTCGCTCAATTGGTCCCGCAGTAGCGCGACTTCCTGGCACCGCTCGTCGTAGCTCTTGCTCATCGCCGTCTCCCCTTGGCCTTGTGGTCGCGGATGCTCTGGCAATCGATGCAGGTGGTGGCCCAGGGCACGGCCTCGCGCCGGCGGGCCGGGATCTCGAACCCGCAATCCTCGCAATCCGGATCCGTGGCCACGCTGCTGGGCAGGCGGTGTCGGGCGAGCGATGCCGCAAGGTGGCGCTCGATGAAGACACCGGCGTTGTCGGCGATATCAGCCATGGTTCAGCTCCTGGCAGTATTGGCTGTCGCGATACGCGCAGCGGTGGTTGGTGACGGCCTGGCGTAGCGCTTCCTCGCTGTCGAAGGCGATGACCAGGGCGTAGCGGTGGCGGGTCTCGCCGGCGTTCGCAGAGAGCACCGCGAGTTCGCCGGCGTCCTGCAAGGTGCCGCGCGGTACTGCCCTGTCGGCGCCGGTCCAGCGGGGTTTGCTCGTCTTCTGGTGAGTCATGTCGGTCTCCTGTCAGATCCCCTCGGGGAAATACTCGGGGATGCCCTGCCTCTCGGGCCGGGCGTGGTTTTCGTGCCGCCGAACGGCGGCCTGGATCATTCGGTGCTCTAGATCGGCGTCTTCCATCTCCTGGCGGACGTGTTCGCTGGCGCGCCACGCTCGATACCGCTGGAGTTGGGCCTCCAACTCCTCCGGGGTGAGTTCTTTCGGCGTCAGCAGGCTCCGAGGGATGAGGCTTTGGCTGGGCCCCGTGCCGGGGTCCGTACAGTTAGTGACACAAGTCCAAGCCGATCCGGCTTCGCCGCGATCGGAACCCCCAACCCCTGAAAACCCGCGCTTGGGCCGAACGTCCCAGCGATACAGGCGGGTGAGGTATTCGGCGGTGCGGCCCTTGTGGTCCTTCACCACCAGGCCCTTGGGCACCTTGATCTCGTCGCCGTAGCGGCCGCGCTCGACGATGCTCCGATTCACCTCGCCGGTGGCGTGGCTGAACTCGTCATCGCTGGTGCCGGTGCGGAAGGCGGGGATCGACCAGGGCTTGATCGGTTGATCCTTGCGCGGCGTGTTCGGCCCACCCATCAGGCGGACGAACTGATCCCAATGGCCGCCCAATGCGGCATCGCGGATCTGGTGCAGCACCCGCGCGATGGAGGCACGAGGCTGGGTGGCTTCTTCCCACGCCTGCAGCTCGTCCTGCTGCTGCTCGGTCAGCCGGCGCACTTCGCGCCAGACGGTGACGCTGGGCAGGCCGAGGAACTGGAACTGACGAATGCCCCAGGTTGCCGCCCACGCCTCGATGCGCGGCGCACTGTCGGCGAGGTCGTGGCCGTAGCTGTCCAGGTGGTCGCCGTCGACGCCGGCTCTGCTGAACTGCTCGCCATTGATGTTCTTGCTGATGTACTTGGCCACGTAGCCGGCGGCGGTGCCGCGCTTCGGATCGATCCGCTCCACCTTGAAGCGGGCGGTCGTGCGCTGGCCGAAGCGGTCGAACAGCTCTTCGGGCGATTCCGCTTCGGCGTAGCTGCGCAGTGTTTCCGTCACGGCGTCGACGTGCTCCGGCTGGGCCCACACCAATAGATGCCAGTGCGGGGTGCCGTCGTGGTGCGGCTCGACCACGCGAATGCCGTAGATACCCAGGCCATCGCGGGCGAGCGACGCGCGCACTTGCGCCCATCGCTTCTGCAGGTGCTGCTGGGCGTCCCGCGGCGTGCTGCCGTCGTATTTCGGGTTGCGCTGGGAGTTGCTGGCCAGCACCGGGTGGAACCGGGATGGCGTGGTCACCGTGAAGAACAGGCCGACGTGGCCCAGGCGCATCGCCTCGACCTCGGTATCGCGGATCCGCAGCATCAGCTCGGCGCGGCGGTGGTCCGGGTTCGCCAGGCCCAGCTCGGCCAGCTCGGCCAGCGTGTAGGTCTGGTCGTTCTGGTTGATCGCCTCGATGGTCTCCAGCAGCGCACGGTTGCGCACCCTCTGGGAGCGGCGACGCTCGACGGTCAGATCGCTGCAGTAGATCCCCGCGCGCTTGTGCACGCGGCGGGCCTCGCGCATGACCTGCTCGATTCGACGGCCGGTGATCCGGCGCAGCTTGCGTCGCCACCACTTGTCGCACCCCAGTCGGGAGACCTGGGCGGCTCGCTGCAGCTTGGGGCTGGGCGGCGTGATACCGTGCACGCGAGCGCGCTCCCGTGCCTGAGCCAGCGCCATTTCGTCGGCGACGGCGATGGTCATGATCGGGGCGCGCTCCCACTGGAACACGGCCATCAGCGGCACGCTCGGTGCCGGCGGCGTCAGCGGGTTGCGGGCCCGTGCGATCAGCGTGGCCATGTGGCGCGCCTGGGCGGAGATCGTCTCGCCTTTCAACCGCGGCAAGCGGCGGGGCGTTGGCAACAGGCCGAGGCGCAGGCGCCGGTTGTGGCTGGCGATGCTGCCGATCAGCTTATTGCGGACCTCTTCCACGCCGATCGCCTGGGCCTTGGCGTAGTCCACCAGGGCATCATCGTCGTGGGTGGCATTGAGCGAGCCCACGATCAGGCGTTTCTCGACATCGGCCAGCCAGACGCACCCGGCCTTCAGGCCCTCGATGGTGGTATTGCCCTGGCGGCGGATCTCGGCAAACGCCCGGCGCAGATCGGCAGCGACGGTCTGGAAGCGGCGGAAAACGTGCTCCGGCTCGATCAGTTCGGCAGCGTGACGTGCCAGCCAGCGGTTGCCGGCAGCATTGCCGTGGCGG
>NZ_PZJL01000015.1:74687-141222 GCF_003206585.1 Salinicola sp. CR57
CAGCGCCCGGCTGGGATGGTCGTGCCGATCGGTACCGAGCTGGTCGTTGAGGGTCTGGGCATAGCGGCTCATGCGGCCGATGGCGGCGCGAATGGCGTTGCGCTCGGTCTGGCTCATGCGGCCGATGTCGCGCGTGGCGTCTTGGGACGCCATGCCGGCACTGGCGATCACCGCGCGGCGCTCGGCGTATTTCAGGCGCGACCAGAGCGCGACCAGGTCACGATCGGCACTGCGCGCATGCAGCTCGGCGCGCAGTTCGCCGAAGCCGGCACGGCCGTCCGACTGGACGACTGGCAGATGCGATTGCCTGGTGGCGACATTATTCGGGTCGAGCTGAGCCGCCCGTCCGGCCGCATGGCCAACGGGAAGGGTTGCGATATTCATGGTGCTACCTCAACGCTGGGGTTTCAGGAGGTCTTGAAACAGGTCTTTCGGCGGCTTCATCGGCTTGAGCTCATAGGGCAGATGCTCGGCAAACCGGCGCTGGTAGTCGGGGTTCGGGATACCGCTGGGACTGATGGTCTTGTCCACCACGTACTCGCCGATGCCGTGCCAGCCGCAGCGCTTGTTGGTGCAGCACAGGTACGTGACGCGGTAGTCGTTCAGCAACTGCTTGGACGTTCGGACGATGCAGCGCGAATGGCACTCGAAGCACTCCCATTGGGGCCGGCTCTCATCGCGTTGAACCGCGACCTCGCGCCGGGTGGCGATCTTCTCGGCTTCGCTGAGTGCCGATTCGGTGATCGTCTTCTTCGCCATGTGCGTGGCATTGCCGCACCAGCCGCAGGCCGGCTCCGTGCACTGCTGGTAGGTCACGCCGGGGCCGCCCGGTAGCAATCGGGAACGGCGCAGGCGGCTCGGCGAACCGCATTCCGGACACTTCCACAGATTGCGCATTACCAACGCCCCCCAGCCGAGGTCAGCCTGCGCGATCCGGCGGCACGTGGGGACATCGACCGCGTACGGCCCCGTGCCAGGAATTCGGCCGCCTGATCGGTCGTTGCCAATCCCTGCTGATCACGCACCCTCTCCGATACCCGCTGTGTATCGCGGGCGGCTTCGAACGTGGTTTGGCGTGTATTGGGCATGGGACCTCTTTAGGACCTCTGGTGGGACCTGGTGGCGCTTCGGAATCGTCTGCAAAACGGCGACACTGAAGGCATCGAACTCATGGATGTCGCGAGCGCCCGGCATCTCGAGCGCTTCCCGAATCACCACCTGGCGGAGCAGGGCGGCTTTCCCGATGCCGGTGTCATCGACCAGGACGAGATTTCTTGCGTTACTGGACGGGCTGGGTCGACTGGGTCTCGGCACGGTAATGACCGACGCCGCGGAGATAGATGATCCGGGCCATGGAGGCGGCCGAGCGCACCTCTTCGCCCGCGATGCGTTCCAGCTCGGCGCGCTCGGCGGGCATCAATCGCATGGCGACGGGCCTCTCGACGCCGCGCGGACTACGGGTGGGCTTCGACGGCTTCACGTCCATGGGGTAAGCTCCGGGTTAGTGTCACGCTAAGTAGCTAAGTGCAATCAGAATGGAATCGTTTGATTCCCCTGTCAAGGGTATTTGCTCGATATGGATTCTATAGGGCTTCGTCTACGCGAGGAAAGGAATCGTCTGAATCTATCTCAGACGGAGCTCGGCGAGGCCGCGGGCATCACCAAGAACACGCAACGCCTCTACGAAAGTGATCAGCGCAGCCCCAAGGCTGACTACCTGTCGACCCTTGCGAACCTGGGTGTCGATGTTCAGTTCGTGCTGACAGGGCTCCGATCGCATCCCGACAAGAGCGATGCATTGGCACTAAACGGATCCGTAAATGATGCGCTGCCGGTGCCGATGTATGACATCGAGGCCGCAGCGGGGGCGGGGCGCCTCTTCGATGCCGAGACGATCCAGTCGACGTTCTACCTGCCGGTGGAGCTTTTCGAGGCCGAAGGCGTGGACCCGGCCCAGGTGGTTGGGGTGACCGCCCGTGGCGATTCCATGGGCGACACCATCCGCGACCGCGAGCAGGTGCTGGTCAACCGCGCCCAGCGCACGCCTGACGGCGTTTTCCTACTCCGCATGGGCGATGAGCTACGACTAAAGCGCGTGCAGCGCGTGGCCGGCGGCGCGTGGATACTGATCAGTGACAATCCGGCCTACGAGCGGGAACTGATCAAGCCCGAGGATCTCGGCGGGGTGGAGATCATCGGGCAGGCATGGCGGAAGGTGGGCAGGGTTTTTTAGGAGTTATTATGGCTAGAAATCGAAAGCGCCAGATTAGGTCCGGGGACCAACTAGCGAAGCCGAGTATCCATGACCTACTTCGAGTTCTGAATGATTCTCAATATAGGTTTCGTACAGCGCAAGGTGTGGCTAAAGATCTCGGCTTAAACCAGCAACAATCATTGCTGTTGCTTCGTGAAGGTGTCGAGTCCGGAGCTGTAGTAAAAGTCGCGAGAAAGAATGATGATGGGAGGATGCTTTATACAACCCCCGAGCGCTATCGGAAGTCCGCGAGTCTTGTAGAAAAGGTGCTGACTGGGGTGGCCGGTCGTGTTTTCTGAAGTTGTCAAAATTACAGGGCACAGCTTCAGTTACGAATGGTACCTTACAATATTTGGGTTGGTTGGTGGATATATTCCTTATCTTCTGGATATTTTTCTGATTCACGATCAGGAAAAATCTGTCAGACCCTACAGAGATACAGTCTATCATTTGACAAAGTTGATAATGTTGCCATCTTTGTCTTGGCTGTTGGTTGCACTGCTCGTTTTCAAACAAGGCATGTCGGGAGAGCTCTCAGCCTTATATGTTGGAGCCACTTTGCCAAATTTATTAAAAAGTATAATTAATAGAAAGCCTCCCGTAATTCATACTGAGCCAGGGGCATAGAAGGAGAATTAATGAACATTCATAATACTGGGTTGCCAATTTCCATTGATCTAAATGTACTGAATCACCTTGGCATTGGTTTGTACAGCAACACCCCGGCTGTGCTTACGGAAATTGTTGCAAATGCCTGGGATGCGGATGCTCATCTAGTGGATGTCACTATTGCAGAGAATAAGATCATCATAAAAGATGATGGCCATGGTATGGACAGAACCGCACTTGAGACGAAGTTTTTAACTGTCGGATACGATCGCCGTAATCACGGGGAAGAGGAATCGCCTGACGGGCGTCAGTGTATGGGAAGAAAAGGCATTGGAAAACTTGCCATGTTTTCCTTGGCGCATAAAGTTAGCGTTATTACAAAAACTGTTGAAGGGCCTGTTTCTGGTTTTATAGTTTATGTTGATGAGCTTAAGAAGAAAATCGAACAAAAAGAGCCTTATTATACCACTACTATCTTCGAATTTTCCGATTACCCTGAAGCCCATAACATAGAAAAGGGTACCATAATATACTTAGATGATCTTCAAAACAAAGTTGATAATGCTTCCGCGTATTTTAAACAACGTATTGCGCGCAGATTCAGTGTTATCGGTGAGCGGGAAAATTTTTTTGTAAAAGTCAATAATAGCTTGGTTACGCTCAAAGATCGTGGTTTTTACCATGCTGTTCAGTTTTTATGGACATTTGGAGATGATGAGGAAGAAACAGTAGAACTTTGCACTAATGCTAAAAAAATCAAGAATTTCGATGGTTCAGCGCCAAGTGGAAATCAAGTTTCGGGATTTATTGCAAGTGTCAAAAAGCCCGAGCAGCTACGTTACGACGACGGTAACAATAACGTTATAACTTTGATGGCCAACGGCAGGATTTTTGAAGAAGACATCAAGGCGAGACTCGACGATTCACGCGTTTTTAATAGTTATCTTGTTGGTGAGCTTAGGTACGATGTTATTGACGATAATGCTCGCCCGGATATAGCTGTCAGTAGTAGGCAGGGTGTGCAAGAGAACGATCCACGTTTTCAAGAATTTATTGGTTATATTCAGACTAGGATGAATGATATATCCAGTGATTGGGATGATTGGCGCCGTGAACTAGGCGCAGAAGAAATTGTAGAGGAGTTTCCCAAGGTTAATGAGTGGCTGGAAACACTCCCTTCTAGCTTAAAGATTCGCGCCAGACAATTAATTACTCGTGTCAATACAATGCGTTTCGGTGGAAGCGTTTCTAAACAGAAAGAACAAAGACGCGAGGTTTTAAAGTCTCAGATACTTGCTTTTGAAAAGCTGAAGCTTAATTACAATCTGGAAGCCGTAGACAAGGTTGATTTTTCACAAAGCTTCAAGGCTTTTCAAGATTTAATGGTGAGCGTACAAGACTTAGAAGCATCTCTTTATTGGCAGATAACTAGCCAGCGCTTGGCTGTCATCAAGAAGCTTGACCAAGCACAAGCAGATAGCGTTAAAGAGAGAATTGTTCAAGATCATATTTACCAAAATCTTTGGCTAGTTGATTCTCGCTGGGAATACAAGCAGTTTGAAACTCAATATGAAAAAACACTCACTGCTTATCTCAAAAAGGCTGTGCCAGATACTAAGGAAGGAGCTCGTTTCGATATCGGCTACCGAAGCACTTCTGGCCGATTCGTAGTTATGGAGCTCAAGAAGCCTGGATTGACAGTCAATGCCACAAAATTGATCGAACAGGGTGAAAGGTATTATCTGGCCTTAAAACAATTTTTCAAAGATCACCCGAGTGAGTCGCCGACGGGTGAGCCTGATCCGTATATCGATGTAATTTTGGTGGTCGACCGGACACCCTCGTCCATGAATGATTTACTAGCCGACAGATTAGTCCGAATCAACGGCCGCATCCTCACTTACAGGGGAATCGTGCAACAAGCCTATTCCGCTTACGAGGACTATCTTGCAGCGTCTCAATCAGTTTCTAGAATCGATGCCATACTTGAAGCTTTATGACTGATCCGGGCATTTCTAACAAAATGAAAGCCGTGCGCCAAAAAAACACTGGCGCCGAACTCATTACCCGACAAGTATTACACGGGCTAAGACTTCGCTTTCGTCTTCACCGCAAGGATCTGCCGGGCTCGCCGGATATCGTGCTGCCGAAATACGAGACCGCCATTTTCGTTCACGGCTGCTATTGGCACCGGCACCCGGGGTGCAAGTACGCGACGATACCCAAGACGAATCAGGCGTTCTGGTTACCAAAGTTCGAGCGCAATGTGGAGCGAGACGCCCGCAAGGAGGCGGCCTTGCGGACGTTAGGGTGGCGTGTATTGATTGTGTGGGAGTGTGAGACGCGGGATCTCGCTAGGCTGGAAGCTCGGCTTCGTGAGGAGTTCGAGTTGCCGCTTGCTCCCGATACTGCGACAGATGCGCCTGAAAGCTCTGGCCGATGACCTTGCCGAGTCGTACCGGGACGGCGTTGCCGATCATCCTACCGACGTTCCTGAAGTTGACACCCGTACCCGCAGGGGCGAACTGATAATTCTCGGGGAATCCCTGTAACAGCGCAGCTTCGCGTAGCGAGATGGCCCGATCTTGCTCAGGGTGTCCGAATCGACCGTTGCCGTAGCCATAGCAGAGCGTGGTCATCGTGGGGCCAGGCTTCTTCCACTCCATCCGTCCGTACACGCCGATGTAGGTGCTCCCGGAACTCCGGCTATGGCAGTCGGTGACGAGATCCGTGGGCCAGTCTTTCCAGGTGCCGCCAGGCTTCGAAGCCCGCATACGCCGCATGTTTCGCTCGTTCAGCTTGGATGCTTTGTGAAGCGGATCATCAGGGTGGCATTCGCCGGATTCGATCGCCGGTAAATGCGAGATCGTCTCTTCAACCGTTTTCGGCTGCCCGACATGGGTCGGTGGGATGATCGAGATGGGACCGAGCTTCGAGGCCAGGAGTACGTGCCGCCGACGCTGTTGCGGAAGGCCGTAGTCCGCACAGGCCACGCGGCCGGCGGAGACGAAGTAGCCTTCGTTCTCGAGCGTGGCGACGAACTCGTGGTAGATCGCGTGCTTTGTGACATCGGGCACGTTTTCCATGGTCACCAGCTCGGGCTGGGATTCCTTGATCAACCGCGCGAACGCGCCAAGGAGTGGCCACTTGTCGTCTTTGGTGGTGTCTCGGCCTTGGTTGTAGGTCGAGAAGGGCTGGCAGGGCGCGCAACCTGCCAGGAGCCGAACGGCGCCCTCGGCATACCATCCATCGAGCTCATTTTTATCGACCTGCCCCACGTCTTTCTCGACGAAGGTCGCGCCGTTGTTGAACTCGTAGGCGTGGCGGCAGGCGCCCTCGATGTCGTATCCAGCCCGGACCCGGATACCTGCCTGGCGTAGACCTGCAGTGAGTCCACCCGCGCCGCAGAAGAGGTCGACGGCTTCGATCATGAATGTCCTCCTATTCTGCTGGCAGTTTATACAGTTTTCGGGAAAATCTCGAGCGGTATTTTCGTTTCAGTTGGTTGCCGAGATCAAGCCACGTAGTTCATCCATGCTCAACCAGGGCGCCCGCGCGTGGATCATACGGTGGCAGTTCGAGCAGAGTAACGCTAGTTCCGAGAGCTTCGTCTTCGAGCCTGGCGTCAGATCGCGCACGGGTCTGGTGTGATGGCATTCGATGAAGCCCTCGCCCCGTGGGCCATAGACCGCCGAGAAGTCGAAGCCGCACGCTTCGCAGGCGAGGTTGCCTTTGGCTTCGAGTACCTGGGCTTTTTTCCGCTCGACGATCTTCCGGTTACGCTCGCGCGAACGGTGAACCCGCGTCAGTAACCGGCCTTCTGATGCTTCTTCCAATTCGGATTCAGTGGATTCTAGCGCGATTTCTTTCTGTGAATGAATCCATGCTCGTATCGTTCCTGCCGTTTTCTCAAGCCTTTCACGATCGCCGATGAACTCTGCGTGGACCAGGGCGTCGAGTTTGCTCGCCGCCTTCATTCCCCGTTCCCCGCCAGTGTCGATATAGCGGAGATTCGCGAGCTTCAGTGCCACACCAGCCGGCGAGCGATAATTTTCGTTCCGGATTTCTCCATCGAGTGGCGGAAAGAAATTGAGCATACGGCTCAATTCCTTCACATGGTGCTCGCTCGCAGAAAACCGAGAAGGAGGCAGGTCCACGAACAGGCTCAAGGCTAGTATTAGTTCGTCTCGGGACCATGCTTTGTTTCTGCTAGCCACTTCAGTTCCCCTATATTGAATGACACAGCACAGCAAGAAGGTGGGCACCCAGGCGTTATGTGCAGCCGTTTTTCTCTTTACAGCACCTACCCGCGATTTGCTCACCGCATTGGAGAGCTTCGCATTGATGAGCCTCCCACGCCACGCTACAACGTGGCGCCGGGTACGTGGATCTCGTCGATTCATCGGCAGGCGGACGATCCGCAACTGACGTTCGACAGCGTGTGGTGGGGTTACAAGTCGAAGTGGGCAGGGGGGACAGCGCCGCAGCCGATCAACGCCCGCGTCGAGACCGTGGCCACCTACAAGTTCTACCAGGTGGCGTTTCAGCGCCATCGCTGCCTGACTCGACTGACGGCTGGTTCGAGTGGCTGCCGGGCGCCACACCCTAGCAGCCGCACTTTCTGTGCCGCGAGGGCCGGGAGCCGTTCTTCTTCGCCGGCATCTGGACCGAGCGCGCCGATGGCAAGCCGGGCGTCGCGATACTGACCGAACTCGCACGCGGTTCAGCGGCGAACATTCACGACCGCATGCCGCTGATTCTGACCGATGAGAGCCTTGAGCCTTGGCTCGACCCGGCGCTGACCGATCGCGACACCATCCGGCGCTTCGTGAAGCACGCCCCCGCCGAAGCGTTCACTCATTGGGCCGTCTCGACCGGCGTGAACCAGCCGGGCGAGGGTGAGGATGAAGGTCTGGTGAATCCGGCCTAGTTTCGTATCATATTGTTTAAAAAGGATAAAATATCTTCTCGAATCAGAGAGTGATATCATTTTGACATCATGTGGTTTCTATTTGATTATTTGCGATGCATAATGGCTGCGTAGTGTCCCCATTCGGTGGCACGTGTATCGCAGGAGTAGTTTAAATGCTCACCCTCAGGCTACCCTCGGAGCTTGAAGACACGCTTGCATTTTTCGCAAGCTCTCGGGGATTTTCTAAAAATGCCGTTATTGCAGATGCTCTAAGAGAGTACATAGAGCGACATTACGAAGATGAAAAACCGTTGGAAACAGCGGTTCTCGACCATCGCATTGAGGAGGTCAAGAAACTCATCGATGCAGACAGGGATCAGTATCGTGATGCGGCGGAGATCTCTGACTGGATCGAGCGTCGAGTCATTTGGACTGCTCGAGACAACCCTTCGGGAGCCCCTGACCATGGCAGGATTTACGGTAGAAACATCGTCACTGGCTTCAACTACGACAAAGATAGCGACTGTAAGTACCATCTAATTGTCGATCACTTGTCTCCTAATGGTCGACGTGGTTTCGAGCGGCACCACCGTTATATTTTCACTCTCGATGAGTGGCGAAAAAATATGCAGGTCATCCATAAACAGCCTTGAACTGTGATCTGGATCTTTCGGGTTCATGCCCTTGCACGGGGTATTTCTCTCCACCTCTTCGTATACCTCGGTGACCGATGCGCGCAGCGCAGATGCCAGGCGGCGCCTGCGCTGGGCGTGCCGATCTTGACGGTGCCGCGCCCCATCTTCTGATTCAGTTCGTCCATCACGCCCATCAGCTTTTCGCTGCGCTGACGCTCGGCGTCGCTTTTCTGTTTGCGCAGCTTCTCGGCACTGCGATGCCACAGCCGTACTGTGACGCCCGCGGGCAGTACTGCGGCAATCAGATAGCCGTGATGGCCTGGGGCGCCGGCCGGATGAGGCCGATCAGTTTGACATTGGCCATGGTGCATTAGCCTTCCTTTAAAGTGCTGTATGAGTATACAGTGCCTTATGGAAGGCGAGCCCTGGCAGAAGATTCTTTGGGGCCCGGTGGACGAAAATGGCACGGGGCGGGCAACGGCGCGGCTCCTGACGATCATGAAAAATTGCATGCGTGGGGAAACGATGCAGGTTCAGTACTTGGGACCACTGATGATGGGGCTGGGGCATCCAGCGTTGGCGGGCTATGACCTGGGGAGCTTCCCGCCGAGTTGCTTCGCCGTGGAGCTGAAGGAGGGCGCCGGCTTCGATGGCCCACTGATCGAGGGCGACGTGCTGATCGTGGACGAGGATCGGATGATCGGCAACGAGGATCTGATGATCGCCAAGGTGGAAGGCGAACACCTGCTGGTGAGAGCGTGGCGCATCGGCGGCCGGGTGCGGCTGATACCGCTGCACGGCCGGGAGTCACTCTTTGCGCGGGAGGAGATGCTGCTGGGCGTGGTGGTGAGCCAGGCGCGGCGATACCTGGTATGACTGACTAGCTGCCACCAAACGCCGCAATAAAAATCCAGACCACTGCGGCGACTCCGTATATTGTTCTAAAAACGTATGAAGGTCTTAGTGGGGACGGGTCGGTCAGTCGATTGAAATGGCTATCTGGGTATCGTCGAAGGTGTCTCTCAAGGACATTGAGATAGCGACTCAAGAGCCATTCGAGCAAGCCGAATCCCAACGACAAGAGGCTTACGCACAGACAGAGGACTCGCTCGGCGCTGGATAAGGAGCCGATATTGCTCTCCCAGAAGAGCACGGCGCTTATGCCTCCGGATATGGTGAAAAACAGCGTCAGTATGGCTAGTCGGAAATTGCTGTAATGGCGAAAGCTGGCGAGTGTTTCCTGGTACTCCAGGTCGTCACTGATGCTCATGGCTCCACCCTCCAGAGAGGATGAGTCTGAATATATCCACAGAGTGCCGAGCGAGAGCATGAAATTCATGGTGCTTTAGTGGCAAATTGCCTCATGAGGTCGATCGTCTCTATCCCGTTGCCACTCGCTCATCGGGTCCAGCTTCGGCCAGGCCTGAGACACTCGTGGCTGCTGCCGCGCGGCTTGATTACCGCTTGCCCCGGCCGGGGCAGAACCAGCGCTAGGCGCCCTTGCGGCCTCGCGCCAGTTCCTGGATCAGTGCTCTGCCATCCGCCTCCTGCCTCTTATCGTCAATCTTGGAGTCATAGCAACGCCGGGGGGCTGTGGGTCAATTCCGAATCATTCCAGTAACCCCGCTAATAGCGTTTTAACGCTATACCTTGGCCATATGCAGTTTTTTGGCTATGGCTTGGGGTGGGCCGAAATGTGATATCACGGCGCGAGTCAAAAAGCAGGCCCCGATGTGTGGGGCTTGGCTTCCCACGGCTTTTGTCCTTCGAAGGGGGCGGGTCATGACCTCGGCTGTCAGGGTTCTGAGTAGTGCCGTCACGCCGATGAGGAGTGAACTCGGTGCCCTGGTGCCTGCTGACCTAGCCGTCAGTATCTACGCTGCACTGGATGATGCGATCTCACACCGTATCCGGGTGCCGTAGCCGTTGTCGTCGAGGGCGTCCTCGACCTCCGTAATCAGCCAGTCGGCGCCGTCGATGTCGGCTTTCCAGCCGATGAGCGTGAGCGGTGTTTCGGGTGTGAGGTCGGCGCGGCCGTGTGCCAGGGTCAGCTCGAACGTGGCCTTGCCGCGCTGAATTCGACGGAGCTCGGCCTTGGCGGCGTCGAGGGCGTCGGTTTCGCTGGCGTAGGTGTCGCGCAGGGTCTTGGGCTTGTCGTTGCCGCCGACCTCGACCGCCTGACGCGCGGCGCCGGCGGTGTCGTTCCAGTGCGCGATCACGCCGGTGTGGTCGTCGCGGTCGCTCTGGGTGAAGCGATGGCGGTCGCCGTCGCGGCGGGTAAGGACGACGCCGGGCAGGGCCAGGCCGCTGGCGCTGAGACCTTCGCCGGCGCGGGTGAAGATCAGATGGCCGGCCTTGATCGTGGCGATGGCGTCGAACCGCTTGCCCATGCGGGTGATGAAATTCAAATCGGATTCATCGGTCTGGTCGATATGGCCGATGCGGATGCCGGCCAGCGTGTCGCCGATGACCGGGGCGAGGTCGTGGCGCTTGGCGATGGTGTCGATGATGTCGGCGATGGTGACGCCGTGCCAGGACTGCGAGCGCTTGCCGGGCAGCAGATTACGCATGTCGGCAGCGCGGGCGCGGATGGCCACGCGATCCGGTGAGCCGCTGTGCTCGACCTCGTCGACGATGAAGATGCCGCGATCGACCAGGCCTCCATCCTGCCAGCCGATGGCGACGTTCAGCGGGGCACCGTGAGGTGGCAGCGCCAGCCGGCCATCGTGGTCGGCGAGAGTGAGGGTGAGCTGGTCCGCCTTGCCACCGAGCTGGCCAGTGATGCGCAGGTTGATCAACCGGCCGTTGATGCGGGGGGTGATGTCCTGCCCGTCGAGCGTGATGCGATAGCCCGGGCGGTGGTAGCCGTGGCCAGCGCTCATGCGTAGGCCCCGGCGAGGCGAGCGAGCGATGACGTGGTGAGACTTCCGAGCAAGTCGGTTCGATCATCGTCAACGTGCTCGAGCGAGAGGAAGAACTCGATCTTGCCGGCGGTGCCGTCACGAAGCAGCTCGCTCGACGTCTCGTCGACCTGGGTGATCACCCACAGGCCGTACTGCCGGCCTGTGCCTTCGATCAGCGGCCAGGCGTTGCCCTGGCTGGCCATCTGGCGCAGAACATCGAGTTCCAGGCGGCCGCCGGTGAACTCGGGCAACAGGATGCCGCTGAGGGTCAAGGTGTCGCTGCCCGGGCCGAGATATTGATAGGCCGGGCGCGCGCCGACCCGGGACTGGGCGGCGTGGCGCCAGGCGCTCGCGCGCTGCAGCTGCTGGTAGGGCACCGAGCGCGTTTCGAATACGAACATACCGAGGGCCATGAGCATAGTGCTCTCCTGTGATCCGGTGGGGGCGTAGGGTCTGTACGAAAACTGCCTGCGCTCAGCAATACGGCGTTAAAAACCGACTCAAAATGCTCATTTACACCCCGTAAACTCCGCTTTTTCATCGTTTTTTGCCTTGTCTTGCCATCGCTCGCCGACTTTTCGTACAAACCCTAGTCTCGATCCCACATCGACGAACGTTGATACGCGGCCCGCTCTCGCTGCGCCTGCTCAAGGGCGCGCTGCACTTCCTGGGCGACCTGGCGCGCCAGGGCGTTTTCGTCCATGCCGGGGGCGGCGTGGATATGGATATCGCCGATCTGGACGCGGTTGTCGCTGGCCGGGGGCGGGCCGCCGGCGGTGAGCGGGGCGCGGGTATCGAGGGTGATCGGGGTCGGCCCAAGCAGAGCGAGTTCGGGCGCGAACGGTGGCTGGGCGCTGGCGGGGACGGCGGCGGCGGCCAGGGTGAGCCCGGCACCGGCCTGCGTCACCTGTTTGGCGATCTCGGCCATCCGCCGAACGGGCTCATGACCCTGCCGATCGATACCCTGATTGAATCCCTCGACGGTCGAGCCGCCGATCGCGCGAAACACTTTCGAGGGTGAGTTGATGTCGAGCCTATCGCTGACACCCTGGATGACAGTCTGGGCCATGTTGCTGGCGCGATCTCTGACGTCAGAGACCGCATTCTTGATGCCATCGCCAAGGCTAGTGGCGACATTCTTGCCCGCATCGAGCATGCGGTTGGGCAGCGACTTCAGATAGTCGATGGCGGCGTCCCACTTCTCCTTGAGCTGCCCCATCAGGTCCCAGTCGGTGACCAGTTTGACGACCGCGTCGATGGCGCGGCCGGGGGCCGTCTCGAACCAGTTCCAGAGCTCGGTGATGCCTGTCCAGGCGCTCTTGAGGCCGTTGACGATGGCGTCCGAGAGGGTGCTCATGCGCTCTGGGACTTCGATGCCGAGCTTGTCGAGGGTGGCGACGATGCCCTGATAGATCAGCCCCAGCGGCGACCAGTTGGCGAGTAGCTGCATGACGCTGCCGATACCGCCGGCGAAGGCGTCCTTGACCTGCTGCCAGCGCTGGCTGAACCACTCGCTGATCGCGCCCCAGTGGCGGTAGATCTGGTAGGCGGCGACGCCGAGGGCGGCGACCGCGGCGACGATGGCGAGGATCGTCAGGCTGGCGGGATTGAACCCGAGCAGGGTGAGCACGCCGCTGAGCGCGGTAAGCGGGGCGAGCACGGCGCCGATGCCGCTGGCGAGCAGGCCAATGGTGGCGAGCATGCCGCCGAGCACGCCGAGGAACTGGGCCAGCAGGGTGGTCAGCTCGGGGTTGTCGTCGATCCAGCCGGCGATGCCGCGGGTGATCGCGGCGATGGCCTTGACCAGGTCGCGCAGGGCGCCGTCGTTGGCGTCGGCGAAGGCGATGCTGGTCTCTTCCCAGGTCGCCTGCAGGCGGTCGAGGTCGCCGCTCAGGTCGTCCACCGCGCTGCGGGCGGCGCGCAGGTTTGTGCCGCTGAGGTCGGGTACGCGGGCGGCGGCCGGTGTGACGAGGTTCGGTGCGGCGACGTTTGGTGCGGCGCCGTTCGGTACGGCGACGTTCGGTGCGGCAATGGTCTGTGCGGCGACGTTAGGTACGGCGATGGCGGCCGGAGTCACGGTCGCGGCGCTGCGTCTGCTGGCACTGAGCACATCGGCGAAGTGGGCCATGGCGCCCTGTTCGGCGAGGTCGACTCCGGCCTGGCGGGCGAGCGTGCTGGTGCGGGTCACGCTCGCGACCAGCTCACTGCCGTTGGCCTGGGCGAGCAGCACCATATCGCCGAGGGAGGCCTGGATCGCCGCCGGGCTGACCTGGCGCTCGAGCAGCGCGGCCTGGGCCGCGGCGATGCGGGTGGCGCCGAAGCCGGATTGGGTGCCGAGCTCGCGGGCCTGCTGGGCCAGTGCCTGGGCGCGCAGGTCGTCCCGGGTGAAGTCGCCGGCGCGGCGCACGTGGCGCTGCTCGCGCTGGAATGCCAGGGCGGGGCCGAGCAAGGTCTTGGCGCCCTGGATCAGGCTGTCGAACCCGAGCCCGCCGCTGGGCAGCTCGGCGGGCTGCGGTTGCGGGCGAGCGCGCGCCGCGGTCGTTGCCGCGGATCTCGCGGCTGGCGTTGGTACGGATCTCGCTGCAGGTGTCGGCAGGGATCTCGCCGTGGGTGTCGGCGCCGGTAGCGCACGCCTAGCCTGGGCGGCCCGGGCCACCGGCGGTGGGGCCGAGGCCGCCGCAGTGGCAGCCGGGGCCGGCAGCAGGCGCTGCTGGCGCACCATCGTCTGGCGGAGCTGATCGAGGGCGTCGCGCAGGCGGGCGCTATCCCGCCAGGTGCGGTCAGCGACGGCGGTATCGGCGCCGACGGGCGTCGCCGGTCGAGCGAGCCAGGGCTGCTCGCGGCGTAGGCGGGTCAGCGGGGCGGTGAGCTTAGCGACGCTGGCGAGCAGCGCCGGGAGGGGGAGGTTGCGCGCCATGGGGGGCCTCGTTCATTGAGCGTTGGCGGGCGCGCTCGCGCCACTCCATCAGTTCGCGCAGGCTGAAGTCCGCGCAGTCCGTGGGGGTCCAGTGGAAGACGATGGCCAGGTCGGCCATCGCATCCTCCACCTGGGCCGGCAGCGCGATCTCGGCGGCGCCGCGGGGTGTCAGGCGGTCTCGCCCCGCGCCCGCTTCGAGAGCAAAAAACCGGCGATGTCGCTGCCGCACTGGACCAGGTCGGCCGGGTCCATCTGGCGCGCTTCGTGCTCGGTCAGGCTGGGCTGGGAGAGCCGTGGGATCAGCTTGATCAGGGCGTCGGTCTGCATCTGCAGCACGTCGGCCAGGTTGACCCCACGCAGCTCGCCGGCGCTCGGCTTGCGCAGCACGATCTCGTCGATGCGCTGCTCGCCGCGCACGATCGGCGTGTCCAGGGCGATGGTGACGCGGGTGCCGTCGGCGACGGTCTTGTCAGCGGCCGTATTAGCTTTCTGGGCTTGGCTCATGGAAGTCTCTCAGTGGTGATCGTGGGGTGAGGGATCGTCGGGCGACGTCAGCGGCGGGGAGGCCACCGCTGACGGGGGCGCGGCTTAGATGCCCAGCGCCTGACGGCGGCGGGCCAGGCGGTCGTCGCCGTTGACCTTGAACACGTAGTTGGGCAGGTCGATCTCGATCTTGGTCACGCCGTCGATCACCAGCTTGTAGTAGCTCAGGGTGCTGGTGATCTGGTGCTCGGTGTTCTCGCCATCCTGGGCGTCGCCGAAATCGATCTCGGTATGGCGGCCGCGCATCACCACCTCCACCGCGACCACCTCGTCGGTGTCGTCACGCTCGTAGCTGCCGGTCATGCGCAGCAGGTCGGCGTCGAGGCGCGAGGCGCCGAAGTTGTCGAAGATCGACTCGACCAGGCCGCCCACCGTCCACTGGCAGGTCATCAGGCCATCCATGCCCATGTCGATGCCGACGCTGCCGTCCATGCCGCCGCCGCGCCACTCTTCGATCTTGCGCGTGAGCGTGGGCAGGGTGACGGACTGAATCTGGCCCTGATAGTTGTCGCCGTTGCCGAACAGGTTCAGCGCTTTGAGTTTCTTGGGAAGTGCCATCGATCAATGCTCCTCAGGGGTCTCGGGGCCGAACCGGCGCTCAGGCGCTGGCCGCGACGCGGCTGGCGAAATCGGCGAGATAGGTGTCGGTGATGCGCTGCTGGAAGCCGAGGTCCTCGAGCGGCGGCACCGGGGTGTAGTCGTAGTCGATGCGCAGCTTGCCGGCCTTGAGGCTCTCGCTGGTGTTGAGCGATTCGTTGAGCCAGGCGCTGCCGTCGATGATCAGGCCCAGCGCCTTGAGCTCGGCGAACTTGGCGTTGATGCCTTCGATGATGTCGCGGGCCAGCGAGGCGTGCAGCGGCTTGTCCACCGCCCACAGATGCGCCTCGGCGACGGTGTCGGCGAGGATCTGCGCGGTGCGGGTGTAGTTCTCGAACGGGAACAGCGACTGCGGCCCGGCGCAGGTGCGCGAGCCCCAGAAACGGTAGCCGGACTGATTGATGAGCGTGGTGACATCGGCGGCGTTGAGGATGCCGGCGTCGGTGGCGGCGGACTGCAGATCCCAAAAGACGTCGCGGTCGATCCCGGTGACGCCGTTGACGACCACGTTGGAGAGCGTCTTGTGCCAGCCGATCTCCTGGTCGAGCTTGGCGCGCAGGCCCAAGGCGACGGCGACGGGAGAAAGACCGACGGTCTCGGCGACATCGGTATCGAATCCTTCGAACTTCGGCCAGATCACCATCAGCTCGCGGGCGCCGAACTGGTCGCGGTAGGCGGTGGCGTCGGTGATCGTCTCGCAGCCGTGGGCGTAGACGTAGCCGAAGGCGCGCAGCGATTGCACCACCGAGACCATCGCCGTCGCGACTTCCTGGGTGTCGAGATCCGGGCAACCGATGATGCGCGGGGTCACGCCCAGCTTCTGCTTGGCGGTCATCAGCGCCTGCAGGCCGGTGCGCTGGCCATTCTCGAGCGTGGTGCCAATGACGTTGGCGCTGGTCTCGGTATCGTCTTCACCTTCTGCGACGCGGACCACGACAATGACCGGCTTGGCCTGGTTGCCGATTGCGGTCAGCGCGTTTTTCAGCGTGCCGCTGTCGCCGGCCTTGCCGACGGCGGTCGCGACGTTCGTCACCAGCGCGGGCTGATTGAGCGGGAAGGTCGCGGCGTCAGCATCGGACGCGGTGGCCACGATGCCGATGACGGCGGTGGAGATGGTGCGAATGACACGCGTGCCGTCGTTGACTTCCGAAACGCGCACGCCGTGGTGGTATTGGTCGAGTGCCATGGTGGATCCTGATCAGGGGATGGGCTATCAGGTCTCCATGGTGTGGGAGCCAATAAAGTGGGGCGAGCGATTGGCGTTGTAGAAAGGGTCCGGACAACAGTAAGTTCATGGAGCGTTAGTGATATAGCGACACTTAACAGGAGAAAATAATGAGTAATTTGATCAGCATCAGGTTTTTTGACCCGGAGCATGGCCCGGGCTCCGATATCCTCCTCCTTGTTAACGAGGAGGATGCTGAGGCTATTCAGGAGTTCGAGAAAATCGAAACTCGACTAGATCTACCGAGTTTGCCTGGGATGATGGTCAAAAAGCACGATGGCCGGGTAATTTTTACTCACTTCAAGGGAGAGAGGCAGGCTAGAAGCTACACATGTAGCTCAGCCGAGTTGGCTGAGAGTTTAAACAATCCTGAAAACCGCATACCAGATGAGTGAGTTTTGAACTGAGAACGCGCCAGAAGGCGCGTTTCTCTTTTTCCGGCCTCCCAAACCGTTACCGTTCTGCCCGCGACAACGGCTGCGTGCGCCGTGCAATCGAGGCACCATCGGTCAAATGCCCATACAGCCCCGGCCCGGCGGGGGGATTTCAGCGCGCCCAATACGTCATAGAGCCGGTACTCCCGGTAGATCTCCTGCAACCGCAGCATATTGCTGCATAGGGCGTAGAGGTTCACCCGGTCCGCCTCGTCCAGCGCGGCGTCGTTGGCCGGGGAGGGGAGCCAGCGGCCGTCCAGCGCGCAGGCGGCAATGAAGTTGCAGGCGTCGCCGAGATCGGCGGCGGGGATCATCTCTACGCGGGGCACGTTGAAGCGGGTATGGACGAGGCTCCAGAGTTTGGCGCGGGCCTGGCGCTGGGTGGTGCGGGGTAGCACCTTGATCTTCTTGCCGGTCAGCTCGTGAAGAATGTGCAGGCCGTCGGTGCCGATAGTGGCTGTGACGATGTCGTGGCGGCCGTACTCCCGGTTCGCGGGCAGCACCTCGGCGATGACCCATTTCTTGAAGCGCTTCGCCTCGGCCTTACGAGAGCAGAGGATCAGTGAATACAGTCCTGACTTGTTGATGAGAACCGGCTTTCTGCCCGAACACGAATAATCTTCGTGTTCGCGGTTTTCATCCACATCGAGATCGAGTAGCGCTTTGTTCGTGCCGCTCAGGGCGGGCGACCCGCAGACATCCATAGCGAAGAACCACGGCTGATCGTCGGTTAGCAGCGTGCGGGCTTCTTGGGTGTCGAACTGGAAGGGGAGAACTTGGGCGGTAGCAGTCATGATGGAACTCCAATGTTGCTGATCGGAGTCCGCACCCATTCTTCCTACAGATGGAGGCGGGCCGTACGCGGGGTAGGAAGACCGGGGCAATAAAGGAAACCCGGTACACCCGAAGGCGTCCAGCGCACGGCCCGCCATAACACGGACACGCAAAAAACTCCGATGGCGCCGTGCGCCTTGTTGCTGATTCGGGTTCCTACGCCCGGCCGCTGATTTGGCAGCGGCAAGGAGGCGGTGGGTCAGCAACGGGGCGGAGTCAACTTTTTTGCGAGTGGCGCGAATTTGCTCCCAAAATGGGCAGCAGGCGAAGCGGTGTCGTCGGCAAGCTGGGATAACGTGGTTGGGCAACTCCATAATCGAGGAAACCCAATGAAAACGATTCGAAATCTGACTGCCCGTGCTGTCCCGCCGATCGAGCGTTGGCCCAATTGGCTGGCGTGGTCGCTGAGCCGGCTGGCACGGTATTGCAGTCGTCAGTGTCGCCGAATGGCCATCGCGATGGTCGTTGCGCTGGTGCCTGCCACCTACCACGTGGGCATCACGCGCGAGGCCATCGTGCTGTGGGGGTATGGGTTGCTGTTTATCGGGGCTGCGCTGTGGTTCGCGCACGAGGCCGCGTGGATCGATAGCACGCGGGGTAGCCAGCCCTGATGGCATGAATAAGCCCGCTGGGCGGTGGGCTTATTCGGTGGACGAGCTGGATGGCTGCAAGGCGTCTATCAGCTCTCGGCAGGTCTTCAGGGTCTTCTTGGCGTCTCGAGAGGACACGTCGCGACCCCAGTCGTAATCGGCCTTGTGGCGCAGACGCTTCATGTCGTTGAGCTGGTTGCCGTATCGGGAGAGGTCTCGGCGGTCGAGCAGCGAGCCGATCACCTTTTCGTGGCTCGCGCCGGTGCCGGTGGCGAGCTTCTTTTCTTCGCAGTATGCCCGCGCGGTGAGGAAGGCGGCGTAGTAAGCCCGGTTGATGGCGCTGCGCAGACGGGCTTGATCGGTAGAGCTGGCGTCGAGCTGTTCCTGAGCGATGGTGAGCAGGCGATCCGGCATCAACAGGCCTCGGCGTCGAGGCTCTGGGGGTAGTCGCGGACCAGCACGCCAACGCACTTGTTGAGCGCCGGCCGAACCCGGCTGGTATCCGAGAGCAGTTCCAGCACTGCGGCGTCGATGGCGTCGAGGGTGTCATCGTCCAAGGCTAGATCGAACTGCAGGACCAGTTCCTGATGACCATCATCGAAGTCTTCGAGTTCGATCCCATAGCCAAGACGGATATCGGGACGCTGCGATAGGAAGCCACGGACTAGCTCACAGATGAGCTGGGTATAGCTCTGAAACTCATCATGGGTCACACCACAGTCTGCAAGCAGTCGGGTGCTCTCTTCGTGTGGGCCCCGTAGCTCGACGTAGCTCTCAGCACCGAGCTTTTTCAACCGTTCGACCGCTTGCGCGTAGAGATCGATATCGCCGGCATGCCAAGCATTCCTTGTCACGTGCTGGATGAACTCGGGGTTGTTTTGATTGAACTGAAACGCCTTACGATTCAATTGACTGCCGAGGGCTGGGTTCAGCGCGTTATGACAGATCAGAGCAAAATTGACATAGAGCGTGCCCGGCTCGCTCAAACCGTACATATCGAGCAACGCTGTTGCTGTTGCATCGAACTCCGCAAAATTTCTATCCCATTGGGCCTTGATGGCTGCCTTCGCAACCTCACTTTCCGGGCTGTCATCCATGCTAGTAAGCGCGCGGAGTAGACGTCGCTCATCCAGCGCAGTCGTATGGCCTCGTCGGGGCTCCATTCGTTGAAGCTCATCCAAAGCCTTGGTGATGACACTTGCTCGGGTTGCGGGTTGAAGCATCGAATTTTCCGGGAAGACGGTATTACGTGGAACTTCAGTCATCTTCGTCACTTTCCCACGCATCGTCAATTTGCGGGTTGGTCGGTAGTGTCGGTGTCCCAGGTGACCGCCTCGAGCGCCTCGCGATCGCCTGCCGCCTCGGCGGCGGTGATGGCGTCTTTGAGCCGCCAACTTTTGGCCAGCAACCCCTGCTTGAACGTCTTGGCGGCATCGGTGAGCGCGATCATCTGCGCAGGCGTGAGCGTGTAGACGGTATTCGACTTGGCACGCAGGGCCATGACGGCGCCAGTCTCTCCGGAGGTGCGCAGGTCGCGGGCCTCGATCGCCAGGCCGAGCAGGTTCGCTTCATCCTGGTCGGGGCGCGTCTGGACCACGTCATCGGTGCCGTCGGGCAGGGTGTAGGGCATACCGACGGCGAGGACGGCAGAGAGGGCGGATTCGATCTCTGCGCGGCGGCGTTGGGCGATCTCGCTGATCGGCGTGATACGGAGCGGGATCTCATCGACGTTTGCGATGATCGCGGCATGCAATGCTGGGCCGAGGGGCTCAAGGTCGTCCGGCGATGCGGTGAATGGAATCCATCCGAGCTGCTTGTGCTCGATTTCGCAGTCGATCGAGCCATCGATATTCGAGACTGGATTGCGCCAGTTCACAGGCTCGAATGCATCTGAGGATGTGCTTTTCATGAGACCCTCCGAAATAACGTTGCGACCCGAACTCGATTTACCGTGTCCCCCCCACCGCAGGCCTGCCAAGTGCCCGACATCGTCCTTCCTGTATTGGTTAGCTTGAGGTCGCCATTAGAGTCTTGAGCTACTGATGTGGCCGTCAAGCGGCTTCCGGATATCCTTGACGCTGTGGTGACCTGGCCTTCGTAATAAAGAAACGCGTAAGTGCCGACGACGTATTCATCCGCATCGGCGATGCGGTCGAGAACCCAGCTTCGCTCACTGCTACCCGTCCCGAGTCGAGAAACCGGAAGCGTTCCGGAATTGAGGTTTCCAGCATCGCGATAGTAGCTAGTTGGCTGACCACCGAGCTTGTTCGAGTCGTCGGATTTACCGTCGATGTTGATGTTATAGCTGCCTGAAAGGCGACTTCTACTCAGCGTTCCAGTATTCAGGTTTCCAGCATCGCGGTAATAACTGCCGTGCTCGCCGTCCAGTTTATCGGCGTCGAGATTCGAGCCCGACCCCATGTTTCCGGTGTGCCAGACTTCTCGGGTGCTGCCCCACGTTCCATTGTATGTAGTCTGCAACCACATTCTCGGCTCGGTGCCATTATTCCCCACGTACGCAAGCCTTGTGTCTCCGTAGCGTTGCAGAGCCAGTGCCGATGCGTAACGACATTCGCTAGGAATGTTCGAGTCGTTGTTACCACTGTCAATCCCGTATAGACCCGGCCCGGTTATCTTACTCAGCGAATTGAGTATCTGACCGCCACTTAACCCCAGCCCATACTGTTGGTACGCATCCCTGACCTGTTTTGCGCTCGGCACGCCATGCACATTCGAACCGTCGAGCGCCTCCGCATCGGAGGCTCTCCGCAAAATCCCGCGTGCCGTCTCGCTGGCCCATGGGAGTCGGTTTTCGGAAACGGTCCCGGCATTCAGGTTACCGGCATCGCGATAATAACTGCCGTGTTGACCGTCCAGCTTGTCAGCGTCGAGGCCAGAACCGCCGCCCATGTTTCCGGTGTGCCAGAGTTCGTTCCAGATCGAACTCGCCCAGGCGTCGGCATTGTTGTTGCTACCCTTGAACGCCAGCCGGTTACCACGACCGTTGATGACGATCGTGTTAAGAGCGTTTCGAGACATGACCATCGCGGGACCATATCCCTCGAACCATCCATCTCCTGCATTCCCGCCGGACCCGGCTGTAAACTGGGACGCGGCTCCGAGCAATAGATCGACACTATTTGTCGGGGGCGGGCTGGAAGTGCCTAGACCGAATTGATTGATCGCGGCTTTAACGCCGGATGGCGTAGCGGCGCGGTTACCGTCGGAGCCTGTAGCGGTCTCGGCATCCGTCGCGATCTCGATAGCACCTTTTTTGCTCGTGGTCGCACCGAACATGCGCTCTGATGCCAGCGTCCCCGCGTTGATGTTTCCGGCATCGCGGTAATAACTGGCGCGCTGGCCTTCGAGTTTTCCTGCGTCGAGATTCGAGCCAGAGCCCATGTTTCCGGTGTGCCAAACCTCGCGAGTATTACCATACCCTCCAGTACTAGATTTGGATTGAATCCACATTCTGGGTTCTTCGTAAAAACTCCCCAGATATAAAAACCTAACATCGCCGTATCTTGGAATCGCCAACATCGAACAATACCGAACATCGTTAATAATATTCGGATCGTTGTTGCTGCTGTTTATGGCATAAAACCCGGCGCGACTGACGTTGTTCAGCGACTGTGCATCAACGCCCGATGTGGCACCCAGCCCAAACTGATTGATTCCCGCAATCAGGCCCTCGGGAGTCACCGCGCGATTCGAATCTTTGCCCTCCTTCGACTCGTCAACAGTTGCTATCTCGATGGCTCCCTTCGCATTAGTCGATGCACCTGCCATACGCGCCGAGGCTACGGTCCCAGTATTTAGGTTACTGGCATCTCGGTAATAACTGCCGTGCTCGCCGTCCAGCTTATCGGCGTCGAGATTCGAGCCCGACCCCATGTTTCGGGTATGCCATAGCTCGGCTGAAACGAATGGCGCGGCCGGGTCGATCGTATCGCGAGATCGAATCAGCGCGCGAGGTATGGCCCCGAGCGACTGGATCAATAACTGAACATCTCGCTTGCCGTCAGCACTTCGACTGATATTTAAGCCGATCGGCCAGCTAAGTCCGTCGATGTTTACTGACGAGTAGAAAAACTGACAGGGGGCGATGCCCTCACCACCGTCGATGCGCGGCACTTCCGTAGCGCCAAGCCCATACTGCCCATACGCGGCTCGTACTTGTTTAACGCTCGGCACAACCGAGTCGCTCTCTCCTGATAGCGCCTCGGAATCTGTCGACATCTCGACAAGCCCCGTCCGGCTTGTCGTTGATGTCCGTGAGTTGAGCGCGGCGGGTGTCACGGCGCGCGCGTTGTCCTTACCATCCTGCGTTTCGCCGTATGTGGCCAGCTCGACCATGCCCTGGGCCGATGTGGTGGCGCCGGGGTGGTCGCGGCTGGCTGCGTGATCGGTGAGCTGCTTTACCGTGGCGTAGGCTTTGAGCACCTTGTCGATGAACGCTTTCAGGTTGCGCGGAACGATGGCGCGACGGCGGTCAGTACCGGCGTCGACCTCGTCCTGGGTGGCGATCTCGACCACGCCCTGGACAGTCTCGCTCGCCGGCGGATTGAGAAACGCGGCATCGCCGAAGGTGATGCTCGAGACATCGAGTGACTCGATGATCAGATCGGTGGCAAGTAGCAGAGTGACCGGCGCGGCTTTTTCGATGATCCACTCGTCCTGCGAGTAGACCGCGAACAGCACGCCGGTCTCGGTGAACAGGCCGATCTCGCCGACCTGGTAGGCGTCGCCGGTTTCGTCCTGGACGGTGACGTGCAGCGTGTCGTCGGAGACCGCCTGGCCGGCGATGGTATCCACGCGCTTGATCGGCGATTGGAGTTCGGTCTGCTCCTTCGTCGGCGCGTAACGCCCGGACCCCAGCTCGACCTCGGCAATGACGACGGCGTTGGTGCCGTTGTTGTCGGGATCGATCAGCGCGGCGCGGCCGGCGTCGGTGATGGTGAAGACAATGGCCATGGGAGATCCTCTATTCAGCGGTGGCCGATAGCCGGCGGTAAATGATCGGGCGTGCGGCGCCGGCGATACCGATCCCGCCGGACGCGCTCAATCCAGCGGTGAAGGTAAAGTGCGAACGAACCGGCTTGGTGCGGCTGATCTCGTCGACGATGTCCTGCTGAAACTCGGCGGTATTGGGGACATCTGCGCCGAGCGTCAGCACCACATCGAAGGTGTGGGGCTCGCCCTGGTCGGCCTTTTGCCACCACTCGCGCAGCGCCAAGCTGGAGCCGAACGAGCGAACGACGTCGCGCACACTCTTGGCGGTGCCTTTGCGGCGCTGGATCTCGATGGCGTCGCGGATGCGCTGGCGCTTGATGCGCTCCGGCCAGTACGGCTGCCAGGCATCCAGCGAGAGTGCCCAGGCGAGCCAAGGCAGCAGGTCCGCCCGGCAGGTATCCGGGTTCCAGAGCGAACGCAGCGGTACCGGCAGGTCGCTGGCCGTGGCGGTGGTGGCCTCTAGCGCCCGCTCGGCGTCGGTGGCGTTGGGGGGCAGCAGGCTGACGGCGCGGTCTCGGGCGGCTGAATCACTCATCGAGGCCCCCGTCGATCAGGTCAATCGCGGTGCAGTAGGTGGCCTGGGTACGGTCGATCACGATGCTCGTCGCCGGCTCGGCAAGCTCGACGCGTTGCACGCCGGGCTGATGGAGCGCGGCATAGAGGCCGGAAATGGTGACGTCGAGGCCGAGGCGGTGTTGTTGCTCGGTATATTCGACCGCGGCCTTTCGCGCCTGGCGCATGACGACCTCGCGATCCGGCCCCGCGTAGAAATAGAGCGTGGCGTTGAGCGCATACTCGATGATCTCGGCGGATTGGACGGTGACATGATCGGTCAGCGGCCTGACGTCTTCGGCAGAGAGCGTGGCGTCGACGATCTGGAGGAGGGGCGCCGGCGCGTTGCCGTTGTCATTCCGTGAGAGCACGGTGACGACGACTTCACCGGGCGATGGGCTGGTCGCGCTGGCATCCAGTACCGCGCCGTCGGCAGAGAGCGCGTGGAACACATAGGCGCCTTCCGGGCCGGCGGTGCTGAAGCCCTCCAGCGAGAGCTGGATACGGCGGCGGAAATCGGCGTCCGTCTCGAACGTCGGCTCGACCGGGGGAATGGCATCGGGGTCACCGGCGGTCAGCGTCTGGCGCTCGACGCCGTAGAGCGCGCCGAGCTGGTCGAGATCCGACCCCAGGGCGTAGGCCAGCATCACGCCCTTGGCGGCCTCGTTTATGCGTTGGCGCAGCAGCATTTCGCGATAGGCCGCGACTTGCAGGACTTTATAAGCGGGGTCGGATTCGACGGTGACGTCGAAGCTGGGGTCGCGCTGGCGCAGATCGGCGAGCATGGTCTCGAAGATCGTTTCGAACGCAATCTCTTCGACGACTGCCGGTGCCGGCAGGCGGGAAAGGTCGACAGCGGTAAATCCTCCGGCCATGTCAGTTGTCTCCCGTTAGCGCGATGTCGAGGGTGATGTCGTCGCCGGTGTCGGTACGGCGCGCCGTGATGCTGAGATCGAGCCGGCCTGGGCGAGTGGTCGAGACGGTGCGGGTGATCTGTTTCACGCGGATCCGCGGCTCCCAGCGCATGAGGGCGACGACGGTCGCCGAGTAGGCGCGGAGCGCGGTGGCGCCATTCAGTGGCTGGTCGATCAGCTCGGGCAATAGCGAGCCGTAATCCCGGCGCATGACACGGGAGCCGATCGGCGTTGTCAGGATGTCGGCGACGGACTGTCGGATGTGCTCGACGCCATCCAGTGCCGCGCCGTTGGTGCCGTTCATGCCGGGCATCAGGTCACGCCTCCCGTGTTGTCGCCGCCGCGCTGCACGCCGTCATGGGTGTGGCTCGAGCTGATGTCCTTGCCGTTGCTTGTCACTGCGCCCTTGAAATGAACCGCGCCAGACATGGTCGCGGTCTTGCCGCCGGGCTGGCTCAGGTTGCCGTTCAACGTGACGTTGCCATTGATGACGACGTTGGCGTTGATCGTGGCGCCACCGGCCGCGGTCGCGGTGAGCGCCGCGGCAGTGGTGACAGTGACGTCGGCCTGGGCGTCTAGCGTTGCGGTGCCCGGTAGGGTGGCCTGCAGGTGGCTCGCGTCGTGGTCGTATTCGATCACGGCGCCATCCGGCATCAGCCAGTGAGTCAGGTTAGGCGCGTTGACCGGAGCGGGATTGGCGTTGGCATAGACCGCCGGCAGCGCGATGGCGGCGCGGAGTTCGCCACCGGGAGAGACGAGCACGACCTGCTCGCCGGTAGTCGGCGGGTTCCAGGTGCGGGTTTGACCGGCACGGCCGACGAGCCACGGGATCCAGTCGGTGAGCAGATCGCCGCTGCGCACCCGGATGCGCGCAGCGGCGTGGTCGACCTGGGCGACCACGCCGACGCGGATCAGGTTCTGCAGCAGGCGGGCGAGTTCGACGGGATTCATGGCGTACCGGACTGAGTGACTATGCGGCTATGGTCCGCAGCGGGGCGGCGGCTGGCGAGCGGCGGGCGTTGTAGAACGGGCGGTTACAGATCGTCGGTGGGAGGCCGATACGCTTTTAATTGCCATCGAGGAGGGCAAGACATGTCGACGGATATCAGAGAGCGTTACGCCCAGATTCTCGAGAATCACAAACTCGATGCGTTGGAGCCTGTCAGTGCCGAGTACACCGGCTTGTTTCTTCCATCGATGCCGGTCGGAAGCGACATGACGTTGCGTCGAGTCATGGTGGTGGGCCAGGAGACACGGCAATGGAATGGTCAACTGACGCGCTGGATGGAAGCCGTCGCGGCTGGTCAGGCTTCGGAGTACGTCGACCGAGCAATAAGGGGCTATATCGAAACGCGCTGCATGCCACCCTCGAAGTTCCGCTTCCTACAATTTCTGCGGTTATCGGAGCAGCGCTTGTCTCTTCCAGCGTACTCCGTGCAATGGGGTAATCTGATGGCTTGCGCCTACCGCCGGGGCTCGCCGAAGAAGCGTCCAAAGGCAGAGCTCGAGCAAGTGCTCGCACTTTCCTATGACCTTCTGGCCGCTCAGATCGAAGTGCTGAAGCCGCAAGCTATTCTCTTCACGACTGGGCCCAGCTATGACCGTTTCATCAAACAGTTCTCGCTCCGATTCGGCGGCTGTAAAGGCTCGGTAGTCCATGAACCGCGCCGTCTTTGGGAGTTTAGGCTTGGGGATATCCCATGTTTCCGAACTACTCACCCGCGCTACGCGGCAGGCAACAGCACGCGTGAAAAAGCACTGGTCGCTATCTCGGCTCTCTAGCTACCCAGAAATTCGAGGATGCCGTCGCGAACCCCGGTCGCGATCGGCAGCGCTGAACCCGAGCGGCTCGCGCTGGGCGTCTTCACGCGGGGGCCGTTGTCGGTGACGTGGTCGCGGAGGCCGTACTGGTGAGGGGCGGACGATGCTGGGCACGCGGCCAAAAAACCGACCGTGGCGCCGCTGGGGCCTGATCGGGTCTGCAGATATTTGGCGGTGTGCAGTGTGTCGAAGGTGGCCTTGCGACGTATGCGGCCTTGGCAGCCGCGGGAGCGGCGGGGTGAGAAACCGGAGTTGTCCGGGGGGCTGCTAGCGCTCGATGCACTCGCGCCGGCCGCGGCGCAGATCGGTGGCGACAGCGCGGGCGAGCTGACCACGGCCGCTGGCGTCGAGGTGGCCGATCAGTGGTGATAGCCACTCTTCGATCCGGGAGAGATCGTCAGGGGCCATCGGCGTCGTGCTTGAGAGGGCCATCCCACTCGGCAATCAGCTCGTAATCACCGTCGATGTGGGCATTGCGGATGAGCAGTTGCCAATGTTCGGCGGGGCATTCCTCGCGCTCGAATGTTGGCATGCGGTGCTCGATGTGGATCTGGCCGGTGGCGCAGTCGCGACGAGCGACGACACGCTCGGTGAGCTGGACGCGCAGCGCCAGGTCGACGGCGCCGTTGCTGAGTATCTTCGCTTCGAACGACACGGCCTGCTTTGGATCGAGGTCGGGCTGGTAGGTCCCGAGCCAGTCGAGCAGCGGGATCATGATCGCATCGACTTCGTCGGTGTAGTCGGTCAGCACGAGCTGGGCGGTATAGGTGTAGCCGTGGCTGAGATCGGACCCACGGGCGAACTCGATAGAACCACCCTCGACGAACGTGAGCAGGCGATCCGGGTCGTCTGCGACCCCAGGAACGGCATCAATCAGGTGCTGGCGAAGGGCGTTGAGCTTTTTCATCGAGGGTGTCCACTAGTCCGTTATGTCTCGTCGCGCAGTTGTGGTACTGCCATGCCCAGTCGCGCAGGGTCAGCACGACATCGCGGCCGGTGCCGTCAGTCAGCGGCGGGAGGGCCTGCGGGCAGCGGGTCAGCAGGGTCTGTTGAATCGGGGGCGCGGCCGGCGGCGGCGGCGTTGAGCAGGCGGAGAGCATCAGCGCCGAGACAGACGTTGCGATAAATCGGTTGCTGGATCTCACGGACGATTCCCCGGTCGATGATGCGTTCGTTGGCGTCGAGCGTTGAGAGCCGGGCCTCGACGACGCCGGCGATGACGGACTCGCGGGCGAGGGCCTGGTCGGCCGCGGCCTTGGCGGCTTCGATGGCGGTCAGGCGTTGGCTGTCCTCGAGCCAGCCGCGGCTGAGCCAGCCGGCGGCGCTCGCGACCGAGATGGCCAGGGCGAATAGGCCGGCCAGGATCCGCGTTCTCATTCGTCCAGCCCCGCCAGGCATAGCTCGCGCTCGGTCGCCCGACGCTTGACCAGGCCGGCGAGTTTGCGGCCGCCGGCGTAGACCCAGCGGGATAGCTGGTCGCAGGCGGCGCGCGTCTGGCCGGCATTCAGCCGCGCCAGCAGCGTCGAGTCGTGGAACGCGCCCTCACCGACGTTGAAGATGAACGAGGCCAGCGCCGCCCGGCGGGTCGGTGGCATCGTGGCGTTGATCTCCGGCGACACCTCTCGGTCGATGGTGTCGAACGCCGCTCCGAGATCGCCGGCGAGCAGGGTCTCGCACTCTTCTGCGGTCTTGGTCTGGTGGAGCTTGACGGTCGGCCCCGTGTGCCCGGTGCAGATAGTGGGGATGCCGACGGGGTCGGGATACGCCTCCAGCTCGGTGCCCTCGTAGTGTTTGACGACGTTGATCGACAGCGACAGGGCGATACCGCAGGTGCCCCCGATCGCGCCACCGCCGATCCAGCGGCCGAGGTTCTTCATGAGCGTTCCCGCCGGCGTTCGCGCCACTCCCGCAATCGCTCGAGGTACTTGGGCACGAGCAGGCCGATCTGCAGGCCGAGGTAGGCGAGCGTCAGAATGGTGATCCAGTCCGATGGCGTCATGCCGCCGGCGTGAAGCAGCGAGACGATGGCCGGTGGCGTGGTCTTGATGGCTTCGGTGGTGATGCTGAGCTGCTGGGCCATGGTCATCCCTGCATTTGCGATGAGTAGCGTGATCAGCACGACGATGGGGTCGGGCCGTTGGTTTTGGTGGTGGCGGGTTGTCATGGCATCAGTCCCATAGCTGCACGGTGGCTGTCCTGGGTGACTGGGTAGCGATGTCTGGCAGCGTGACGAGGGTCGCGCTGGGGAGTACCGGGCCGAGGTCTGCCAGACCGGGATTGGCCTGTAGCACTCGCTCGGTGACGTCCGCTGTCTGTCCGTAGACGCGGTAGCAAATGCGATCGAGGGTGTCGCCCTGGAGGCTTCGAATCGTGCGGGCCATCAGATCAGCTCTACCGTGACGTGTGAGCGGCCGGCGATCTCGGGGTAGAACGCGGCGTTGGCAATGCGATCGGCCCGGAAGGCGCGGATGTTACCGGCGGCGACGAAGCTGGACATCTCAAACCCTCCGGTATGTTGGACGCTCGCGCAGCGGCGGGGCGTCGAAATGAATCAGGCGACGGGCGACGGTTTCCGGAGAGCCTGGGCTTTCCGTCACCGCCGTGCCCCTGACGTCGGCGGTCGACTCTTGCCATCAACGTCGGGTGTCACCCTGTAGCGCCCAGGTCGGTGGAGCGCTGCCAAGGGTCGTCGCCGGGCTTGAGGTCGTGCCGAATGGCGTAGCGGCCGATGACGAGAGCGTCTTCGCGCGCTCAGTCAGTCAAGCGCTTTGTTCATGACGTCAATGGCGTCAGGTTCCCCGCCCCGGCGGTGAGTCTCAACGAATTGACGTTGTAGAGTGGAGGGTGACAAGCCGTTGATCGATAACGGCTTCTACCGTGTCGGTACGCTGGGCGCATTGCAGAGACGCAGGAATGCTCCTGCCCGATCCGGTCCGGCCAGCACCGCGGTCGCGCCACCACTATGCGCGATGAAGGTCATGAGGGGGCGGCTTTTTATGCGGCTTTCTGCATTGCAGGCGGGTCATGCATAGTAGTTGCGCGGCGGGCTTCGGTGAGCCCCTGGCGCGATCCAAGCCGCAAGGCACTAACGGTTCACTTGGAACCTATTTGGAACCTAGACGAGCGCGCAAAGAAAAACCGCCACGAAGGGATTTCCTAAGTGGCGGTTTTTACGGTGTTTTGTGGTCGGAATAGCAGGATTCGAACCTACGACCTCTGCCTCCCGAAGGCAGCGCTCTACCAAGCTGAGCTATATTCCGATCAAATCGTCGATTCACGCCGGTTGGGGCTGTTCGACGGAGGTGAATTATACTCATCAAAGGGCGCGGTGCAACCCTGATCGTGCTGCCTTTTAGACGTCCCGCTCGACGGCCACCCGCGTCAGTGTTTCCATGCTGTCGCGATAAGGGCTCGGCGGCAGGATTTCCAGCTGTTCCCGGGCCTTCTCGGCCATCTCCTCGGCGCGACGCTGGGTATAGTCGAGAGCGCCGGTTTCGCGCACGATCGCCAGCACGTCCGCCAGTTGCTCCAGGCCGCCGTCGGTGATCGCCTGACGGATCAGTGCCGACTGCTCCGGCGTTCCTTCGCGCATGGCATGAATCAGCGGCAGCGTCGGTTTCCCCTCGGCGAGATCATCGCCCACGTTCTTGCCCATGGTGTCGGCGTCGCCCTGATAGTCGAGCAGGTCGTCGATCAACTGGAACGCGAGCCCCAGGTAACGCCCGTAGAGCTTGAGTGCTTGCTCCTGCTCGGTGCTGGCGTCGGCGAGAATGGCGCCGCTGTGGGAAGCCGCTTCGAACAGCATCGCGGTCTTGCCCTGGATGGTATCGAAGTAATCCGACTCTTCGATGTCGGCATTGCCGATATTGGTCAGCTGCTGGACTTCGCCTTCGGCGATCACACAGGTGGCGCCGGAGAGTACCTGCATGATTCGCATCGATCCGACCTCGACCATCATCTGGAACGAGCGCGAGTAAAGGAAGTCGCCGACCAGTACCGAGGGCGCATTGCCCCAGGTATCGTTGGCGGTAGCCTTGCCACGCCGCCGGCTGGACTCGTCGACGACGTCGTCGTGAAGCAGCGTGGAGGTGTGCATGAACTCAATCAGGGTCGCCAGGGTGACGTGCTTGTCGCCCGGGTAGTCGAGTGCGCGCGCTGCCAGGAGCACCAGCAACGGACGCAGCCGCTTGCCACCACTCTCGATGATGTACTGGCCGATGGTCTCGACCAGCGGTATTCGCGACGCCAACTGAGCGAGGATCGTGCGATTGACGGCGGCGAAGTCCTCAGCCACCGATGCATGGATGGATGCAGCGTTGGATTGCATGGTCGGCTTGTCAATGAATCGGGTGGGGCCGCTCTGAGTCGGGCCGAGAGAGGCGATGTGAGGGGGTATGCTAGGTGGCGCCTACAGGTGCGTCAACCGACGGAGGCACGGCGATGGACCCGTTTCGCGCCCTCGTCGATATCGATGGATATTGGCGACGCAAGGACTTGCCTGGTTTCGGTTCAATCGTTATAATCCGCCGCCCAACTCATCATGCTCCCTGTCAGATGGTTGCCGGAAGGGGCACCACTCGACGCAGGTCGATGAAAGAGCGATTCGTACCGATGAGCTTGGCCGACGAGCTTCGGCTCCAAAAGCCCTGGAGAAAAAGTATATGTACGCTGTTATCAAGAGCGGCGGTAAGCAATACCGCGTGCAGGAAGGTCAGACACTGAAGCTCGAGAAGCTGGAAGTGCCGACCGGCGAGACCCTGGAGTTCGATCAGGTTCTGCTGGTCGCCGATGGTGACGACATCAAGGTCGGCGCACCGTTGGTTGGCGGTGCCAAGGTGTCCGCTGAAATCGTATCTCACGGTCGCGGCGACAAGGTGCAAATCATCAAGTTCCGCCGTCGTAAGCATCACATGAAGCGTCAGGGCCACCGTCAGTGGTTCACTGAAGTCAAGATCACCGGAATCTCCGCTTAAGCGGGACATTCCCCCAGAGAGAGGTATTCGCCATGGCTCATAAGAAGGCCGCCGGTAGTACGCGCAACGGTCGCGATTCCGAATCCAAACGCCTGGGTGTCAAGCTGTACGGTGGACAGAAGGCTACGGCCGGTAACATTATCGTCCGTCAGCGCGGCACCAAGTTCCATCCGGGTAGCGGTGTGGGTATCGGCAAGGACCACACCCTGTTCGCACTGAATGACGGCGTCATCAAGTTCGAACAGAAAGGCCCGAGAAACCGCAAGTTCGTGAGTGTAGTCTCCGCCTGAGACATCACGGACCTTGTGTGAAAAGCCCCGCTCAGGCGGGGCTTTTTCGTTGTTGCGGCAATATCATGCGGTATCCACGCGCGCGGCGCTCGCCGCCGGGAGAGTGACATGCAGTTCGTCGATGAAACCTCGATCACCGTCGAAGCTGGCAGGGGCGGCAACGGCTGTCTCAGCTTCCGGCGCGAAAAGTACGTGCCCAAGGGCGGCCCCGATGGTGGCGACGGCGGCCATGGCGGCAATGTATACCTGATCGGCGACGAGTCGCTGAACACCCTGATCGACTTCAAGTTCCAGCGCTTCTACAAGGCCCAGAGCGGCCAGCAGGGGCAGGGGCGCCAGATGAGCGGCAAGGCCGGCGACGATCTGCACGTCAAGGTGCCGGTGGGCACCACGGTGATCGACGAGGACACTCTCGAAGTGATTGCCGACGTGACCGCCGAGGGTCAGGTCGTGCTGGTGGCCCAGGGTGGGCGCCGAGGGCTTGGCAATATCCATTTCAAGTCCTCGACCAATCGCTCGCCGCGCCGGACCACGCCGGGCACCGATGGCGAGAGGCGCAAGCTGCGCCTGGAGATGAAGGTGATGGCCGACGTGGGGTTGCTGGGGCTGCCCAACGCCGGCAAGTCCACACTGATCCGGGCGGTCTCCGCGGCCAAGCCGAAGGTGGCCAACTACCCCTTCACCACGCTGGTGCCCAATCTGGGAGTGGTCAAGCTCGGCACGCATGAGCACTTCGTGATGGCGGACGTGCCCGGGCTGATCGAAGGGGCCTCGGATGGCGCCGGGCTCGGGCTGCGCTTTCTCAAGCACCTAACCCGCACGCGACTGCTGCTGCATGTGGTCGATGCCGCGCCGTTCGACGAGTCCGATCCGGTGACGGCGGTCGAGGCGATCGCCCGGGAGCTGTCGCAGTTCTCGCCGACGCTGGCCGAGCTGCCGCGCTGGCTGGTGATCAACAAGCTCGACTTGCTGCCGGCGGAGGATCGTGAGGCGCGGGTGGCGGACATCGTTTCGCGGCTCGACTGGCAGGGGCCGGTGTTCCGGATTTCGGCGATCTCCAGCGAAGGCACGGACGACCTGGTGCAGTCGGCGCACCGTTGGCTTACCGAACAGCGACAGCTGGAAAACGATGACGAAGAGGCCGCGGAGCGCGAGCGCGAGATGCGCCGACGCATGGAGGCCGAGTCGGTGGAGCGGGTGGAGGCGCACCAGACCCGTCTGCGCGTCAAGCGCGGTGAAGTCGTCGAGGAGTTCGACGATGACGACGACGACCACGATGTCGAAGTGGAATATACGCGTTGAACCCACCGTGGGTCATGTCGGACGGAGATTGAGATGGCGGCGGATGAACGCATGGGGCGCGGTGTCCTCGAGGGCGCGCGGCGGGTCGTGGTCAAGATCGGCAGCGCCTTGCTGACCAACGATGGGCGCGGGCTCGACGATGCGGCCATTGGTGGTTGGGTCGACCAGATGGCAGAGCTGCATCGGCGCGGTGTCGAGGTCGTGCTGGTTTCGTCCGGCTCCATCGCCGAGGGCATGGTGCGGCTGGGGTGGCACGTGCGGCCGACGGCCGTGCACGAGCTGCAGGCTGCCGCCGCTGTCGGCCAGAGCGGGCTGTCCCAGTGCTACGAAACGCACTTCGCCCGCCACGATCTGCGCAGTGCCCAGGTATTGCTGACCCACGACGATCTTTCTAACCGCAAGCGCTACCTCAATGCGCGCTCGGCGCTGCGCACCCTGGTGCAGCTCGGCGTGATCCCGGTGATCAACGAGAACGATACCGTGGTGACCGACGAGATCCGCTTTGGCGACAACGATACCCTGGGGGCACTGGTGGCCAATCTGCTCGAGGCCGATGCGCTGCTGATCCTGACCGACCAGGAGGGCCTGTTCGATGCCGATCCGCGCCACAACGCCGATGCCAGACTGATCGACGAAGCCCGGGCGGACGATCCCAGCCTCGATGCGGTCGCCGGTGGTGGGGGTGTGCTGGGCCGAGGCGGCATGGCGACCAAGTTGCGAGCGGCCCGGCTGGCGGCCCGTTCCGGTGCGGTCACTGCGATCGCCAGCGGGCGCCAGGCGGTGGTGCTGAACCGGCTGCTCGAGGGCGAGTCGCTGGGGACGCTACTGTATCCGGATCACGCGCCGCTGGCGGCTCGCAAGCGCTGGCTTGCGGGACAGCTGCAGGTGCGCGGTACGCTGACCTTGGATGCCGGCGCGGTCAAGGTGCTGCGTGGCCAGGGGTCGAGCCTGTTGCCGGTGGGTGTCAAGCAGGTCGAGGGCACCTTTCGACGTGGCGACATGGTGGTGTGTGTCGACGAGCGGGGCGCGCGAGTGGCCAAAGGCTTGGTCAATTACTCGAGCGCCGATGCTGCTCGGCTCGTTGGGCAGCCCAGTCAGCGCATCGCCGAAATCCTGGGCTACATGGAGGCGCCGGAGCTGATCCATCGAGACAATCTGGTGGTGATCTGAAACGATCCGGATGCACCAGTTGCTGCTGGATACCCCGTGGGTCCTGTGATAGAATCCCGCATCCTCTCAGACATGGCCCGTTAAGACTGCCTAAACGCAGTCGAAAATGGCCCCAAGCGTTGCTCGGGAGCCATTGAACATTCGGCCGAATCATTCAGGGTTGCCTGAAGCGGTTTCGAGGCTGTCCTGGGTGATTTAACTTACAGAATTAACTGTCAACATCTCCAAGGAGTCGACGGTGGCGAATACCAAGCAGGCGCGTAAGCGCGCACGTCAGGCGGAAGACCGCCGCAAGCTCAACGCAAGTCAGCGTTCCATGGTTCGTACCTATATCAAGCGTGTGATCAAGGCTATCCAGTCTGGCGATCAGGCGCAGGCGAACACCGAGTTCAAGGCCGCTCAGCCGGTCATCGATCGCATCGCCGACAAGGACGCCATGTCCAAGAAGAAGGCCGCGCGTATCAAGAGTCGCCTGAACAAGCGAATTAAGGCGCTGGCTGCCTGAGCCGGACGCGCTTGACGAAAAACCGGCTTCGGCCGGTTTTTTTGTGGCCTGCCATCCATGGCTGCCACCCTGCGGGCTGTCGCTGCGCGACGCCAAGAGCCGCTCCCGGCGATTTTTTGTGGCTGCCTTTCGTGGCACGGGCATCGAGGTCACGATATCGAAGCCAGGGTCTCGGTAGCACCGGCTCGAGATCGCCATGGGAGCAGCGCAGCGGGCGATGAGGGATTTCCTGAAGTGAGCGACGGCGCGGCATGAGCGAACAGCACGGACCTGCGGACGGTACGACGGACAAGGCGACGGTGGCCGACGCGGTGGCGGCGGGAACCGCGACCCCGGTCTCTCGCCGCGGGCTGCTGCGCTCCGGTATGGTCGTCAGCACGATGACGCTGCTGTCGCGCGTGCTCGGCCTGGCGAGAGATGTGGTGATCGCCGCATTGCTGGGTGCCGGTAGCGGGGCGGACGCGTTTTTCGTGGCGTTCAAGATTCCCAACTTCATGCGTCGCCTGTTCGCCGAAGGGGCATTCAACCAGGCTTTCGTGCCGGTGCTCTCGGAGTACGCCACCCAGCGCACCCGGGCCGAGGTTCGCGAACTGCTCGATGCGGTCTCCGGCAGCCTCAGCGTGGTGCTGGCGCTGATCACGGCGCTGGCCATCGCTGCCGCGCCATGGCTGGTATGGATCTTCGCGCCCGGCTTCAAGGCGGACCCCGGCAAACTGGCACTGACCGCCGACATGCTGCGGCTGACCTTTCCCTATCTGCTGCTGATCTCGTTGACGGCCTTTGCGGGTAGCGTGCTCAACACCTGGGAGCGCTTCGCGATACCCGCCTTCACGCCGGTGCTGCTCAATGTCTGCATGATCGGCGCGGCGGTCTGGCTGACGCCCTGGATGGACGACCCGGCCATGGGCCTGGCCTGGGGGGTATTGATCGCCGGCGCGGCCCAGTTGCTGTTCCAGCTTCCGTTCCTGGCCCGGCTGGGGCTGATGCCACGGCCGCGGGCGCGGTTCCGGCACCCTGGCGTCCGGCGCATTCTGCGGTTGATGACCCCGGCATTGTTCGGCGTTTCCGTCTCGCAGATCAACCTGCTGCTGGATACGGTGCTGGCATCGTTTCTGGTCTCCGGCAGTGTCTCCTGGCTCTACTACTCCGATCGGCTGGTGGAGTTGCCGCTAGGCGTGTTCGGGATCGCCATCGCCACGGTGATTTTGCCGGCGCTCTCCAAGCGCCATGCCGACGAATCCCGGGAACATTTCGCACGCATGCTGGACTGGGCGTTGCGGATGGTGCTGCTGATCGGGCTGCCGGCCGCGCTGGCGCTGATACTGCTGGCCGAACCGTTGCTGGTCAGCCTGTTCCACTACGGCGCGATGACCGATCACGATGTGGTCATGGCCGCGCGCAGCCTGCGGGCCTATGCACTGGGGCTGCTGGCGTTCATGCTGATCAAGGTGTTGGCGCCGGGCTATTTTGCGCGCCAGGACACCAAGACGCCGGTCAAGATCGGCATCGTGGCGATGTTCGCCAACATGGTGATGAACCTGGCGTTCATCGTGCCGTTGGCGCACGCCGGGTTGGCGCTCGCCACGGCACTGTCGGCGTTTCTCAATGCCGGGCTGCTGGGATTGGGACTACGCCGTCAGGGTGTGTTGAAGTTTCAGCCCGGCTGGGGGCGCTACGCCATTCAGGTCGTCGGCGGCTGCCTGTTAATGGGCGCCGCGCTTTGGTGGCTGTCGCCGGAGTGGCACACCTGGGTGACCTGGAGCGCGCTGCATCGCGCCGTGATGCTGACGGCATTGGTGATCGGCGGATCGGTGATCTATTTTGGCTGGCTGGCGCTCAGCGGCGTCCGTCTGAGAGACTTCCGCCTGCACGGCTGATAGGGGAAGGGGCCTTGTTTATACTGACGCTTTTCGAGGCAGCGACGCGGTTCGCGTCGAAACGGGAACAGACTCCATGGAACTGATCCGAGGCCTGCACAATTTGCCCCCCGGAAGCCCTGATCCGCAGGGTCAGGTGGCGCGTGGCTGCGTGGCGACCATCGGCAACTTCGATGGCGTGCATCTTGGACATCAGGCCATTCTCGAGCAGCTGCAGACGCTGTCCCGGTCGCAGAAGCTGCCGGTCACGGTGGTGATCTTCGAGCCACAGCCGCGCGAGTATTTCGCCGGCGACCAGGCGCCGCCGCGACTGACCCGGTTGCGCGACAAGGTGGCGTTGCTCAAGGCCCACGGCGCCGACCGGATCCTGTGCCTGCCGTTCAACGATGCCTTGCGCAGCCTCACTGCCCGGCAGTTCATCGAGCGGGTGTTGATCGACGGTCTGCAGGTGAAGCATCTGGTGGTGGGCGACGATTTCCGTTTCGGCTGCGACCGAGCCGGCGACTTCACGCTACTGCAGGCTGTCGGGCGAGAGCGCGGCTTTGCCGTCGAGCATACCCGAACCTTCGCCCTCGACGACGAGCGCGTCTCGAGCACTCGGGTACGTACGCTGCTGGCCAGCGGCAATTTCTTCCAGGCCGCGCGGATGCTGGGCCGACCTTACGGTTATCAGGGGCGGGTCGTCCGCGACCGCCAGTTGGGCCGCACGATCGGCGTGCCCACCGCCAACATCCCGCTGACCCGGCGGCCCATGGCGCTGCGCGGCGTGTTCGCCTGCGCGACCCGACTGGCGAATGGGGAGTGGGTCGCGGGCGCGGCCAACATCGGCTGGCGTCCCACCGTGGGCGCCGATCAGCCGATGCTGGAGGTGCATCTGCTGGATCGCGAGCTCGACCTTTATGGCGAGACGCTCACCGTCGTTCCCTGCGCCCGGTTGCGCGGCGAAGCCAAGTTCGACCAATTCGACGCCCTGGTCGCGCAGATCCATCGCGATCTCGACAACACTCGCCGCTATTTTGCGCGGCCGGAACTACAGTCGGGCTCGTTGGCTCCCGAGCCGGGGCCGGCGGAGATCGAGGCCGCAGCCGGTGGACTCTGCGCCGCCTCGTTGCCTCAGGCACGGTTTCCGCTCGCCTCGGCACCGTTGCCACCCGAACCGTCGAATCCCGGCGGGGCCGCGCACGCCGCGCCCAACGACGCCGACGGCGACTGAACAGCTTGAACGTCACGAATACCGCTTGGGCCTCGCGGATAGCGTCCTGAGCGGCACGAATATAGCCTCGAGCGCCACGATACCAACCTCGAGTGCCACGACATCAGCCCTGAGCGGACCGAAAAAGCCATGAGCGACTACAAGCACACGCTGAATCTGCCCTCGACCGACTTTCCTATGCGCGGCAATCTGCCGGCGCGGGAGCCGGGCCGAATCGCGCAGTGGAACGACATGAACCTCTACGCCAAGCTGCGTGAGGCACGTCGGGGGCGCGAGCGCTTCGTGCTCCACGACGGTCCTCCCTACGCCAACGGCAGCATTCACATCGGTCATGCGGTCAACAAGCTGCTCAAGGACTTCATCGTCAGGTCGAAGAGCCTGGCCGGCTTCGACGCCCCCTACGTACCCGGCTGGGACTGCCACGGCCTGCCCATCGAGCACAAGGTCGAGACCACCCACGGCAAGCACCTGCCGGCGGACGAGGCCCGGGCGCTGTGCCGCGAGTACGCGGCCGCCCAGGTCGAGGTGCAGAAGGAAGGCTTCGTGCGCCTCGGCGTCCAGGGCGACTGGGACAACCCCTACCTGACCATGAGTTTCGCCAACGAGGCGGGCGAAATTCGTGCCCTGGCCGAGATGGTCAAGGGTGGCTACGTGTTCAAGGGGCTCAAGCCGGTCAACTGGTGCTTCGATTGCGGCTCGGCGCTGGCCGAAGCCGAGGTCGAGTATCAGGACAAGCAGTCCGATGCGATCGATGTCGCCTTTCCGGCGGTCGACGATGCCGGGCTGGCGGCAGCGTTCGGGCTGGATTCGCTGGCCAAGCCGGCGGCGGCGGTGATCTGGACCACCACGCCATGGACGATTCCCGCCAACCAGGCGATGAACGTACACCCCGAGTTCGTCTACGCCCTGGTCGATACCGGCGAGCGTCTGCTGCTGCTGGCCGAGGACCTGGTCGAATCGAGCCTGGAACGTTTCGGCCTGAGCGGCGAGATCATCGCCACCGCCCCGGGCGAACGTCTCGAGCGCATCGCTTTCCGGCATCCGCTGGCGGCACTGGAGAGCGGCTACGACCGGCTCTCGCCGATCTATCTGGCCGACTACGTCGAGCTGGGCGCCGGTACCGGCATCGTTCACTCGGCACCGGCCTACGGCGAGGATGACTTCCACTCCTGCCGCCGTTACGGCATGAGCTTCGACGAAATCCTCAACCCGGTGCAGAGCAACGGCGTCTACGCCGAGACACTGCCGCTGTTCGGCGGCCAGATGATCTGGAAGGCGAATCCGCAGATCGTCGCCAAGCTGGAAGAGGCCGGGGCGCTGATGGCCCACGACAGGATCACCCACAGCTACATGCACTGCTGGCGTCACAAGACGCCGGTCATCTACCGGGCCACGGCCCAGTGGTTCGTGGGTATGGATCTCGAGGGTGCCGATGGCCGCACGCTGCGCGACAAGGCGCTGGCGGGGGTGGACGCCACCGGTTTCATCCCCGGATGGGGGCAGGCGCGGCTGCACGCGATGATCGCCAATCGCCCCGACTGGTGCATCTCGCGGCAGCGCAACTGGGGCGTGCCGATCCCGTTCTTTATCGACAAGGCGAGTGGCGAGCTGCATCCGCGCACCGTCGAGCTGATGGAAACCGTCGCCGAACATGTCGAGCGCGACGGTATCGAGGCCTGGTTCAAGCTCGACCCGCGCGAGCTGCTGGGCGACGAGGCCGACCAGTACGAGAAAGTAACCGATACCCTCGACGTCTGGTTCGATTCCGGCACTACCCACTGGCACGTGCTGCGCGGCTCCCACGCGCTCGGCCACGAGCAAGGGCCCCGGGCCGATCTCTACCTCGAAGGCTCGGACCAGCATCGCGGCTGGTTTCATTCGTCGCTGCTGACCGGTTGCGCCATCGATGGCCATCCGCCCTACAAGGCGCTGCTGACTCACGGTTTCACCGTGGACGAGAAGGGCCGCAAGATGTCCAAGTCGCTGGGCAACGTGGTCGCGCCGCAGCAGGTGATGGACAAGCTGGGTGCCGATATCCTGCGCCTATGGGTCGCCTCCACCGACTACTCCGGCGAGATGGCGGTCTCCGACGAGATCCTCAAGCGCACCGCCGATGTCTATCGCCGAATCCGCAATACCTCGCGCTTTCTGCTCGGCAACCTGACCGGGTTCGATCCCGCCACCGACGCCGTCGCCTTCGACGACATGCTGGCGCTGGATCGCTGGGCGGTGGGTCGCGCGGCCGAACTGCAGGCACGCATTCAGCAGGCCTATGGCGACTACCGGTTCCGTGACGTCTATCAGCAGGTTCACGACTTCTGCGCCCGCGACATGGGCGGGTTCTATCTGGACATCATCAAGGATCGCCAGTACACCACCCAGCCCGATTCGCTGGCGCGGCGCAGCTGCCAGACGGCGCTCTATCATATCGTCGAGGCGCTGGCGCGCTGGATCGCGCCGATCCTCTCGTTCACCGCCGAGGAGATCTACGAGAACATCCCCGGGGCGCGTGGCGAGAGCGTGCATCTCGAGACCTATTACGACGGGCTGAGCCAACTGCCTGAAAATGCCGAGATGGGGCGGCAGTTCTGGGAACAGGTGATCGCGGTCAAGCAGGCGGTCAACAAACAGCTCGAGGATGCGCGCAACGAGGGCGTGATCAAGGGCGCCTTGGACAGCGAGGTGACGCTCTACGTCGAAGACGCGCTGCACGCGCTGCTGTCCCGTTTCGAGGACGAACTGCGTTTCGTGCTGATCACTTCCGAAGCCACGCTGAAGCCGTTGACGGCAGCGGGCGATGCCAAGTCCACCGAGCTGGAGGGACTCAAGGTCGCGGTACGCATGAGTCCGTACGAGAAGGACGAGCGCAGCTGGGAGCGGCGGCCGGATGTCGGCGCCAGTCCCGAGCACCCGACGCTGTCGGCGCGCTCCATCGCCAACCTGCCGGATGGCCCGGGAGAGGTACGCCGCTTTGCCTGATTCCGCTTCTCACCCCGCCACCGATCGAATGCATCGCCCGCTGCGCTGGCTGTGGCTATCGCTGGTGGTCATCGTGCTCGATCTCGGCATCAAGGCGCTGGCTTCGGCGCATCTCGATTACGGTCGGCCACTGGAAGTGCTGCCGATCTTCAACCTGACGCTGCTGCACAACACCGGCGCCGCCTTCAGCTTCCTGGCCGAGCACGCCGGCTGGCAGCGCTGGCTGTTCGCGCTGATCGCGATCGGCGCCAGCGTGGGGCTGACGGTGTGGCTCTCGCGACTCAAGCGCGGCGAGACGCTGACCGCGATCTCGCTGACCCTGGTGATCGGCGGCGCCATCGGCAATCTCTACGATCGCCTGGTGCATGGCTACGTGGTCGACTATCTGTCGTTTCACTGGGGCGGCTGGTACTACCCGGCGTTCAACCTGGCCGACACGGCGATCACGCTGGGAGCGGTCGGCCTGATCCTGCAGTCGCTGCTCGATTCGCGTCGACCGAAGGTCTCTCACGCCGCCGACGACAAGACTGCTTCGACGGATAAATCTTCGACTGACAAATCTTCTTCGACAGGAGGTGACTCATGAGCGAGAACGGCCACCCGCACGATCACGACTACCGCGTCGGCGAAGGCATGGAAGTCACGCTCCACTTCACGGTGAAACTCGAGGACGGCGAAGTGGTGGACTCGACCCGGGACAAGCAGCCGGCGACGTTTCAGCTCGGCGACGGCAACCTGCCGCCGGGCTTCGAAGCGCCGCTCAAGGGCATGGCGGCGAACGACACCGGTGCCTTCGAGATCTCCCCCGAACACGCCTTTGGCCAGCACAACCCGCAGAACGTGCAGCGCCTCTCCCGTGACGCTTTCGAGGAGGCCGTGGAACCCGGTACGGTGATGTCGTTCGCCGATGCCGCCGGTGGCGAACTGCCCGGCGTGATCGCCCGCGTCGACGACCGCCATGTCGAAGTCGACTTCAATCATCCGCTGGCAGGGCGTACCCTGACCTTCGAGGTGGAAATCCTGGACGTGAAACCCGCCACGACTCATTGAGCCCGGGTCGGTTTTTCACCACGACATCCGAGCGTATCAAGCGAGGTCATTATGCAAATCAAGCTGGCCAATCCCCGCGGCTTCTGCGCCGGCGTCGATCGTGCCATCGACATCGTCAATCGCGCGCTCGATGTCTTCGGACCGCCCATTTACGTGCGTCACGAGGTGGTCCACAACCGCTTCGTGGTGGACTCGCTGCGTGAGCGGGGAGCGATCTTCGTCGAGGAGCTCGATGAAATCCCCGATGACGTCATCGTGATCTTCTCGGCCCACGGCGTGTCGCGGGCGGTGCAGCAGGAGGCCGAGCGGCGCGGGCTCAAGATCTTCGATGCCACCTGCCCGCTGGTGACCAAGGTGCACATGGAAGTGCTGCGCTACGCCAAGCGCGGCCAGGAGTGCATCCTGATCGGCCACGCCGGCCATCCGGAGGTCGAAGGTACCATGGGGCGCTACGACGAGAGTCATGGCGGCGCGATCTATCTCGTCGAGGACGAGGAAGACGTCGCCAGGCTACCGGTACGCGACCCCTCGCGGCTGGCGTTCGTCACCCAGACCACGTTGTCGATGGATGACACCGCCAGGGTGATCGATGCTCTGCGCGAGCACTTCCCCGAGATCCAGGGGCCGCGCAAGGACGATATCTGCTACGCCACCCAGAATCGCCAGGACGCGGTCCGCGAGCTGGCCGCCGACTCGGACCTGGTGCTGGTGGTGGGCAGCGTCAACAGCTCCAACTCCAACCGGTTGCGCGAACTGTCCGAGCGCGTCGGTACGCCGGCCTATCTGATCGATGATGCCGAACAGATCGATCCCGCCTGGCTTGCGGGAGTCGGCACCATCGGCATCACCGCCGGTGCCAGCGCGCCGGAGGTTCTGGTTGCGGGGGTCATCGACAAGCTCAGGGCGCATGGCGCCAGCGTGCCGGAGGAACTCTCCGGCCGCGCCGAAACCATCACCTTCTCCATGCCGCGGGAGCTGCGCGAACAGGTCATCGTCAGCGAGGCGTGATCCGCGCTAAATCTTCTTAGCTTCGAGCCGATATAGGGTAAACAAATGTAACCAGTCGCGTAGTGGCGCTGGTTGCCGAACCCTTGTCGGCCATCCTTTCCGGTGGCCGCGCAATCGCCGCGGAGTCTCGCGTGTCCGCCAATCCGCCCCACCGTCTCACTGTCGAGCCGCGTTCGGTCTCGATGCGATCAAGCGTTCGCCTCGGTGGACGCGAGCGTGGGGTCACGCTGATCGAATCCTTGATTGCGCTACTCGTGCTGAGCATTGCGCTGCTTGGCGTGGGCGCGTTGCAACTCATGACCCAGCGGGACGAGATCGAGGCGCGCTGGCGTTCGGCAGCCGTCGCCATGAGCGGCAATCTGATCGAGCAGTTGCGAACGGACCGGGTGGCATCGGAGGGAATAGGAATCCGCGATGGCGCCCCCGTTGGCTGCTCGGGGCCCAATCAGTGGCTATGTGACCTGATCACCGTCTGGTTATCTTCATTGGGCGATCAACTTCCCCATGCTGCAGCGCAGTTGAAAATCCTGAAGCTGGACGGTGACCTCTTGAAGGCCGATCTCTCCATCGCCTGGCGCCGTCTGCCCGACGACGACGCTCAGGTGACGTGCCGCCCGCAGGATGCCGACTTCTCGGTGGCGGCCGACGGCGGCTGCCTGCGCCTGGAGACGATACTGTGAGCCGCGTCCTGGCATCTCTCCCGGCCCGCCAGCGTGGTGTCAGTCTGGTCGAGTTGATGGTCGCGATGCTGATCGGCCTGATGTTGGTACTCATGGTGACCAGCTACACCATGTCCAGTCGCAGAAGCTATCAGACTTCCGTGGCCAACCAGGATGTTCAGGATGCTCGGCGGTTCGCGCTGAGCGTGATTCAGCAGCAGATCTGGCTGTCCGGCTACAGCGATCGCTGGGAGGATCTGAGCCTGCTGTTCCCCAGCTACACGCCGGCGGAAGACAAGCAGATACCCGCCTTTGCCGCCGGCCAGCTGGCCGCTGCCGACTCGGATGACGAAATATGGGTTCGTTATCGGGCCGCCGAGCTGAGCGGCCAGCCGCTGACCCACTGCGACGGTACCTCTTTTCCGTCTTCCGACGGCAGCGACGCCGATTCGATTGCCGTCACGGGCCTTTATCTGGATGGCCACACGTTGCGCTGCCTGGTCTCGCTCTCCGGTGGCGAAATGCATCGTTCGCTGCCTCTGCTCAACGATGTGGAGGCGATGCGCTGGGAATATCTCGATGACTCCAATGCGTTCCAGTCGCGGGAGCACGTCAACTGGACCACGGTCAGGGCGGTCAGGCTGGCGCTGATCCTTGCGTCGGCGGAGTCGACCGGCGAGCGCTACGTTCAGAGTTTCCCGTGGGGAGAAGGGACCGTCAGTTTCGAAGATGGCCGCGCGCGCACACGCCTGGAGACGACCATTGCACTTCGCAATCTTCCGGAGACCGCTCAGTGATGCCTGGCAATCAACGTGGCGCCGCCCTGCTGGTGACGCTCGTGATGGTGGCGTTGGTGTCGATGCTCGCACTGGCAGTCAGCGATTCGACGCGTGTCCAGCAACAGCTCTCGGCGAACGAGGCGGCACGCCAGATGGCGTTCCAGGCCGCGGAGGCAGGACTGCGCTCCGCCGAGGTCGCCATCGAGAATAGCGGGGACCTGGGACTGTTCTGCAATGCGGGAGGGGAGCGCTACAGCATCACGACGCTGGATGGCCTAGATGATGACACTCACTGGCAATCATTGGAGCGTACGGGAGCCGTCGCCAACTTTACGCTCTACAGCAGCGATAGCGGCGGTTTCATGACCGCGCCCCGCTACATGATCGGCTGCGTCGCGCCAGCGTTGGTGGACGGCTATCAGGAGGTCGATCCGGCGGTCAAAGGACAGGCGGAAGAGGATCCAGAGCAGCGTTACTTCTTCCGGGTGTTCAGCATCGGGTTCGGCCCGGGCGGTCGAGCGATCCAGCGCCTGGAGGCTCGCTATGTCTATTAAGGGCTGGGTGTTGGGCGGCCTGCTGATGGCAGCCGCGACCCAGGGGTGGGCGGCGGACGATGTGCCCCATTATCCGCCATTGAGCGCCCAGGCCGATACGTCGCCACGCAGCATGCTGGTGCTCTCCAATGACCACAACTGGTATTCGAAAGCCTACACCGATTGGTCCGACCTCGATGGCGACGGGGCGATCGATTCCACCTACCGCCCCGACATCGAATACTACGGCTATTTCGATAGCCGTGGCTGCTATGACTACGACACTCACCTTGACGGTGGGGCATTCAGACGCATCGGTAATGCTGGAAACGGAAACGGAAACGGAAACGGAAACGGAAACGGAAACGGAAACGGAAACGGAAACGGAAAGCCAGGCGATGACGAATTCAGTTGCAGCGGGAATAAATCCTGGAGTGGAAATCTGCTCAACTGGGCGACAATGACGCGGATCGATATCATTCGAAAGGCGCTGTATGGCGGCAAGAGACACCGAGACAGTGCGACAGAAACGACGGTGCTGGAGCGCGCGTTTCTGCCGATGGATTCCCATAGCTTCAGTAAAATCATTTCCGACCCGAATATCATCAACAAGAACACGCCCTTCAATGGCGCCAGCGCCGTCACATTCTGCAATACGACGTATCATCCACGACAAAATATATATTCTGGCAGCGTGAACGATCCCCCGCTGATTCGCGTTGCCACCGGCAACGAGAGCGGCAGCAAGGTAGGCTGGCCCAAATGGGCGAGTACCGAACAGTGGCAGTGCCCATGGCGAGGTGAGCGCCAGAATTGGGGGGATTTCCCTTACAGGTTATCCCGAGGATCTGAGGAGTATCGCGCCAGGGTCGAAGTCTGTGCCGCCGCTGATGAGAGTGAAAACTGTACCGCCTATCCAGACTCTGCCTACCCGAAGCCCACGGGTTTGCTGCATGACTATGCCAGCGATATCGAGTTCGGTCTGTTTACGGGCTCTTACGAGAACAACAAGCAAGGCGGCGTGTTAAGAGCCAATTTCAGCGGTTTCGGGAGCGAGTTCAGCGCTGCCACCGGCGTGTTCGCAGATGACTATAGCGGTATCGTCAGCAACCTCGATGCGCTGAAGATAGCGAAATACAGCTATCAGGACAGCAACTACAACGCAAGTTCGGGCGATAATTGCCCCTGGGGGCGAGGCTCTTTCAATAATGGCAGTTGCTCCAACTGGGGGAACCCATTTGGCGAGATTGCCCTTGAGGCGCTGCGCTATATAGGTGGAGAGACATCGGCAACGGAGAGGTTCTCTGTCGGAACCGGTCGTGTCGAGACCAGCTATATTCCGGGGCTGACATCACCTGCCTGGGACAACGATCTCTCCGGCAAGTGGTGTGCCGCACACTCGTTGCTGCTGGTCAATGCCAGCGAAATCTCCTTCGATAACGACGATCTGGGGGCTCCCGGTTCGTCACCGGTTTCGGCCGGCCAGATCCGGACCCAGACCAATGCCGTCGGCGCGGCCGAGGGCATTTCCGGGGACTACTTCATTGGCCAGACCCCCGCCAGCGCCGGCACGGACAGTGACAAGTTCTGCACGGCCAAGACGCTCTCCGGGCTCAGCGATGCGAAGGGGCTCTGCCCTAATGCCCCGGGCCTGGAGGGCGGCTACAGCGTGGCCGGGCTGGCGCGTTTCGCCCACCACGATACCGTCATTCGCGGCCCCGAGGGGAACGATGGCCAGCCGATCGATACCTATGCCGTGCAACTCGCGTCCAACGTCCCGCTTGTATCGATACCTATCGGTGCCGGCAAGTCCGTTTCCCTGATTCCCGCCTGTTCCAACACCACGGCGGGAGGCAAGTGCGCGATCGTCAACTTCCTCGTCGAATCGCAGGCGGCCGACGGCTCGAGCGGTAGCTTCCTGATTGACTGGGAAGATTCGGAGTTCGGTGGAGATTACGATTTCGATGCGGAAGTACGCCTGAGCTACGTGCTCTCGAACGAGCGTCTCTCGATCACCACCAGCGTGACCCGCGCCGCGGCGTCTCACAAGCTCGGCCTCGGCTATATTCTCAGCGGCACCAGTGGGCGCTACGGTACCGGGGAGAGCGCCGACCGGATCGTGGTTCAGCAGAGCGACGGCTTCAACGTCCACACCGGAATCAATAACTACACCAACAGCTATCCCGGATCGCTCTGTCCGCCGAGCGACCCATGTAACGGTAGCCCGGCGACGACGGCCACCTACCGGGTCGCGGGCAACACGGGACAGGAGCTCGAGACACCACTGTATTACGCCGCTAAGTACGGCAACGATAGCCGCCGCGAAGACGGATCTCCCGGCGCCTACTTCGAGGTCAACCGTATCGGTGAGCTGGCGGACACGTTGCGCGAACTGCTGGATCAGGTGCTGGAGAACACCAATCGCACAGGAGCGGGCGTCACCATCGGCCATGACGGCGACGTCGAGGACTATGTCTTCCAGACGCTCTACAACAATCAATACAGCTGGTCCGGCGATCTCCAGGCAGTGAAGCTCGGGAAGGATGGCGTCATCAGCAGTGTGTGGAGCGCCCGCAACCAGCTACCCCTGCCAGGCAATCGCCAGATCATTACCCATGATTCCGACACGGGGGCGGGGATCCCCTTCACGACGACTGCATTCGAGGGCGCCGGCGTCGACATGACCCAGCGGCTGCAGAATGTGGTCGGGTACATCCGCGGCGACACCGAAAACGAGCAGCGCAACGGGGGCGGTCTGCGTGACCGGCTCTGGTTGAACGGCCGCGAAAGCGCCAGGCTGGGCGACTTCATTGGCTCGCGGCCGTATCTCGTCGGCGTGCCCAATACCTACTACGTGCCGGATGAGGGCGACACGAGCTATGCCGAATTCCGGACTGCTCAACGCACGCGGGCCCAGATGCTCTACGTGGGTGGCAATGACGGCATGCTCCACGGCTTCGATGCGGCCACCGGGGTTGAGCGCGTTGCGTATGTGCCCGGGCTCGTGCTCGAGCAGTTGCCCGAGCTCGCCGATCCCGATTACCGGCATCGCTATTATGTCGACGGCAGTCCGACGGTGCTGGATGCCCGCCATGGCGAGGCGGGCACCGGTGCCTGGTTTTCGCTGCTGACGAGCGGCCTGGGGTCGGGCGGCAAGGGCCTGTTCGCCCTCGACGTGACCGATCCGGCTCGCTTCAGTGAGTCGAATGCCAGCGCGCTCGCACTCTGGGAATATGACCCCGCCGATGACGCTGCCGTGTTCGGGGAGGATGACCAGCAACTGGGTTACATCTACAACCAACCCAGTGTTGTGCGGATGGAGAATGGGCGATTCGCCGTGGTGGTCGGCAATGGCTATGCCAGTGAGGCTGGCAAGGCCAGTCTCTACATTCTTTTCGTCGATGGTGGCGCTGGGGGCGACTGGTCGAGTTCGGATGTCGTTCGGTTGACACCGAGCGCGGCCGACAACAGCGGTGATAACGGCATGATGACCGTCTCCCTGTTGGACCGCGATGAAGATGGTCGCGTCGATCTGGCCTACGGCGCCGACCTGCAAGGGAATATCTGGCGCTTCGACCTCTCCTCTTCTGATCCGGCTGGCTGGGAAGATAGCGTCCATCGGCTTTTCAGCGGCGTCAGAGCGGGCGAGCGCCAGGTCATCACTTCGACACTGGAGGTCGGTAGACATCCGGATGGCGGGCTGATGGTGCTGTTCGGCACTGGCGGCGGGGAGAACTACGGTTTGCCTACCACTCAGGACCGCGGGGCCTCCGACAGCTTCTACGCGGTGAGGGACTTCGTGGGCGGCGTCGCCAGAAGTGACACGCTGACACGTGCCGATCTGGCCGGGCGCGCTTTCCACCAGACGACGCTCGACGATCAGGACGCCTCTTCCCCCATGGTGCGATATCTCGATGACGTCGACACCAGCCGCTATCCGGAAAACGGTTGGTATCTCGATCTAGCGGACACCGAGAGGGTCGTCGATGGCCCCTCGCTACGCGGCAACCGGATTCTGTTCTCATCGTTGATTCCGGGCTATGGCGTCTGCGGTGCGGAGGATGCCGGCTACCTCTATGAGTTGAATGCCTGGTACGGCTCGGCCTTTCCGACGCCGGTGCTGGATGTCAACGGTGACGGCAAGGTCGACGACCAGGACAGCTACTATCCATCGTCGAATGACTCCACCCGCTATGTGCCGATCGCTATCGCGACCAATGGCGCGATCTTTACCCCGAGAGTGATGCTCGACGATGACGGTGGCCAGGAAACCAAAGTGAGCGCCGGCACCAATGGCGCGTTGACGAAGATTGCCGAGACCCCGCTCAACAGCATGCAGCTCGGCCGAGTGACCTGGCGCAGACTGGAGTGACGGATGAATAAACTATTGCGTGCCCGCGGCTTTACCCTGATCGAGCTGATGATCGCGGTCGCGATCGTCGGGATTCTGGCGGCCATCGCCATCCCGAACTATCTCCGCTATGTCGAGCGGGCGCAGGCGCGGGATGCCCAGGCGGCGATGCAGGCTCTGGCGCTGAACCTGGAGCGGCGCTACTCGCAGACCTACCGCTATGGGGAGGAGTCCGGCGATGCCGTCTCTCCCTCGACATTGGGCCTCTCTCCCAGTCAGTCCCCGGAAAGTGGCACCGCCCGATATGGCCTGGTCGTGGAGATCGACGACGGCGGCCAGCGCTATTTGATCACTGCCAGTCGCGCGGATGGCCGCACCAGTGGAGCGTGCGACATCATGAGTCTGGACAGCCAGGGGAGTCGCGCGCCGGCGCCCGGCAGTTGCGATTGAGCCTGGCCCGTCAGGTCTAGTTCTCGTCTTTCACTGCCTTGGCAGCGATCGTGTCGAGCCGAATACGGGCAAAGTGCACGACGATCCTGTGGCCTCCCCCGGCCGCAGCCGGGTTGGTGAGGGTGAAGGTCCCGAACTGTCGCCCCCGGGTAAATCCCAGCGGCGTGTATCCCATGCCCTTGGCAAAGCTGTTGGCGGTAATGCTGACCTGATTCCCGTTGGGGCGACTCACCGCGAGCATGCGCTCGTCATCGTCAGGCTGGCCGTTACCATTGCCATCGATGAACAGCAGTAAGGTATCGTCCCACTGGCCATTGTTGCTGCAGGTCACCCCGTCCTCGGTCGGGCAGAGCCAGGTCGGCTGCCCGCTGGTGGCGGCTTCCTGTCTTGCCCTTCTTATCAACTGCCATACCCGTTCCACTTCCTTGTCCAGCGTCATGCGGGCGCTCAGGTTCGCCAGGCCGGGCGCGGCCCAGCTCGCCAGAATGCCGAGAATGACCACGCAGATCATCAGCTCGATGAGTGTGAAGCCTCGCTGCTGCCGCCTCGTCAACGGATGATCGGTGCCGGGTTGCAGGGATGAAGCTCGAGAGACCATTGCGGCGTCCGGGTTCTGGACGAATGATAGAATCGTCCTTTTGTCAGGATATCGACACCATGCAGGATTTCTTGATCGTGGGCGGCGGTGTCATCGGCATGATGACGGCGCTGCAACTGGCCGATGCCGGCCATTCGGTGGCGTTGGTCGAGCGTGGCCAGTGTGGCCGTGAGGCTTCCTGGGCGGGCGGCGGTATCGTTTCGCCGCTCTACCCGTGGCGTTACTCGAAAGCGATATCGGCCCTTTCCAGCTGGTCCGAGGGGCGCTACCCCGAGCTGGCCGGGCGGCTGTTCGAGGAGACGGGCATCGACCCGGAGTATCGCCAGAAGGGGTTGCTCTACCTGCGCGTCGACGACGCCGACCGAGCCCTGCGCTGGGCGCGGGACGTGGCCAAGCCGCTGGCCACGATCGGCGCCGAGGAGCTCTACGCCAGAGAGCCCAATGCGGCGCCAGGCTTCGATGACGCGTTGTGGATGCCGACGCTTGGCAGCATCCGCAATCCGCGCCTGGTCAAGGCGCTGCGGGCGCGGCTCGAGCGCATGACGCAGGTCGAGATCCATGAGCGGTGCGAGGTAGCCGGCCTTGTCCGGCGCGGATCGGTGATCGAGGGGGTGGAGACGTCCGCCGGGGCGATTCGTGCCGGTCAGACGATCATCTGCGGGGGGGCCTGGTCGCGGGGGCTGCTGGCGGATATCGGGGTCGAGTTGGCCGTGCGTCCGGTCAAGGGGCAGATGATCCTTTTCAAGGCGCCGGCGGGGCTGGTCGAGCGGGTCGTGCTCAAGGATGGCCGCTACGTGATCCCGCGGGGGGACGGCCGCGTGCTGGCCGGCTCCACGCTGGAAGAGGTCGGCTTCGACAAGCAGACCACATCGGCAGCCCTCGAGTCGCTCCATGCCAGCGCCCTGTCGATCATCCCGCAGTTGGCCCGGTGTCCGGTCGAGCAGCAGTGGGCGGGGCTGCGTCCCGGCTCACCGGATGGCGTGCCGACGATCGGTGCGGTGCCTGGCTTCGACGGTCTGCACGTCAATGCAGGCCATTATCGCAACGGATTGGTGCTGGCGCCGGCAGCCACGCGGTTGCTGGTCGATCAGCTGATCGGCTGCGAGCCGATCGTCGATCCTGCCCCGTACCGGCTGATCTGAGGCGCTGTTTTGCCTCTGTACCCGGCATGCGCGAAAATGGATGACGGCCACCGAGGCGCTTGAGCGCCGCATCTGTCTGGAGACGAGTTTACCCATGCAAGACCTGACCCTGGTGATGGCGCAACTGGACCCGATGGTGGGCGATATCGCCGGTAATACCGCGGCGGCCATCGAGGCGGTGCGTGAGGCACGCATCGAGCATGGCGCGGATGTGGTTGTCTTCAGCGAACTGTTCCTGACCGGTTATCCGCCGGAGGATCTGCTGCTGCGCGAGGCGATGGAGTCGCGACTGCAGGACGCCCTGGCAGAGATGGCGCGCAAGATCGACAAGATCGCGCCGCAGACCCTCGTCATCATCGGCTATCCGGGCGTTCGCGACGGCCGACGTCACAACCTGGCCGGGGTGCTGCTGAGCGGTGAGTGGCGCGGCGAATATGCCAAGCAGGCGCTGCCCAATTACCAGGTGTTCGACGAGGATCGTTACTTCGAGCCGGGACACGAACCCCTGATCGTCGAGCACAAGGGGGCGAAGCTCGGGATTCTGATCTGCGAGGACCTGTGGGATGGCGCGCCGGTGCGTCAATCCGCAGAGGCTGGTGCCGATATTCTGGTGACCCTCAACGCCTCGCCGTTCCATCTCGACAAACCCGCCGAGCGGGAGCGGCTGTTCGCCGAGCGCGCGCGCGAAGTGGAGAAGCCGCTGGTCTACGTCAACGCCATCGGCGGCCAGGACGAACTGGTGTTCGACGGCGGCTCGCTGGTGCTGGACGCCACCGGGGAGGTCGCCGTGCGGGCGCCGTTCTGGCAGGTCGGGCTGATGCCGGTGCGCTTCAGCCGGGATGCCATGGGCTGGGAGCCGCAAGAGGGCGAGCGTGAGCCACTGCTAGGCGCCGAGGAGAATCTCTACTGCGCGCTGGTCACCGGCCTTCGCGACTACGTCAACAAGAGCGGTTTCAAGGGCGTGGTGATGGGGCTCTCCGGCGGTATCGACTCGTCGTTGTCGCTGGCCATTGCCGTCGATGCGCTGGGCCCGGATCGGGTCCACGCGGTGATGATGCCGTATCACTATACCGCCGAGATCTCCCAGGCCGATGCCGCCGAACAGGCCAGGATGCTCGGCGTCGGCTACGAGGTGATGCCGATCGCGCCGATGGTCGAGGCCTTCACCACGACGCTGGCCGAGAGCTTCAGCGGGCTGGCGGCGGATACCACCGAAGAGAACCTGCAGTCCCGCGTGCGCGGCGTGCTGCTGATGGCGATCTCCAACAAGAAAGGGCTGATGGTCCAGACCACCGGCAACAAGAGCGAGATGGCGGTGGGCTATGCCACCCTCTATGGCGATATGGTCGGCGGCTACAATGCGCTCAAGGATGTCTACAAGACCTGGGTCTATCGGCTGGCCAACTGGCGCAACGCCCAGGAGCCGGCGATTCCCGAGCGGGTCATCAGCCGCCCGCCCTCGGCCGAGCTGGCGCCGGATCAGCAGGACAGCGACTCGCTGCCGGGCTACGACGTGCTGGATGCGATTCTCGAACGCTATATCGAAGGCGACATGAGCGCGGAAGCGATCATCGAGGCGGGATTCGAGCGCGACGACGTCTATCAGGTGGTCAAGCTGGTCGACCGTAACGAATACAAGCGCCGCCAGGCGCCGGTCGGCGTGCGTGTCACGCTCAGAGGGTTCGGGCGCGACCGCCGCTATCCCATCGTCAACGGCTGGAAGCCGGGAAACTAGGCTACGGGCTACGCCGATTTCGGGGCGCTAAACAGCAGCTACGAAAAGCGCCAGCGANNGCTGGCGCTTTTCTTTGTAGATCGCAATCTGGGCCACGTAGCTCGTAGCTTTACCCTTTGGCCGTCAGCGGCGGGTCGACATTGACGTGCTTGGGCACGAAGGTATCGCCGTCGAGCTGGCTATTGTCCGGATCGTTCTCGATCAGCGTCTGCAGCACGGTTTCGGCGCGGTCACGCATCTTCAATCCCAGGTAGCCCTCCACCATCACCGCCAGGGCGTCGCGGGTGGCGGTGGACTTGGGATAGTGCTCGATCACCCAGCGGCCGCGCTCGACGGCCGCGACATAGGCCCCTTTGCGCAGATAGAAGTCGGCCACCTGCAGCTCATGGCGCGCCATCACGTTGCGCAGGTAGATGATGCGCTGACGGGCATCCGGGGCATAGGCGCTGTCGGGAAAGCGGCGCACCAGTTCGCCGAAGTCGACGTAGGCGTCACGTGAGGCACCCAGGTCACGCTTGGAGATGTCGATCAACTCCATGCTCTCGAGGCTGAAGCGACCTGCCTGATAGGCGCCGAGACCGCGCATGTAGTAGGCGTAGTCGACCTGCGGATGATCCGGATGGAGGCGAATGAAGCGACTGGCGGCGGCGCGAGTCTTTTCCCAGTCCTCGACTCGATAGTAGGCGTAGATCAGTTCGAGTTGCGCCTGTTCGGCATAGCGGCCGAAGGGGAATCGGGTATCCAGCGCTTCCAGCTGCGTTACCGCGGTACTGTAACGGCCGGCATCGAGGGAGCTCTGGGCTTGCTGGTAAAGATCCTGCTCCTGCAGGTCGGGGGCAGGCTCATTGCTGGCACAGCCAGCGAGCAGTGCGCCTGCCAGCAACAGGGCGGCCAGAGCGGAACATCGCGCAGAAAATCGCATCATCATCCTCGTATCAACCATTCCTTGGCGGCCGTGCTAGAATCCGCCGAATTCGACTCACTATAAAGCAAACCCTTGTACCGACGAAACGCGCCGACGAAACGCAGCGGCGACACGTACCGGCGAAACGGAACCGATCCTCACGTATGGCTGACATCCTCAAGCGCGATGAGCGTGTACCCGAGCATCTGGCAGGGCGACGTCTCGACCAGACCGCAGCCGAAATGTTCCCCGAATTCTCGCGAGAGCGCCTCAAGAGCTGGATTCAGCAGGGCGAGTTGACGGTCGACGGAGAGAAGGCACGGCCCAAGGATAAGGTGATCGGCGGCGAGCGGCTAGCACTCGACACCCGGCTCGAGGAAGAGACCCGCTGGGAGCCTCAGGAGATTCCGCTGTCGATCGTGTTCGAGGACGAGGACGTCATGGTGATCGACAAGCCTGCCGGGCTGGTCGTGCATCCCGCCGCCGGCAATCCCGATGGCACGCTGCTCAATGCACTGCTGCATCACCATGCCCCATTGGCGGCGATCCCACGGGCGGGTATCGTTCATCGTCTCGACAAGGACACGACCGGGTTGATGATGGTGGCGAAGACGCTGACGGCGCAGACCGCGCTGGTGGCTCAGTTGCAGGCGCGGACGGTGTCGCGGGAGTACGATGCCATCGTGGTGGGCGCGATGACCGCCGGCGGCAAGGTGGATGCGCCGATTGGGCGTCACCCCAAGGATCGTCAGCGTCAGGCGGTGATCGCCTCGGGCAAGCCGGCGGTCACGCACTATCGCGTCAACGAGCGCTTTCGCGCGCATACTCACGTTCGCTGCCGGCTCGAGACCGGTCGGACGCATCAGATCCGGGTGCACATGGCGCACGTTCGCTACCCGCTGATCGGCGACCCGGTCTACGGGGGAAGGCTCAAGTTGCCGGCCGGGGCGGGCGACTCGCTGAAAACGCTGCTCAGGACGTTTCCGCGCCAGGCCCTGCATGCGCATAAATTGCGCTTCGACCACCCCGTCAACGGGGCGCCGATCGAGTGCAAGGCACCGCTGCCCGACGACATGTTTCTGCTGCTGGATGCACTGCGTGAGGATCAGGAGGCCGATTGATACATTCATCCTCGTGTTCGTCGCCGCTGACGAATGACTCAGAGCCATCGATGAGCGACGCGCCGACCCTGCTGCTACCTGACTGGCTCGCGCCGAGCACCGTGGGTGCCCTCGTCACCACGCGCGAGACCGGGCCCAGCCGTGGCGATTTTGCGGCTTTCAATCCGGCGGCGCACGTCGGGGACGATCCCCAGTCCGTGATTAGCTGCCGTGACCGGCTGGCGGCGGAGGTCGGCGACGAGCGGCCGCTGCTATGGCTCGATCAGGTGCATGGCGCACGCGTCATGCAGAACTTCCAGGACGGGTACCGGCAGCATCCGCCCCAGGCCGATGCCTCGGTGGCGTTCGATCGCGGCCACGCCTGCGTCATCCTGACCGCGGATTGCCTGCCGGTCTTCTTCTGCGATCGCCAGGGAACGCGGGTCGGGTTGGCCCATGCCGGCTGGCGCGGGCTGGCGGGGGGCGTGCTGGAGGCGAGCGTGGCGGCACTGGGTGTCGATCCGGAGGAGCTGATGGCGTGGATGGGGCCGGCCATCTCCAATGCCCAGTTCGAGGTCGGCCCGGAAGTCTTCGAAGCCTTCGTGGCACTGCAGCCGGAAGCCGAGATGGCTTTCGAGCGCAGCCCTTATCGCCTGGGGCATTACATGGCGGATCTCTACCGGCTCGCCCGACTTCGGCTGGAGCGTGTCGGCGTGCATTCGATCAGCGGCGGTCATTTCTGCACCGCCTGTGAATCTCGTTTCTACTCCCATCGCCGCGATGACGGCCGTACCGGGCGCATGGCCAGCATGATCTGGCTGCGCTGATTCGCCTTCACGGTCGCCGGAATCTCCTCGCTCCATGAATCTCATTCGTCTGTGGCGTTCTGTCGCGGCGAATTTTTCATTCGCTTCGCTTGAAAAGATCCAACATACCTCCATTTAAGTGTCAACTAATGAATAACCGAGCCGCCGGGTCATGACCTGCAACGGCTCCTTGGAGGCGAAGATATGCGTATGGATCGCATGACGACCAAGCTGCAGAACGCCCTGGCCGAAGCGCAGTCGCTGGCGGTAGGGCGAGGACACAACCAGCTCGACCCGGGGCACCTGCTGATGGCACTGCTCGAGATGCGCGATAGCGGCATCAAGGGTCTGGTACAGAAGGCGGGCGGCGACGTCAGCCGGTTGCGGGAAGGGCTGGCCGGCTATCTCGACAAGCTGCCCGAAGTCGGCCAGTTCGATGGCAACGTCAGCATGAGCCAGGACCTGGCGCGGCTGTTCAACCTGGCCGATCGCGAGGCCCAGACCCGCGGCGACCAGTACATCGCGATCGAGCTGGTGCTGCTCGCGGCGCTGGACATGAAGAATGGGCTCACCAAGGTGTTGACCCAATCGGGTCTGGACCGCAAGCGACTGGCCACGGCGATCGGCGAGCTGCGCGGCGGCGCCAATGTCGATGATGCCAATGCCGAAGAGAAGCGGGAGGCGCTGGAAAAATACACCCTCGACCTGACCGCCCGGGCAACCGAGGGCAAGCTCGATCCGGTGATCGGTCGCGACGACGAGATTCGGCGCACGATCCAGGTCCTGCAGCGTCGCACCAAGAACAATCCGGTGTTGATCGGCGAGCCAGGCGTAGGCAAGACCGCGATCGTCGAAGGGCTGGCACAGCGTATCGTCAATGGCGAGGTGCCCGAGGGGCTGAAAGAGAAGCGAGTGCTCTCTCTCGACATGGGCTCGCTGCTGGCGGGCGCCAAGTTCCGTGGCGAGTTCGAGGAGCGACTGAAGTCCGTGCTCAACGAGCTGTCGAAGGAAGAGGGGCGCGTCATTCTGTTCATCGACGAGCTGCACACCATGGTCGGTGCCGGCAAGGGCGAGGGCGCGATGGATGCCGGCAACATGCTCAAGCCGGCGCTGGCCCGCGGCGAACTGCACTGCGTCGGCGCGACCACGCTCGACGAGTATCGCCAGTACATCGAGAAGGACGCGGCCCTGGAGCGGCGCTTCCAGAAGGTGCTGGTGGACGAGCCCAGCGAGGAGGACACCATCGCTATCCTGCGCGGGCTCAAGGAGCGCTACGAGGTTCATCACGGGGTCGACATCACCGACGGGGCGATCATCGCCGCGGCCAAGCTCTCGACCCGCTACATCACCGACCGGCAGCTCCCCGACAAGGCGATCGACCTGATCGACGAAGCCGCATCGCGCATTCGCATGGAGCTCGACTCCAAGCCGGAGGAGATGGACCGGCTCGACCGGCGCCTGATCCAGCTCAAGATGGAGCGCGAGGCGCTGAAGAAGGAGACCGACGAGGCTTCGCGCAAGCGCCTCGAGAATCTCGAGACCCTGATCACCGAACTCGAGCGCGAATACGCCGATCTCGAGGAAGTCTGGAAATCCGAGAAAGCCAGTATTCAGGGCGCGGCCCAGTACAAGGCCGACCTCGAGCAGGCGCGCATCGACCTGGAGGCCGCCCGGCGCCAGGGCGACCTGGGAAAAATGTCGGAACTGCAGTATGGCGTGATCCCGAGGCTCGAGCAGCAGATCGCGGAGAGCAGCGACAGCGACGGTGCGGACACCTCGACGCATCAGCTGCTGCGCTCCAACGTGACCGAGGAGGAGATCGCCGAAGTCGTGTCGCGATGGACCGGGATCCCGGTCTCCAAGATGCTCGAGGGCGAGCGCGACAAGCTGCTGCGCATGGAAGAGGCCCTGCACGAGCGAGTCATTGGGCAGGACGAAGCGGTCAAGGCGGTTGCCAATGCGGTGCGCCGCTCGCGTGCCGGGCTGTCCGATCCGAACCGGCCCAACGGTTCGTTTCTGTTCCTCGGCCCCACGGGGGTGGGCAAGACCGAACTGTGCAAGTCGCTGGCCAACTTCCTGTTCGATACCGAAGAGTCGATGGTGCGCATCGACATGTCGGAGTTCATGGAGAAGCACTCCGTGGCCCGTCTGATCGGCGCGCCGCCGGGCTATGTCGGCTATGAAGAGGGCGGCTATCTGACCGAAGCCGTGCGTCGCAAACCCTACTCGGTGCTGCTGCTCGACGAGGTGGAGAAGGCGCATCCGGATGTCTTCAACATCCTGCTCCAGGTGCTGGAGGATGGGCGTCTGACCGATGGCCAGGGGCGCACCGTCGATTTCCGCAACACGGTGATCGTGATGACCTCGAACCTGGGCTCCGACGTGATCCAGCGGATGGGCGGGGAGGAGAGCGACTATTCCGCCATGCGCGATGCGGTGATGACGGTGGTGGGCAACCACTTCCGGCCGGAGTTGATCAACCGTATCGACGAGGTGGTGGTGTTCCACGCCCTCGGCCAGGAGCAGATCCAGGCGATCGCCTCGATCCAGCTCGACCGCTTGCGTAGCCGCCTGGCCGAACGCGATCTCAAGCTCGAGGTCAGCAGTGATGCGATGGCGCAACTGGCCGTGGTCGGCTTCGACCCGGTGTTCGGGGCGCGTCCGCTCAAGCGGGCGATCCAGAGTCGGATCGAGAACCCGCTGGCGCAGGACCTGCTTTCGGGCCGGTTCCTGCCGGGCGATACGATTCGCGTCCGCGCCGATGGCGATCATCTGGTGTTCGACAAGTAATGACCAGGCCCGGCGGTGCGCCGGGCCTGTCGTCACTCTCCAATTCTGAAGCTACGGTCGCGTCCTGACCGTTTCCTGCCCGTGACGCTTGGCGTCACGGGCATTTTTAATGTCCCGATTCACCCTTCGGCGACAGCTTCTGCTGCAGTTTCTCCAATGATATCCCCTTGGTCTCCGGCATCAGGAAGGCGACGAAGACGATCTGCAGCACCATCATGAAGGCGAAGAAGGCGAAGACCGGACCGCCGTTGAAGATCCCCAGTACCCATGGCGTCACCAGGGTGATGACGGCGGCGAAGAACCAGTGGGTGAAGCTGCCGAGCGACTGGCCGCGTGCCCGCTCGCGGTTGGGGAATATTTCGGAGATGAAGACCCAGATCACCGTGCCCTGACTGATGCCGTGGGCCGCGACGAACAGGCACAGCTGCAACGGGATCAACGCGCCGCCCAGGTTATCGGTGAAGAAGGCGTGGGAGATGATCGACAACGAGATGATGTAGCCCACCGAGCCTATATACATCAGTGTCCGCCGACCGAAGCGGTCGATCAGGGCCATGCCGATCATGGTGAAGATCACCATGATCAAGCCGATGCCGGCGGTCGACAGCAGGGCTGCGTTATCGCCGAGCTGGGCGGCCTCGAGAATGCGCGGCGCGTAATAGAGCACGAAGTTGATGCCAGTGAACTGGTTGAAGAAGGCGATCAGGAAGGCCAGGACGATGGGGAGTCGATAGCGGCGCGAGAAGAAGCGCGAGTGGACCTTGTTGTCCTCGCGGTCGGCCGCCTGGATCTCCTCGATCTGTGCTTGGGTATCTCGCTGCGGATCGATCTGGTTCAGCACGTCGGCGGCGGTGCGCGTGTCCCCCTTGTTGAGGATCAGCCAGCGCGGGCTCTCCGGTACCTTGAGCAGCGCCAGCGTGTAGACGAGGGCCGGGACGGCCTCGACACCGACCATCCAGCGCCAGGCGTCATCGCCCAGCAGGCTGCCGAGGATGGCGTTGGAGACGTAGGCCATGAAGATCCCGAACACCACGTTGAACTGATAGAGCGCCACCAGATTGCCGCGCCTTTCGGCCGGCGCGATCTCGGAGATGTAGGCCGGCGCGGCGACAGAGGACATCCCCACCCCGAAGCCACCGATCAGGCGGAAGAACGAGAACCAGAACGGATCGGTGGCCAGAGCCGAACCCAGCGCGGAGATGAAGTAGAGCACGCCGATGATGAAGAGGGTCGCGCGCCGGCCCAGCCGGTCGGTCGGCCAGTTGCCGAAGATCGCGCCGAGCACCGTTCCCCATAGCGCCATCGACATGATGAACAGGCCGTGCTGAAGATCGCTCAGCCCCCACAGCTCCTGAATGGGCTTGTCCGCGCCGGATATCACGGCGGTGTCGAAACCGAAGAGAAAGCCTGCCATGGCCACGAACGCGGACCATTTCACGATGGGGGACATGCGCGTTACTCCATAGGATGGGATTGTCCACGAGCTCATCGATCGGCGCCTCGAACTCGTTGCCAGCTGAAATTCAGTACAGCAGTGATGGCGGCGAGGCGCTGCGCGAAGCCCCTCAACTTTAGTCGATGCCGCTAGCGCGAAGCGGGCGCTCGAATCGTTCGCGTCTCGGCCGTGGGCGCCGGAGGTTGACAGTCCCGTGGCGCTGGTGGAATCTAGGCGGTTCCTGATTGCGGGCGCAGCCAATGACGGGCGATCCCCGGCCGCTGCGTGAAGGGTAGGTTCCGAGCGACCTCTACCCGCCTGTCGAAGGATATCTTTCTGAGGAAAGAAGGGCGCGGGCCACACGCCTGTTCCCGCCAACCCCGATACGGCGATCTGCCGTGTCAGGAGCCGTCGGTGCCAAGGTGCCAACGGTTCCTAAGAGTGCGGGTCCCCACCCCGGGCCCAGGACGCCAGGAAATGGCATCAGGCGCCGACATTCAACCGTCGGCAGCGGCGTATCGCCGTGATTGAGCTTCGTGTTCGTGAATCGCGCCAACCATTCACGACCTGGGTTCTGTCATCAGAACCGCGAAGCGGCACTCGAACTTCCAGGGGAGACTCACCAGTGGAATTACTTTCCGGCGCCGACATGATCGCCCGCTTTCTGAAAGACGAAGGCGTCGAGCGCATCTATGGCTACCCGGGCGGAGCGGCGTTGCATATCTACGATGCCCTGTTTCGCCAGGATAGCGTTCAACACATTCTCGTTCGTCATGAACAGGCCGCGACCCACGCCGCCGATGGCTATGCTCGCGCCTCCGGCAAGCCCGGCGTGGTGCTGGTCACGTCCGGTCCGGGCGCGACCAACGCCGTTACCGGCATCGCCACGGCCTACATGGACTCGATCCCGATGGTGGTGCTGTGCGGCCAGGTCGCCAGCCACCTGATCGGGGAAGATGCCTTCCAGGAAACCGATATCGTCGGCGTGACTCGTCCAGTGGTGAAGCACAGCTTCTCGATCCGCCACCCGAGCGAGATCCCCGAAGTCCTGAAAAAGGCGTTCTACCTGGCGGCCACCGGCCGACCCGGCCCGGTGGTGGTGGATATCCCCAAGGACATGACCGCGCCCACCGAGCGTTACGAATACGTCTACCCGAAAAAGGTCAAGATCCGTTCCTACAACCCGGTGACCCGCGGGCATAGCGGCCAGATCAAGAAGGCCGTCGACATGATGCTCAAGGCGCGTCGGCCGGTGTTCTATACCGGTGGCGGCATCGTCACCGGGCGGGCCAGCGAAGCGTTGACCGATCTGGTCCAGCGGCTCGGCTTCCCGATCACCACCACGTTGATGGGAATCGGCGGCTATCCCCAGGGCGATCACCAGTCGCTGGGCTGGCTCGGCATGCACGGCAGCTATGAAGCCAACATGGCGATGCATCATGCCGACCTGATCGTCGCCATCGGCGCGCGCTTCGACGACCGCGTCACCAACAACACCTCGAAGTTTTGCCCCACCGCGAAGATCGTGCATGTCGATATCGACCCCAGCTCGATTTCCAAGACCGTGCGCGCGGACGTGCCCATCGTCGGCGCGGCGGGCAGCGTCATCGACGAAATGATCAGCCTGGTCCAGGATCGCGAAGCGTCCAACGCCGAAGCGCTGGGCGAGTGGTGGAAGAGCATCGAGGGCTGGCGGGCCGAGCGCGAAGGCAAGCTCTACGAGCCTTCGAAGGCGGGCGAAGCGCTCAAGCCCCAGGAGGTGATCGAAGCGGTCTATCGCGCCACCCGCGGCGAAGCCTTCGTCACCACCGATGTGGGTCAGCACCAGATGTTCGCGGCCCAGTACTACAAGTTCGCCAAGCCCAACCGTTTCATCACCTCGGGTGGCCTCGGCACCATGGGCTTCGGCTTTCCGGCGGCGATGGGCATCAAACTCAGCTATCCGCAGGACGATGTGGTCTGCTTCACCGGCGAAGGCAGCTTCCAGATGATGATGCAGGAGCTGTCGACCTGTAAGCAGTTCGATGTCGGCGTCAAGATCGTCAACCTCAACAACCAGTCGTTGGGGATGGTGCGCCAGTGGCAGGATCTCAACTACAAGTCCCGCCACGCCCACTCCTACATGGAGTCGCTGCCGGACTTCGCCAAGCTGATCGAGGCCTACGGCTTCACCGCGATCAAGGTGACGACCTTGGATGAGCTGGCGCCGGCGCTGGAGCGTGCCTTCGCCGATACCAACGAGCTCGTGTTCCTCGATATCTATGTCGACCCCTTCGAACACGTCTATCCGATGCAGGTGCCGCTGGGCTCCATGCGTGACATGCTGCTTTCGAAGACGGAGCGGACCTGATGCGCCATATCATCTCGATTCTGCTGGAAAACGAACCCGGCGCCCTGTCCCGCGTGGTGGGGCTGTTTTCCCAGCGCAACTTCAACATCGAAACCCTCAACGTGGCGCCGACGGAGGATCCGTCGCTGTCGCGGCTGACCGTTACCACGGTAGGTGACGACCGGGTGATCGAGCAGATCACCAAGCATCTCAACAAGCTGATCGACGTGGTCAAGCTGGTCGACCTGACCGAGGGCAACCATATCGAGCGCGAGCTGATGCTGGTCAAGGTCAAGGCGTTGGGTGCCGCGCGCGATGAAGTGAAGCGTACGGCGGATATCTTCCGTGCCCAGATCGTCGACGTCACGCCGAGTGTCTATACCGTGCAGATCACCGGCGATGCCGGCAAGCTCGACGCCTTCGTCCAGGCGATGGCGCCGATCGGTATCCTCGAGGTCGCGCGGACCGGGGTATCCGGCATCGCGCGTGGCGACAAGCTGCTCACGTTGTAGGTGACCGGTGGTGGACCGACGCCCGGCGGAAGCGATTCCGTCGGGCGTTTTGCGTTTGTCGTCGCTCCGGCGGGCCGGGTCAGTTCGGCAGCTGAGCCCATAGCGCGTCGATCAGCGCACTCTTCAAGCGGCGTTTGAGCACGCACAGGCCGACGTCGTAATGAGGCAGCTCCGGCTTGACCGGCAGGATCATGATGCGGTCCAGCAGCGGGCTGTTGTCGAGCACGATACGTGGCACGATGCCGACGCCGAACCCCAGCCCCACCATGCTGACAATGGCTTCGTTGCCGGCGACCTGGGCATAGATGCGAGGGCTGATCCCCATGGCACGGAACCAGGTATCGGCGTGATCTCGTGACAGGCCCGATTCCGACAGAATCATCGGCACCCCTTTCCACTGCGACGGGGTCGGTATATCCGGCGTCTTCGGCAGCCAGTCAGCACCATCGCGCGGGGCGATGAAGACCAGCGGCGATGTCGCCAGCGGCTTGAACGCCAGCGCATCCGACAGGCTGCGCGGGCGCGCCGTGATGGCGATGTCCTCCTGTTCCGCCTGGACGCGGGCGATGGCATCCGCCGGGTCTCCGGTGTGGAGCTTGATCTCGATGCGCGGGTGGCGCAGCCGAAACTCGCTGAGCAGTCGATACAGGAAGCTGTAGCTGGCGGTGACCGAGCAGTAGATGCTGATTTCGCCGGCCAGCTCACGGGTCTCTGCCATCAAGGTGGCCTGCATCGCCTGCCACTGCTCCAGCGTCTCCCGGGCGTAGGTGTGGAATAGCAGGCCTTCCCGCGTCAGCGTGACGTGACGGTTGTCGCGCTCGAACAGCGTGACGCCGAGCGTCTCCTCGAGCTGGCGAATCGAGCGGCTTAGCGTCGATGGACTGATATGGCAGGCATCGCTGGCCCGGCCGAAGTGGAGGTGGTCGGCCAGTGCCAGGAAGTGGGTAAGCGGGCGGTAGTCCATGGTCGTTTCACATTTTGAAATGTCGCATTGCAAATATAGCGTTTTACGCAACGTATCGCCTGGCTTATCGTGGCGTCAGGCTGAAGCGACGGGCACCGCGACAGATGGCGCCAATGGCCATCAACGCCAAGGGTTGTTCAGTACGACAGTTTCGAGCAGAACGCTCGCCAGAACCGACTTCCGGAGTTCGATATGCACGTTTATTACGACAAGGATTGTGACCTCTCCCTGATCCAGACCAAACAGGTCACGATCGTCGGCTATGGCTCCCAGGGCCACGCTCACGCCAATAACCTGAAGGAGTCCGGTGTCGACGTGACCGTCGGCCTGCGCAAGGGCTCTTCCTCGGCAGCCAAGGCCAAGAGCGCCGGCCTCAAGGTCGCCAGCGTCGCGGAAGCGTGCAAGACCGCCGACGTCGTCATGATCCTGGCGCCGGATGAAAACCAGAAGACGATCTACGAGCAGGAGATCGAGCCGAATCTGAAAGAGGGTGCCACCATCGCCTTCGCCCACGGCTTCAACATCCATTACAGCCAGGTCGAGCCGCGCGCCGATCTCGACGTGATCATGGTCGCGCCCAAGGCGCCGGGCCACACCGTGCGCTCTGAGTTCGTGCGCGGCGGCGGTATCCCCGACCTGATCGCGATCCACCAGAATGCGTCCGGCCAGGCCAAGGAGATCGCGCTCTCCTACGCGGCAGCCATCGGTGGCGGTCGCAGCGGGATCATCGAGACCACCTTCAAGGACGAGACCGAGACCGATCTGTTCGGCGAGCAGGCAGTCCTCTGTGGTGGCGCCGTGGAACTGGTCAAGGCTGGCTTCGAAACCCTGACCGAAGCTGGCTACGCTCCGGAGATGGCCTACTTCGAGTGTCTTCACGAGCTCAAGCTGATCGTCGACCTGATGTACGAAGGCGGCATCGCCAACATGAACTACTCGATCTCCAACAATGCCGAGTACGGTGAGTACGTGACCGGCCGCGAGATCATCAACGAGAGCTCGAAAGAGGCGATGCGCAAGGCGCTCAAGCGCATCCAGGATGGCGAGTATGCCAAGATGTTCATCGCCGAGGGCGCCTGCAACTACGCCTCGCTGAATGCACGCCGCCGTCAGACGGCCGAGCATCCGGTCGAGCAGGTCGGTGCCAAGCTGCGTGCCATGATGCCGTGGATTACGGCCAACCAGCTGGTCGACAAGAGCAAGAACTGATCACCGATCGGTCGATGGCTCATGCGGGGGCGCGACGACAGTCGCGCCCCCGTTTTGTTTGACGGGTTTTGCTTTCTCGCAGGCATCTGTCGCGATTCCCGCTAGGCTGTAGAATGAGTCGGCTACAATGCCTTGGCGCACTCGACACTAAAGGACTCGCTTCATGACGCAGGATGACCGCCACCACGAGCAAGAGCCCGAGACGATCACGATCGGGGCCACGTCTCCGCTCTTCGATGATGAAGACGAAGTCATCGAGGAAACCGTCGAGAACGGTAAGCGCATCCGCCGCCGCGGTATCTACTTGTTGCCCAACCTGTTCACGCTTTCGGCGCTGTTCGCTGGCTTCTACTCCATCGTTGCTGCGATGAACGGGGATTACGCCAAGGCAGCCATCGCCATCTTCATCGCCATGGTGCTCGATGGGCTGGACGGCCGTGTCGCTCGACTGACCAATACCCAGAGTGCGTTTGGCGCCGAGTTCGACAGCCTGGCCGACATGGTCTCGTTCGGGATGGCACCGGCGCTGGTCGCGTTCACCTGGATATTGCAGGACATCGGCAAGATCGGCTGGATCGCGGCATTCATCTTCGTCGCGGGCGCCGCACTGCGCCTGGCACGCTTCAACGTTCAGATCGGCAGCACCGACAAGAAGTGGTTCGTCGGCTTGCCCAGCCCGTCGGCAGCGGCCATCGTGGCTGCCTGCGTATGGGTCTTCCACACCTTCGATGCCGAGTCGTTGGGCTTCAAGGTGCTGATGACCGTCGTGGTGGCCGCCGCCGGCGTGCTGATGGTCAGCAACGTGCGCTACCACAGCTTCAAGGAGATCGATTTCAAGGGGCCAGTACCGTTCGTGTTCCTGCTGGCGATCGTACTGCTGTTCGTTTTGATCTCCATCGAACCCTCCGTGATGCTGCTGACATTGTTCGGTTGCTATGTCGTGTCGGGGCCGATACTGGCACTGGGACGCTTGAACAAGGCGCGTCGAGAGAAGCGTCGTAGTGAAGCGGGCGGGCAGAACGCCCAGGATGACTAGCGTCGGACAAGATTCGAATCGCTGAAACGCCCGCCCCGTGCGGGCGTTTCGGTCTCTGGGGGTTGGTAGCGGGAGGGTGTGTC